>JBAYPJ010000026.1:0-38558 GCA_041677785.1 Novosphingobium sp. | reverse complement strand
GTCAACGGCTCTCCACGCCGCAGCAGCGCCCGGGCATTGGCGAAAGCCGCGCCGGTTACATTGGCCACCATGTTGCGCTGGGTGCATAGCGCGCCCTTGGGCTTGCCGCTCGTCCCCGACGTATACAGGATAGCAGCATCGGTTTCGGGCGTGAGTTCGATACCGGGAAGCTCGTCGTCGGCAAGCGTGGACCAGCCGGAGGGCGGTCCGACGAGGGCATCCAGTTCCGGTGTGCCGCAGACCAACATGCGCCCGAGTGTCGGTAATTCGGCCCGGTGCGGGGCGATACGCACCGCGCGCTCGGCGTCCGCGACCAGAATGCGCGCGCCGCTGTCGCCGAGCGCGTAGGCCAACTCGCTGCCCAGCCACCAGGCGTTGAGCGGCACGGCGATCGCCCCGGCGGCGATCGCAGCATGGAAGGCGACCGGCCACTCGGGCAGGTTGCGCATGGCGATCGCGACACGGTCGCCCGGCTGGATTCCGGTTTCGATCAGGGCGCGGGCCATTGCCGCTACGGCGCGATGAAAGGCCGCGAAGCTCACTCTCACATCGTCATGGACAAGGAAGGTTCTGTCGCCATGTCCGCGGGCCGCGCGCATCAGATCCGCGCTGGTCTGCGGGCCGGAACGCCAAACGCGCTGCCGGACACCCCGAATCCACTCCTCGCCGATCTCGAACGGGGCGCCGGGCGCGGTCAGGATATCCGTCGCTGCGGCTATGCTGAGCGCGGGCCAGGGCATCAGCTTGCCGCTTCGGCGATGCGCCGTATGGCCCGGCCGGCCAGCAGATAGTGAGTCGCCGCGAGCAGATGGGGAAGCGTCATCACCAGCAGTGCCCAGCGCAGCGCCTCCTGCGGTCCGAGATTCCGCAGCATGTCGCTGATCGCCCCGGCCAGCAATGGACCGATCGAGAGGCCCACGCCGCTCACTCCCAGCAGGATGATCGCGGAGGCGACCGCATGCATGCGCGGGCTTACGATAGCCTGTGTCGCGGCAAACGACGGCGCGCCGACGACGAGATAGCCGGCCTGGAGCACGAGCACGCTGGCGAGGAATACAAGATAATTGTTCGAGAACAGTCCGATCAGCAGCGCGATAGCGCCGACGGCCAGTGGCAGCGATAGAAAGGCGAGGCCGCTTCCCGGTCTGCTGCCACGTAGCCGATCCCCCAGCACGCCTCCCAGAAGCGTGCCGACCACCCCGGAAATGCCCAGCGCCGCGCCATAGGTGAGGCCGATCTCGGCAGTGCCCAGGCCGAAGGTCCGGATGATATAGGCCGGAGCAAAAGCCTGGAATGCCGCGCTGGTCACGCCGGCCATGGTCATGCCGATGATCAGATGGCGCAGCGCGGGATGGTTCATGAATACTTTGACCGCCTCCACGATTCCCGGCCCTTCGTCTGCCAGGCCTTCGGTGTGGCCGCCGCTCCGCAGCGGCTCGCGGATGGTGAAGAAGATGAGCGCGGCGAGGAGAATGCCGGGCAGGCCCAAAGCGAACATGGCCATGCGCCAGTCCGCCATCTCGTTGACCCAGCCCCCGATCGCCAGTCCGAGAAGCGCGCCGAGCGGTGAGCCCACGAGATAGACACCGATCGCGCGGCTGCGGAAACGGCGTGGAATATAGTCGGCGATCAACGAATGGGCGGCGGGCGTGCAGGCGGCTTCCCCTGCCGCGACACCTGCGCGGGAAACGGCCAGCATCCAGAAGTTGGCGGCAAAGCCGCCGAAGGCGGTGAGCACGCTCCAGACGAGGATTGCCCCGCTCATCAGCATTTTGCGCGATCGCCGGTCGGCGATGCGGGCAAGGGGAATGCCAGCCACCGCATAGATCACGGCGAACATCATGCCAGTCAAAAGTCCGATTTGGGTGTCGGAAAGGTTGAGATCGTGCTTGATCGATTCGACCAGGATGAAGGGCATCTTTCGATCGATGTAGCTGAGCGTATAGGCCAGCATCAGGACGATCACGACATACCAGGCATAAGGACCCGGACGTCTTTCCTTGTCCGACGGAATATTCTTGTCCTCGGGCAAGGCGGATACCGTCATTCATCTTCTCCCAAGGACTGGCGCCCGATGGACGCTCTCTTTTTGATGGCGCTGTAACGCTGCGGTGAGGGTCGTGGCCCGGTGACTGGTGAGCAACCCTGGGTTGCGCAGAACGATCTGCAAGATCGCAGGAAAGGCTGCAATTAGCGACTGCGCTTTCGCAGCGATGGCTGCGCCAGTTCGGGGTTGCTGACCGGGGCAGGAGCGGCGCAGTCTGGCGGTGGGATCTTCCGGAGATTTGATTTTGGCTCTGCCGGTCAAGCAATCGGAAGGATGGAATTCGCGACGACAGCGGACCGGAGCCGGAGAAGATGGGTGACTGCGCAGCGGTCACCGTTTTATCGGGTTTCAGTCATGACGGCGGGGACTTGCATATGCATACCAGCCTGGATGGGCAGCAGCACGGGGGAGCCTTGACCGGCATTCGCGTGCTGGAACTTGGAAGATTAGTCGCGGCTCCCACCTGCGGGCAGATCCTCGGGGATCTCGGTGCGGATGTGGTGAAAGTCGAACGGGCGGGCAAGGGCGATGAGTATCGTTCCTACGGGCCCCATTTCCTTGCAGACCCTGCTGGTGGACCGAGCATGGAATCGAGCGCCTGGATCAGCGCCAACCGCAACAAGCGGGGTATCGCGCTCAATTTCGCCGATCCGGCTGATCTCGAGGTTCTGCGTCAGCTTGCGGCGCGCTGCGACGTCTTCATCGAGAATTTCAAGGCGGGCGGGCTCCGGCGCTTCGGTCTGGACTATGCCAGCGTTGCCGCGGTCAATCCCGATGTGATCTATCTTTCGGTCACCGGGTTCGGCCAGGATGGTCCCTATGCCCAGCGGCCGGGCACCGATGGGGTTTGTCAGGCGCTCAGCGGCTTGCAGAATGTGACAGGAGAACCCGATCGGCCGTCGCAGAAGGTCGGCGTGACCGTCGTCGATCTCGTGAGCGGCCTGAATGCCGCCATTTCGGTGCTGGCAGCGCTTCGCGCGCGTGAAGTGCGCGGCAAGGGCGGGCAGCAGATCGACGCCGCGCTGATGGACAGCGCGCTCTGGCTGGTGGCGCACAAGGCCATCGATTTTCGCATCTCGGGTCAGGTGCCGTATCGGACGGGCAATGCCGTTGCCGGCGCGGCGCCTTCCTTCACCTATGTCGCCGCGGACGGCGAGATCTTCATCCAAGCCGCTTGGGACGATCATTTCCAGCGCTTCTGCCAGGCGATCGATCGCCCCGATCTGGCCGCTGACCCCCGGTTCTCGGCGTGGCGCGACCGCGACGAAAACCAGAAGGAGCTCAACGCGTTGCTGCAGGAGGAGATCGGCAGATACAACATCGCCGATCTTGTCGCCCGGCTCGAGGCGGCGCAAATCCTGCACGCGCCGGTCCAGACGGTGGCGCAGGCGCTCGACGATCCGCATGTGCGGTTCCGGGCCAACGAGGTGCGGCAATCCCATCCCTGGGGCGAAGTGACGACGATCGCCAGCCCGCATCGCCTGTCCCGGACACCGCCGACCTATCGCCGCGCGCCCCCTCTGCTTGGGCAGGACAATGCGGAAGTGCTGGCAGACTGGCTCGGACCGCTGAACCCGCAGGGGGTGGTGACCGAAAAACTCGCAAATGGAGGCGGGCGATGACCGTCACATCCGATACGCTGCAAACGCTCGAGGAGCTTCCCGGCGCGACGGGCTTTCACAAGCCGGCGATGCCTAGCGGCTGGTTTCAGGTCGCATGGAGCGACGAGCTCAAGCCCGGTGACGTGCGCCCCCTGAAATACTTCAAGAAGGACTACGTCCTCTATCGCGCCGAGGATGGCGAGGCGGTGGTCCAGTCGGCGTTCTGCCCGCACATGGGCGCGCATCTCGGCCATGGCGGCATGGTCGAGGGATGCCGGCTCAAGTGCCCCTATCACGGCTGGGAATGGGGCAAGGACGGCCGGAACACGCTCGTTCCGTCCGAGGGCGCGCCGAGCAGGTCGAACCGGGCGCTGCGGGTATACCCCACCGCGGAAACCAACGGGATCGTCTGGATGTGGCATGACGTGCTTCATCGCGAGCCGTTGTGGCCGGCGCCCAGGGAACTGCGCGACCGGGACGATTTCCTGCCGCCCTATCCCGACTGCACCTATATCTGGCCCTCGCTGCGCACCCAGCCGCAATGGATTGCCGAGAACACGGTCGACGTCGACCATCTGATATTCGTGCACGAGAGCAAGCTGATCCCCGTGCTCGCCGAGGATCGCGAGAAGGTCGATTATATCGAGGAAGGCCATATCTGGCGCAACCATCGCGAACTGCCGCTCCAGAGCTCGTATCTCGAAGGGATCGGCGTCGTCGTCGCGATGGTGCCACGCGACCCTGCGGCACCGCATCGGCTCCCGTCGATCCTGATCCATTGCGTGACGCCGATCGATGACGGATTGAGCGACATGCGCGGCACCGTGCTCGTGCCGCAGGATCGCGAAGCGGCAGGGGGGGACGGCTCGACGCCGGTGGGCCGCGCAAAGCGGCGGGTCGAGCAGCAGCTCGTTCAGGCCGGGCGCGATGTGCCGATCTGGGAGAACATGGTCTACGTCGAGCGGCCGGCTTATACCCGCGCCGAGGGACCGCTGTTCATGAAGCAGCGCCGGTTCTGGCAGCAATTCTATCCCGAAGTGCCGGCCTGATGGTGCAACTGACGCTGCCGGGCGAGGCGCCGGTCAAGCTGATCGATCCGTTCGTCCAGCTTTTCCTAGGCAAGGATCATCTGACGATCCCGGGTCCGCGCGAAGCCTATCGCGACGAATACAGTCTGGCGCGGTGGCCTTCGCCGGACGTGGTCGGCTATCTGTTCAGGAAATCGTTCGCCGACACGCCGGAAGCGCGCGCGGCGCAGGACGAGAAGAATCGGATCGGCTCGAACCTCGACCTGTGGCTCGCGCAGCTCGACCGCTACAACATCGCGATGGGCGGGGTGGGGCTGTCGTGCGACGATCCCGATGAGACTTTCGACCGCCTGAGCCCGCACGCGGATCGCATCTTCGTTACGCTACGCGTGGATCCGCACAGCGGCATGCGCGGCATCCGGCGGCTCGGCGATCTGGCGTCGCGCTACAAGTTCATCCGTTCGGTGCAGATGAGCCCTTTTTCGATCTATCCCTTCCTGCATCTCAATTCGAAGGAGATGTATCCGGTCTACGCGAAATGCGTGGAGCTGGATCTGGCGGTTTTCGTCAACGTCGGCTTTCCCGGTCCGCGGATTCCGGCCTGGACGCAGGACCCGATCCATCTCGACGAGGTTTGCTGGTTCTTCCCCGACCTGCGGGTGGTGATGCGCCACGGCGGCGAGCCGTGGGAGGATGTCTGCGTCAAGATGCTGCTGCGCTGGGAGCATCTCTACTATGCGCCCACCGCGATGGCGCCGCGTCATTATCCGCAGGCGATCAAGGACTATCTGCGGACCCGCGGCGGCGACAAGATCATGTTCGCCGGCTATTGGCCGGCGCTGTCCTACGATCGGGTCTTCGCGGAGCTGTCCGAATACGATCTGAAGCCGGAGACCTGGCCCAGGTTCCTTGCGGGCAACGCGCGCCGCGCCTTCCGGTTGCCCGAATAGCATGGAACTGATCCCGACCCCCGCAGAGGCGGCATTCCGTGACGAAGTCCGGACCTGGCTCGCCGAGAACAAGCCGCGGGAAGCCCGCCCGTTCGACGGACAGACGGCGGCGGCGTTCGACAAGGAATGGCAGCGCATCCAGTATGAGGCGGGATGGGCCGGTATCGCGTGGCCGCGCGACTATGGCGGCCGCGGTCTCTCGGTCATCGAGCAGTTGATCTGGCACGAGGAGTATGCCCGCGCCGATGCTCCTTACGTGGGGGTCTGCTTCCCGGGGCTGAACCTCGCAGGGCCCACGCTGATCGCCTGCGGGACGGCGGAACAGCAGGAGGAGCACCTGCCGGCGATCCTGAAGGGCGAGAAGATCTGGTGCCAGGGCTTTTCGGAACCCGGGGCCGGATCGGATCTCGCGTCGCTGCGCTGCGCCGCCGTAATCGACGGCGACGATCTCGTCATCAACGGCAGCAAGATCTGGACCAGCCACGGCCAATACGCCGATTGGCAGGTGCTGCTGGTCCGGACCTCGAACGATGGTCCCAAGCAGGCGGGCATCACGTTCGTGATCGTCGACATGTGGACGCCGGGGATCGAGGTGCGGCCGATCCGTTCGATGGTGGCGCCGGACCATTATCCGTTCTGCGAGGTCTTCTATACCGACGCACGCGTGCCGCTCGCCAATGTCGTGGGCCGGATCGACGACGGCTGGCGGGTCGCAGGGGCGACGCTGGGCTTCGAGCGCGGCACGGCCTTCATCGCCGACCAGATTCACTATTCGAAGGTCGTCGAGGAACTGATCGAGGAAGCGCGGCGCCGTCCCGATCCCGTGAACGGTGGCCGAATGATCGACAATGGCGAGATATTCGCGCAGCTCGCCACGCTGCGCGCCGAGCTCGCGGCGATGCGGGCGATGACCTACTGGACGATCTCGCATTCGGGCAGCGGCGATCCGGGCCCGGCGAGTTCGCTCACCAAGCTGTTCTTCGCCGAAGCGCTCAAGCGCATCCGCAAGCTCGCCATGGACGTGCTCGGCATCGACAGGCTCGAGCTGAGCGCCGAGGACGGCTGGACCTGGCAGTATCTCCGCAGCTTCCCCGCGACGATCGCCGCCGGGGCGAGCGACATCCAGCGCAACATCATCGCCGAGCGCCTGCTCGGCATGCCGAAAGCGGGACGCAAATGATCAGCCTCAAGCCCAGCGACAATCAGCGGGCACTGGTCGATGCGATCGACGGCTTCGTCCGGGCCGAGATGCCGGTCGAGCGGCTACGCAGCGCCACGCCAGCCAGCGACTTTGCGTTCTGGCGGCGGCTGGGCGAGTTCGGCGTCTTCGCCCTCACGCTGGCGGAGGAGCAGGGCGGCGTGGGATGCGGTATCGCCGAGGAACTGCTCGTCTATCACGCGCTGGGCCGCAAGCTGGTGTCGCCCGCCGCGATCGCTTCGAGCATGGCGGCGCGGTTGGCCTTGGGAGCAGGGCAGGCCGATCTCGCTAAGGCGTTCGCGTCCGGACGTACCACCGTCGGCTTCGCCATTCCGGCCGATCCGACGAGCGACGTCGCCGCAGGGGTGGACGCGCGGCTGATCGAGTGCGCCGATACCGATTGGGCCGTGCTGTGGGGAAGCACGGGTATCTCGCTAGCACGGTGCGAGCGGTTTTCAGGGCAGCATGAAGCGGCGTGCATCGACGGCACGATTCATCTTGTCCGCGCGCGCTTCGCCGGAGGGGAGCCGCCGGTCGGGAACGAAGAGCCATACCGTCCGACCTTGCTGGTCGCGGCAATGCTGTGCGGGGCCGCGGAAGCCGCGATGGAAATGAATGTCGAATACATGAAGGTGCGCGAGCAGTTCGGCCAGCCGCTCGGCGCCTTCCAGTCGGTCAAGCATCGCTGCGCCGACATGGCCAAGCGGAACGCCGCGGCGTGGAGCCAGACCTGCTTTGCCGCCCTCATGCTTCAGGCGGATGCGCCGGATGCGGCGTTTCAGATGCGTGCGGCGAAAATCCTCGCGGCGAAGGCCGGAGTCGAAAACGCCGAGGCGGCGATCCAGAATTTCGGGGCGATCGGCTTCACCGCCGAGCATTCGATCCATCACTTTCTCAAGCGCGCGCATGTGCTCGACATGCTCGGTGGCAGCGTCGGGTGGCAGCAGCGCCGGTTCATGGGCGAGCCGCATCCGCTCGCGGCGGCCTGATTGCGGGGAGAGACTATGCGTTTCAACGGCAAGGTGGCGTTGGTCACGGGCTCGACCCGCGGCATCGGCTATGCGACCGCGAAGATCATGGCGCGCGACGGCGCGAAGCTCGTGCTCAGCTCGCGCAAGGCCGACGCCTGCGAACGGGTGCTCGCCGAGTTCAGGGCTGCGGGACATGAGGCGATCGCCGTGCCCTGCCATGTCGGGGATGCGGATGACCGGCGGCGGCTGGTCGACGCCGCGATCGACGCCTTCGGCCGCATCGACGTGTTCGTCGCCAATGCCGCCACGAATCCGGTCGCAGCGTCGATTCAGGATCTGACCGACGAGGTGTGGGACAAGATTCTGGAGGTCAACCTGTCGAGCATCTGGCGCTTCTCGAAGATGATCCTGCCGCAGATGGAGGCCAATGGCGGTGGCGCGATGGTGGCGGTTTCCTCGATCGCTGCGCTCCGTCCCGCGCGGGTTTCGGCCGCCTATTCGGTTTCCAAGGCGGCCGAAAACCACCTGGTGCGGAACCTGGCGGACTATTGGGGGCCGCGGGGCGTGCGCGTGAACTGCGTGATTCCGGGCGCGACCTGGACCGACATGGTCCGCAACGTGCTTGCCGACGAAAAGACGCTCGCCAGCACGATCGCGGGCATCCCGCTGCGCCGGGTCGGCGAGCCCGAGGACGTCGGCGAAGCGATCGCGTTCCTCTGCTCGGGCGCGGCGCGGCAGATCACTGGGCAGATGCTCGCGGTCGATGGCGGCGAGACGATGGTATAGACCGTGAGCGTGGGAGAAATGCGATGAGCGCCGAGCGTTCCGAGCCCGAGATCGTCTATGAGACCGATGCGCCGGTCGGCTACCGCGTCGAGGAGGCCACGGCGTGGATCACGTTGCAGCGCCCGCGTTACCACAACGCGCAGAACGCCCAGATGCTCTACGCGCTCGACGCCGCGTTCCGGCGGGCCGTGGACGACGACGCGGTCAAGGTGATCGTGCTCGCTGCGGCGGGCAAGCACTTCTCGGTCGGGCACGATATCGGCACGCCGGGGCGCGACCTCGCGCGCAGCCAGGACCGCGCGCTGCTCTGGTATGACCATGTCGGCAAGCCGGGAGCCGAGCTTCTGTATGCGCGTGAGCAGGAGGCGTATCTGGGGCTCTGCCGGCGCTGGCAGGATATTCCCAAGCCGACCATCGCTGCCGTGCATGGCGCATGCATTGCCGGCGGACTGATGCTGGCATGGGTCTGCGATTTCATCGTCGCTTCGGACGACGCCTATTTCCAGGACCCGGTGGTGATCATGGGCATTCCCGGTGTCGAATATTTCGCGCATGCCTATGAGATGAACGCGCGACAGGCGAAGGAATTCCTGATGCTTGGCGAGCGCATGTCCGCGCAGCGCGCTCACGCGGTCGGCATGGTCAACCGCGTCGTGCCGCGCGAAGCGCTGGAGGACGAAGTGCGCGGCATGGCCGCCAGGCTTGCCGAGCGCGGGCGTTTGGCGCTGGCGCTGACCAAGCAGGCGATCAATCATGTCGAGGAACTGAAGGGCAAGCGGACCGCGATGGACGCCGTCTTCCACATGCACCACTTCGCGCACGCGCAGAATTCGCTGGTGAGCGGTCATGCCACCGGCGGGATGAACGCCGCCGAGATGGCCAGGGCCAACAAGGAACAGGCGGGCGAAGCGTGATCGCCTATCCCGGAATCCTCGATGTCCGGGCAGGTGACGTGCCCACGCCGTGGAGCGATCGCGACGCGATCCTTTACGCGCTCAGCATCGGCGCTGCCGCCGATCCGCTCGACCGCGGTGAACTCTCCCTGGTCTGGGAGCAGGGTTTGCAGGTGATCCCGACCTTCTGCACCGTTATCTCCAGCGCGCGACTGGTGATCCCCCGGCTCGACCTGAACCAGCAACGTATTCTGGCGGGAGGGCAGTCGGTGACGATGCACCGCCCGATGCCGGCAACGAGCGCGACCGCGGTAAGCGATGCCCGGGTCCGCGCAGTCTACGACAAAGGCGCGGACAAGGGCGCGGTGGTCGAGATCGAGAACGTGCTCAAGGACCGGGCAGGGGGAACGCCGATCGCCACGCTGGTCACGACGCTGTTCGCCCGCGGCGACGGCGGCTGCGGTGCGCCGAACGCGGGCCAGCCGCCCGTGCATCGCGTGCCTGATCGCCTGCCGGACGCGCGGATCGAGTTGCCGACCACGATCGGCCAGGCCTTGCTCTACCGGCTGAACGGCGACCGCCACCCGCTCCATATCGATCCGGACTTCGCCGTCCGCGCGGGCTTTGCGCGGCCGATCATGCATGGCCTGTGCACCTTCGGCATCACCTGCCGCGGAGTCATGCTTGCCTTCGCGGGGAACGACCCGATCCGGATCGTCTCGCACGAAGCGCGGTTCAGCGGCTCGATCTATCCGGGTGAGACCATCGCGATGCGCTTGTGGCGCGACGACGACGTCATCTCGTTCGAGGCCACCGTCAAGGAGCGGGGAACGCCGGTGATCTCGGGCGGGCGCGCCCGGCTCGGCTAGTCGATCACGCGCAACCATTCCGCGGTGTCTGCGCGCGCGGTGCGAACCGCGTTCGCCGGATGCGCGACATCCTCGTAGCCGATCGCCATGCCGCAGAACAGCATGCGTTCGGGCGGCGTGCCCAGGAAGGCCGTCACCGTAGCCGGATAAGCCGCCCAGCATTCCTGCGCGCAAGTGGCGAGACCGGCGTCCATCGCGAGCAGCATGACGTTCTGGAGGAACATGCCGAGATCGGACCACTGAGGCGGTCCCATCTGCCGGTCGACCGTGCAGAAGATCGCGTCGCGTGCGCCGAAAAAGGCGTAGTTGTCGTCGAAGCGCCGCCGCCGCGCCGCTTTGTCCTCACGCGCGATGCGGAGCGCGCCATACATCGCTTCGCCGACCGCATGGCGACGGTCGCGATAGGGTGACGTCAGCGCCGGAGGATAGATCGGGTAGCCATGAGGCTCGCGCTCTCCGCGCGCGAGCTTGTCGGCCATGGTCGCCTTGAGCCGCGTCAGCGCATCGCCCGAAACGATGTCGACGTGCCAAGGCTGGAGATTGCCGCCCGAAGGCGCGCGTGCGGCTTCCTCGACGATGCGGTGCAGCGTTGCTGGCAGCACCGCCCGATCGAGGAACGCACGCACCGATTTGCGAGTGTCGATCGCCGCGCGCACTTCCATCAGAGGCCAGCGAGCGTCTTTGCGATGATGCCGAGCTGCACCTCGCGTGCGCCGCCGAAGATGGTCACGGCGCGGGCGTTCAGATAATCGGGGACGAGCACGTCCTCGACGCCGGCGATCTCCTCCGGCCAGCGCGCGGCGTCGCGGCCGAGCAGGGCGATACCGAGCTCGGTGACCGCTTGTTTGATCCGGCTGTTGCGTAGTTTGAGCACCGAAGAAACCGGGCCGGGATTCTCGCCAGGTGCGAGCGGCCCCAGCGTCTTCAACTCCATCATCTCGAAAACGTCGATGTCGATTGCAACTTCGGCGAAGCGCGTCATCAGCGTGGTGTCCGTGCGGGGAGCGCCGCCGCGCGTCTCGATCAGATCCATGATGCGGTCTAGCCGCTTCATTGCGGAGCGCAGACGGCCTGCGTTGAGGCCGGCGCCACGCTCGAACTCGAGCAGGTATTTGGCATAGCTCCATCCCTTGTTCTCCTCGCCGATCAGGTTGCGGCGCGGGACGCGCACGTCGTCGAGGAAGACCTGGTTGACGTCGTGCTCGCCGCCGATCGAGATGATCGGCCGGATATCCACGCCGGGCGCATCGAGATCGATCAGCAGCATGCTGATCCCCTCCTGCTTCCGCGCATCGGGATCGGTCCGGACCAGCGTGAACATCCGGTTCGCATGGTGCGCGTGGGTCGTCCAGATCTTGCTGCCGTTGACGACGTAGTCATCGCCATCGACCACCGCACGCGTGCTGAGCGAGGCGAGGTCGGACCCGGCATTGGGCTCGGAGAAGCCCTGCGCCCAGTAGTCCTCACCGCTCAGGATGCGCGGCAGGTAATGGACCTTTTGCTCTTCGGTGCCGAAAGCGATGATCACCGGCCCGATCAAACGCACGTTCAGCGGATAGATCAGCGGAGCGCCGGCCAGCGCGGCCTCGGTTTCGAAGATGAAGCGCTGGACACCCGTCCAGCCGCTGCCGCCATGCTCGACCGGCCACAGCGGAGCGATCCAGCCTTTCTCCGCCAATGCCTTGTGCCAGGGGACGGAGATCTCCGGCTCCGGATAGACGCCGGCGGTCATCGCCTGCCCTTCGCGCATCGCGTCGGTCAGCTTCTCCGTCAGGAAGTCGCGCACCTCGTCGCGGAACGCAGCGTCCTCGTGCGTGAGATCGAGGTTCATAGCACCGCACTCGAATGATGATGGCGAGGCGCCAGCACTTCGGCCGCATAGCGCGCCAGATGCGTCTCGGCGCTGCCGTATTGAACCTGAAAGGCGGTCAGCTTGCGGAAATAGCTGGCGACGGCCAGCTCGTCCGACACGCCCATGCCACCGTGGAGCTGGACCGCGTTCTTGGCGACGGCCTCGGCGGCGCGCGCGACCTTCACGCGGGCGGCCAGCAGCGTGCGCGATCCCGGGACCAGCGCGGCCAGCATGCACGCCGCGCGCGCTTCCTCGCAAGCCACGGCCATCTCCGCCCCGGTATGCTGGACCACCTGGAAGGCCGCGATCGGCTTGCCGAACTGCTGGCGCTGGCGGACATAGTCCATCGTCTGGGCATGCGCGGCGGCCATTGCCCCGACGGCTTCCCAGCAGGCCGCAAGCAGCGTGGCATCGAGGGCCGTCCGAAGTGCCTCGGTGCCGTGGGGCAACCGTTCGGCGGCAACGTCGTCCAGCGTGATCTCCGCCGCTTGGCTTCCATCGAGAAGGCGGATCGGCGAGATACCGATGCCGGCCCTATCCGCCGGCACCAGGTAGAGATCGTCCTGCGCCGCGACGAGCAGGACGTGCGCCGCGGCCGCGCCTGGGGCAAACGCCTTGCGGCCGTTCAGCCGCACGACGCCGTTGCCCGCATGGACGCGCGTTGTGGTTCCGACCATGTCCTCGAGCGCGAGCGCGAGCCTGGCCTCGCCGGTGATCGCTGGCGCGAGCCATCGCGCAATTTGCTCCTCGCTGCCTCCTTCCGCGAGCGCGATGCCCGCGGTTATCGTCGAGGCGAGCACCGGCTCGATCAACAGATGGCGGCCGCATGCCTCCATCACCAGTCCAAGCGTCAGCGCGTCGGTGCCGAGCCCGCCCATCGTTTCGGGATAGGGCAGCGCGAGCACGCCCAACTCGGCCAGCCCCGACCAGACCGCGGGATTGATCCCGTCCGGTGCCGCAAGGCTCGCGCGGCGCCGTTCGAAATCGTAGTTGCGTTCGAGAAAGCGCTGGACCTCTGCGCTGAACAGCGCCTGTTCCTCGGAAAGTTCGAGCTGCATCAGAAAGACTCCCCCGATCGCGAACCCGTCATGTCGGGCATGTCCAGCGGGACGGTCGGGGCCGCGCGTCCGCTCGCGGCTGGTTCGTCAAAACCGGCAGGGTTCCTTAGAGTGCGGCAGGCTTTTGAAAGAAGGCGGAATTCCGCCGGACTTCCTTGGACAGCCAGTCGAGAAATTCCGAAATCCGGCTTGAATGCCGGACGTCCTCGCGAATCACGAGCCAGAAGCTCTGCTCCAACGAGATCTCGTCGGGGAGCACCGCGACGAGCCGCGGATTCGCATGTCCCGTGAAATAGGGGAGTAGGCCGATGCCGCCGCCGCTCTCGATCACGCGCTCCTGCACGGCGCTGCTGGTCGTCCGGATCGCGGTGACGATTTCGGCGGAGATCACTTCGGCATACTCGGTGGGATGCCCCGGGACGACGTTCCGGATATAGCCGACGAAGCGATGCGCCGCGAGGTCCGCGCGCTCTCGGATCGGCGGATGCGATGCGAGATAGTCCGCGCTTGCATAGAGGTGCAGGGTCGTGTCCGCCAGTCGCCGCGTCAGAAGCGGACCGCGAACCGGCTGCGCGGGCAGGATGGCGATATCCACCTCGCGTTTGAGCGGGTCCGAATACCAACTTGGCGAGATCAGATCGAACTCGACGCGTGGATGCTGCCGCTGGAAGCCATCGAGCCGCGACGCGAGGAAGTGGGTGGCGAACGATTCCGGCGCGGCGAGGCGGATCAGGCCGCCGGCCTCGTCGCCCACGCCCGCTTCGGCCGCTTCCAGCATCGCGGCTTCGGCGCGTTCTGCATAGGCGAGCAGCTGCACGCCGCGCGGGGTCAGCACATGCTGGCCGCCCTGCTGCTCGAACAGCGTCGCATTCATCGAATGTGCGAGCCGCGCCAGGCGCCGGCTCATCGTCGTCGGGTCGATGCCGATACCGCGCGCGGCCGATTTCAGGCTCGGATTCCGCGCCTGCGCCAGGAAGATGCGCAGATCGTCCCAGTTCATCAAGATGCGCACCTCCTCTGCGCGGAGCCGGTATCTGCACGATTGGCCGGGCTGGTGCAAATCCGGGCATTCAGTTCGCGGTCCCCATCCCGCCGCTGAGGGGCAGCACTGCTCCGGTGAGGTAGGCGCCCGCGCGCGAGCCCAGGAAGATGACGGTTCCCGCGATATCCTCGATCGCGCCTACTCGACCGAGCGGGATGTCCCACTTGTCCTGACTTCCGTCCTCACGGAAGAACGGCGCGGTCATGCGCGACGGAAACACGCCCGGCGCGATCGCATTGACCGTGATCCCTTCGGATGCGAGACGGCGTGCGAGATGCCGGGTCAGCATCAAGACTGCCGCCTTGCTCGAGCTGTAAGAGAAGCTTTCGGTTTCCGGAGGTTCGATGCCCGCCAGCGAGGAGATGTTGATCACCCTTGCTGGTTCGCCGGCACGGGCCGCCGTGCGCAACAGCGGCAGCAGATGGCGCGTCAGGTCGAACACGCCAGTGACGTTGACGGTCATCACCTTGTCGAAGGCATCGCGCGGAAACGCGTCGATCGGCGCACCCCAGGTGGCGCCGGCATTGTTGACGAGGATATTCAGGCGATCCTCGCGTGTCGCGACCGAGTCGGCAATGGCGCGGCAGCCCTCCGGCGTTCCGAGGTCGGCGGCGATGCCGTGGCAAGGTCCAATAGCGCTGAGCGCCGCCACGGTCTCGTCGAGTTCCGGCTGCTTGCGTGCACAGATGTAGACGCGCGCGCCCGCGCGAAGCAGGCCTTCCGCCACCATCCGTCCGATGCCGCGGGATCCGCCGGTGACCAGCGCTACTGCGGCGGTCACGTCGAAAAGCTTGAACGCATCCACGCTCAGGCCGCTTCGGCAACGGTCGTGGCTTCGGCCTCATACAGGCTGCCGCCACGTGCCGCGATCTCGCGGAGGAAAGCGGGCGGTGCGAAGCGTGCGCCGTATTTCTGCGCCAGCGCATCGCAGCGCGCCACGAATTCGGCGACGCCGACCATGTCGATCAGGCTGGCCGGACCGCCGGTCCAGCGCGCGAAGCCCCAGCCGAGCACTGCGCCGACATCGACCGAACGCGGATCGCTCACCACGCCTTCCTCCATGCAGCGCGCGGCTTCGAGCGCCTGGCGATAGAGCAGTCGGGTGCGGATTTCCTCGATCAACTCGGGCGAGGGCCTGGCGATCCTGACGGGGGCGATGTCCGACAGCCCCGTCCACAGCGTTTTGGGGCCGCCTTCCGGATAGTCGTAGAAGCCCTTGCCGTTCTTGCGCCCGAACCGGCCGAAATCTTCGACCATGCGCGTCACGATGGCGTCGCGCGCTTCCGGCTTGTAGGCATCGCCCAGATCCTCGCGGGTCTGCTTGCGGACCTTGTAGACGAGGTCGATCGCCACGTCGTCGACCAGCTCGAGCGGGCCGCGCGGCATGCCGGTCATGCGTCCGACGTTGTCGATGATCGCAGGGGCTATCCCTTCGGCGAACATCTCCATGCCTTCCGCCGAATAGGTTCCGAAGCAGCGTGACGTGTAGAAGCCGCGCGCATCGTTGACGACGATCGGCGTCTTGCGGATGCGATCGATGTAGTCGAGCCCCTTGGCTAGCGTTTCGGGCGATGTCTTTTGGCCGCAGATCACTTCGACCAGATCCATCCGGTCCACCGGCGAGAAGAAGTGCAGGCCGATGAACGAATCCGGGCGAACAGATGCTTCGGCCAGGCCGGTGATCGGCAAGGTTGAGGTGTTCGAGGCGAGCACCGCTCCGGGCTTGAGCAACGCTTCGGCCTTTTTCGTCACCTCGGCTTTGAGCTCGCGATTCTCGAACACCGCCTCGACCACGAGGTCGGCGCCCTCGATCAGCGAATAGTCGGCGCTTGCGGTGATCCGCGCCAGCAGGGCATCGCCTGCCTCGCGCGTCATTTGCCCACGCGCGACGGCCTTCTCGACGACCTTTTCGCTATGGGCCTTGCCCTTGGTCGCCGCGTCCTCGGACACGTCCAGCAGGACAGTCTCGATCCCGGCCGCCGCCTGGACGAAAGCGATCCCCGCACCCATCATGCCGGCGCCGAGCACCGCGGCCTTTTTCGTCTCCCATTTAGGGAAGCCCGCTGGACGCAGCGCGCCCTTGCGGAGCGCCTGGATCGATTGGAACTGGGTGCGGATCATTGCCTTGGCCTGGGGCGTCTGTCGGGTTTTGAGGAAATAGCGGCTCTCGATCCGCAGCCCCGCTTCGATCGGCACCTGCACCCCTTCATAGACGCAGCGCAGGATATTCTCCTGTGCAGGATAATTGCCGAAGCTGCGCTTCTTGACGGTGGCCGAGCCGGCGATGATGGCCGGGCCGCCCGCGCCGTATGGTCCGCCGCCAGGAAGCTGATAGCCTTTGCGATCCCACGGCTGGAGCGGTTCCGGCGTCGTCGCCAGCCACGCACGCGCCGCCGCGATCGTCTCGCCCGGCTCGGCCAGCGCGTGCACCAAGCCGAGCCGATGTGCTTCCTCGGCGCGCAAGGGCTTGCCTTCGAGCAGCAACGGCAGCGCTTTGGCGATGCCGATCAGGCGCGGCAGCCGCTGCGTGCCGCCGCCGCCGGGCAGCAGGCCGACGTTGGCTTCGGGCAGGCCGAGCTGAAGCCTCGGGCTGCGCGCCGCGACGCGATAGTGGCACGCGAGCGCGATCTCGAGACCGCCCCCCAGGGCGAGACCCTCCAGCGCGACGGCGACCGGCTTGCCGCAGGTCTCCAGCCGGCGGAGGAGCGCGTTCAGCCGATAGGCCCGTTCGAGAGCCTCGCGTTGCTCGGCTTCGCCTTTCGACTGGCCGGCATTCTGCGCCTGATGGCCCAGATCCGCTCCGGCGCAGAAGCCGTTGGCCTTGCCGGAAGCGAGCACGACACCCTTGATCGCGTCGTCGCCGGCGATGCGCTCGACGAGCGGGCCCAGTTCCGCCATCACCTCGGGCGTGATCGTGTTCATCGTGCGTCCGGGCACGTCGAGCAGCACTTCGGCGATGCCGTCTGCTCCGGTCTGGATCGAGAAACATTCCATCTGCAAATTTCCTCAGACGCGTTCGATGATCGTCGCGACGCCCATGCCGGCGCCGACGCACAGGGTGATGAGCGCGGTTTCCTTGTCCGATCGCTCGAGTTCGTCGACCGCGGTGCCGAGGATCATCGCCCCGGTCGCGCCGAGCGGATGACCCATCGCGATGGCGCCGCCGTTGACGTTCATCTTGTCATGCGGGATCGCGAGTTCCTTCATCATCTTCAGGACGACCGAGGCGAATGCCTCGTTGAGCTCGTAAAGGTCGATGTCCTCGGGCGTCATCCCGACCTTCCCGAGAGCCTTCCGCGTCACATAAGTGGGGCCAGTCAACATGATCGTCGGCTCGGAGCCGATGGCCGCCATCGCCTTCACGCGCGCGCGGGGCTTTAGGCCCAGTCGATCGCCGGCCTCCTTGCTGCCGAACAGGACGCCCGCCGCCCCATCGACGATGCCGCTCGAATTGCCGGCGTGATGGACGTGGCTGATCCGGTCGATTTGCGGATACCGCTGAACGGCGATGCCGTCATAGAAGGTATCGCCCTGCTCCTGAAAGGCGGGCTTGAGCGAAGCGAGCGACTGCATCGTCGTGCCCGGCCGCATATGCTCGTCGTGGTCCAGAATGGTCAGGCCGAGCTGATCCTTGACTGGCACGACCGAGCGGGCGAAGCGTCCCTCGCTCCAGGCGCGGGCGGCGCGGATCTGGCTCTCCATCGCATAGGCATCGACGTCTTCGCGGCTGAACCCCTCCAGCGTGGCGATGATATCGGCGCCGATGCCCTGAGGCACGAAGCAGGTGTCGAGCGCGACCGAAGGATCGGTCGGCCAGGCGCCCCGGTCCGTGCCCATGGGAATGCGCGACATGGCCTCGACGCCGCCGCCGACCGTCATTTCCGCTTCGCCGGAGATGATTTTGGACGCCGCGATATTGCAGGCATCGAGACCCGACGCGCAGAACCGATGCACTTGGATACCGCCGGTCGTCTCGGCATAGCCGGCCATCATCACCGCGGTGCGCGCAATATCCGAGCCTTGCTCGCCACTGGGCGTGACGCACCCGAGAACCACATCCTCGACGTTGGCGGTATCGATTCCGTTCCGGTCCCTGAGCGCCTGCAGCACTTGCGTGGCCAGCGAAACCGAGGTGATTTCATGCAGCGCGCCGTCTTTCTTGCCCCGTCCACGCGGCGTGCGCACCGCGTCATAGATATAGGCGTCGGTCATAAATTCTCCCTAGATGCGAAGGAGCGCAATGCGTCGAAGTCGGATTTGCAGGGCCTGCCCAAGGCTTCCGGCACGGAGCATGCAAGCCCGCGGCGGTTGAATTCATATGCCTTGGACCGATGCCGCGTGGCGGCGTCTTGCCGTGCCCCTCTCCAATTACATCTTGCGTCTCTTCGCCCTCGTCTCTGGCGCGATTTAGCAGAGTCAGAGGCCGTAGCCGCAAGCTACAAGTCCGCAGCCGGGACAGCGAAATTGCAGATCGATTGGCGAAAAATCCCCTTGCGCCAAATCCTGCCGGGCCATCTTTATCGCGCTCGGAAGATCTGCACAGCGGCAGGTCGCGAGTAGGGAAGATAATCGGCACGCCGTTTTCGGCCGCCGCTGCTCCGCTCGAAGTTGTGTCGGAAGGCGGGAATGTCTTTGCTTGACGTCGTCGAACCTGATTTCATGCGCGACGACGAACTCGTCATGCTGCGCCAATCCTTTGCCCGCTTTCTCGAACGCGAGGCGCCGCCGGAGCGCACCGCTCGGTGGCGCGAGCAGGGCATGGTGGATCGCGAGTTCTGGACGAAGGCCGGCGAAGCCGGGTTTCTGGGCGTATCGCTGCCCGCCGAATATGGCGGCGGTGGGGGAGACATTCGTCACGATGTCGTGCTGATCGATGAGGTGGTGCGCAAGGAGGCGAGCGGCTTCGCGATCTCGCTGCACAACGGCGTGGTAAGTCCATATTTCGCCACGCACGGCACGGAGGAGCAGAAGCGACGCTGGATTCCGCGGCTTTCGAATGGTGAATTGCTGGCCGGCGTAGCGATGAGCGAGCCGGACGTGGGATCGGACCTGCAGAAGATGCGGACGACCGCGATCCGCGACGGAAACGGGTATCGGATCAACGGGCAGAAGACGTTCATCACCAATGGCCAGCTTTCCGATCTGATCGTCGTCGCGGCCAAGACCGACCCCGGCGCGGGGGCGCGGGGGGTGTCGCTGCTCGTCGTCGAGACCGACGATGCCGAAGGTTTCCGCCGCGGGCGCAAGCTCAAGAAGATCGGCAACGAGGCGCAGGACACGTCGGAGCTGTTTTTCGACAATGTCTGGGTGCCGGCCGACAATCTGCTCGGGGCCGAGGAAGGGCAGGGCTTCCGCCAGCTGATGACGGAACTTCCCAAGGAACGGCTGATCATCGCGTTGCAGGCGATGGCGATGATCGAGGTCGCGATCGAGGAGACGATCAGCTACGTCAAGGAACGGCGGCTGTTTGGCCAGGCGCTGATCGATTTCCAGAACACGCAGTTCAAGCTTGCGGAAGCCAAGACCGAAGCGACGATCGCGCGCACTTTCGTCAACGAGTGCCTGCGCGAACTCCACGAAAAGCGCCTGACGACGACCAAGGCGTCGATGGCGAAATACTGGATCAGCGAGCTTCAGGGCAGGATCGTCGACACGTGCCTCCAGATGTATGGCGGATACGGCTATATGGACGAATACCGCATCGGCCGCATGTATAAGGACGCGCGCGTCACGCGCATCTACGGCGGCGCGAACGAGGTCATGAAGGTCGTGATCGCGCGGTCGCTGTGACCGGCTATTTCGATCTGTCGGGCAAGGTGGCGCTCGTCACGGGGGGCAGTCGCGGGCTTGGGCTGGAGATGGTCCGCGCGTTCGCGACGCAGGGCGCCGACGTGATCGTGGTAAGCCGGAAGATCGAAGCGTGCGAAGAAGCCGCGCACATGGTCGAAGGGCTCGGGCACCGCGCGTTGCCGCTTGCCTGCAACGTTGGCCGATGGGACGCGATCGAGCCGCTGGTCGGCGCAGCCTATGCCGCGTTCGGCAAGCTCGACATCCTGGTCAATAATGCCGGGATCGGCCCGGTCACGCCGTCGTCGTCGCAGATGACCGAGGAACTGTTCGACAAGACCGTGGCGGTCAACTTCAAGGGGCCGTTCCGCCTGTCCGCGCTGGTGGGAGACCGGATGGTCGCGGCCGGTTCGGGCTCGATTATCAACGTCGGCAGCACAGGGGCGATCAAGGCGAGCAGGGCCTATCCGGTCTATGCCGGCGCGAAAGCGGCGATAAACATCATGACGCGGGCGCACGCGCTGGAGTTCGGCCCGAAGGTCCGGGTCAATGCGATCATGTGCGGGCCGTTCTGGACCGACATCTCGAAAAGCTGGCGCGAGGAAGCGGACAGGAATTCGCCGGCCGCGGTCCAGCGGATCGGACGGCCGGAGGAGATCGCGACGACCGCGCTGTATCTTGCGAGCGATCGTTCCAGCTTCACGACCGGATCGGTGGTCGCGCTCGATGGAGGCCTGCCGTGACAGGGGCCGCGATTGGCGGCGTGATCGAGGACGTTCGGCCGCAGCACGCCTTCGATGTCGAACGCCTCGCGGCATGGCTCGAGACGGCGGTGCCGGGCTATGTCGGTCCCTTGACCATCGGCCAGTTCGCGGGAGGGCAATCGAACCCGACCTATATCCTGAAGACCCCGGCCAGAGCCTATGTGCTGCGGCGCAAGCCGCCGGGCGTGCTTGTCGCTTCGGCCCATGCGGTCGATCGCGAATTCCGGGTGATGGAGGCGTTGCATGGCGTCGGCTTCCCCGTGCCAGAGCCGATCGCCTATTGCGACGATCCCGGCGTGATCGGCACGGTGTTCTACGTCATGGCGCATGTGCCCGGCCGGGTGTTCCGCGACTGCACGATGCCCACCGTCGGCAAGGCCGAACGCGCTGCCATCTACGATTCGGTCAATGCCACGCTCGCCCAGTTGCACAGCTTCGATCCCAAAACGCTGGGACTGTCCGACTTCGGGCGGGCCGGAAACTATTTCGCGCGGCAGATCGCCCGCTGGACCAAGCAATATCGCGGGGCCGAGACCGGGACCGTCGCGGAAATGGAGCGGCTGATCGAATGGCTTCCCCGGCTGGTTCCGGCCGACGAGGAGGCGGGGCTGCTCCACGGCGACTTCTCGTTCCACAACGTGCTGATCCATCCGACGGAGCCGCGCGTCGTCGCGGTGATTGACTGGGAGCTGTCGACCACCGGCCATCCGTTCGGCGACCTGATGTATCATTTGATGGACTGGTATCGGCCGCCGGGCCTGAGCGACCGCAACCAATTGACGGACAAGGACGCCGAGGCCCTGGGCGTGCCGAATCTGGAGCGGTATCTCGCGCTGTATTGCGAGCGGATCGGACGCGAGCCGCCGGCCAACCTCGGCTTCTACCAAGCCTACAATTGCTTCCGGCTGGCCGCGATCCTGCAAGCGATCGTCGGCCGCGCGAAAGCGGGAACCGCCGCCGCCGACAACGCCGCGTCGCAGATCGCGCGGGTCCGCCCTTATGCGGAAGCCGGCTGGCGTTATCTGGAACCACTGATCGACCGGGAGCGCACCCATGTGGGATTTTGAAACCGATCCCGAGTTCCAGGCGAAGCTGGACTGGGCCGACGCCTTCGTGCGCGACGAGGTCGAGCCGCTCGACCTCGTCCTGGGCAGTCAGTATGATGTCGGGAATCCGGACAACGTCCGTTTGGTCCGGCCGCTCCAGGAGCGGGTGAAGGCGCAGGGGCTATGGGCGTGCCATCTCGGGCCGGAGCTCGGCGGTCAGGGCTATGGCCAGCTCAGGCTTGCGTTGCTCAACGAGATACTAGGGCGCTCGGCGTTCGCGCCTGTGGTGTTCGGCACCCAGGCTCCGGATACCGGAAACGCCGAGATCCTCGCTCACTACGGCACGCCCGAGCAGAAGGCCCGCTATCTTCAGCCGTTGCTCGAAGGCAGGATCGTATCGTGCTTCTCGATGACCGAGCCGCAGGGGGGCTCTGACCCTGCGGTATTTCGCACGCGCGCGCGGATCGTCGACGGAATGTGGGAGATCAGCGGAGAGAAATGGTTCTCCTCGAACGCGCGCTGGGCCGATTTCCTGCTCGTCATGGCGATCACCGAGCCCGAGGAGCCGGTGCATTCGCGCATGTCGATGTTCATCGTGCCCGGCGATACGCCCGGAATCGAGATCGTCCGCAACGTCGGCTATCTCGGCGACCGCGAGCCGTCGCACGCCTATATCCGTTATCACCGGGTGCGCGTGCCGCTCGATCACATGCTGGGCGGACGGGGGCAGGGCTTCACCGTGGCGCAGACCCGGCTCGGCGGAGGGCGCATCCACCACGCGATGCGCACCGTCGGCGAAGCGCGGAAGGCGTTCGACATGATGTGCCAGCGTGCGGTCTCGCGCTTCACCCAGGGCGAGGCGCTGGCGAACAAGCAGATGGTGCAGGAAAAGATCGCCGACAGTTGGATCGAGCTCGAGCAGTTCCGCCTGCTCGTTCTTCGCACCGCGTGGAAGATCGACAAGGAGAAGGACTATGCCAAGGTCCGCGGAGATATCTCCGCGATCAAGGCGGCGATGCCGCGCGTGATGCGCGACATCGTGATCCGTGCGCTGGAGGTGCATGGATCGCTGGGCCTGTCCAGCGAGATGCCGTTCATGCGGCAGCTTGCAGCATCGTTCGTGGTGCAGTTCTCGGACGGCCCCACCGAAGTCCACAAGGTGCAGCTCGCCCGGCAGATCCTTCGCGCTTATGCGCCTTCGACAGACACTTTTCCCGAATACGACCTGATCCATGCGAGGGAGCGGGCGCTGGTCAAGCTCGGCGGCGCAGCGGCGCGCGCGCCGACCTGAGGCCCGGCCTCGAAACGATGACGTCTTTGCCCAGCCTGCCGCACCTGGCGATCCGGACGTTGGCAGATATTCCGCGCCATCACGCTGCGATCAGGCCCGACGCCGTCGCCTTTGTCTTCGAGGGGCGCGAAACGAGCTTCGCACAGCTCCAGCAGCGCTCGAGCCGCATCGTCCGGGCACTCCTGGCCTCCGGCGTCGGGAAGGGCGACCGCATCGCCTATGTCGGCGAATGCCGATCGCTATTTCGAACTGGTGCTGAGCGCAGCCAAGATGGGGGCGGTCATGTCGCCGATCGGCTGGCGGCTTGCTCCGGCGGAAGCGGCCTACATCCTGCGCGATTGCCAAGCAAAGATCCTGCGGCGGGCGCTCCGCGAGCCTTTCTGGCAGGGACATGTGCGCCGCGTGAACTAGGCTCAGGACTCATTGATTGAGCCAGAAGATGAAGCTGGCGGCGAAGGCGATGGCAGACATGAAGATATGGGCGCATCGGTCGTATCGTGTGTGGATGCACCGCCAGTCCTTGAGGCGTCCGAACATGTTCTCGATGCGATGTCGCTGCCGATAGAGGATGCGATCGTGCGGGATGGCGGTCGTGCGGTTGCGTTTTGCCGGGATGCAGGGGGAGATGCCGCGTGCGGCGAGGGCGTTGCGGAACCAGTCGGCGTCATATCCCCGGTCGGCGAGCATCGCGGCGGCAAGCGGCAAGGCATCGACCAGCAAGGCGGCGCCCTTGTAATCGCTGGCCTGTCCTTCGGTCAGCACCAGGCGGATGGGTCGACCGCTGCCGTCACAGACCGCGTGGAGCTTGGTCGTCAGCCCGCCGCGGCTGCGTCCGATACAGCGGGATAGAGCCCCTTTTTGAGCAGGCTCCCGTGTAGAATCTGGCCCATAGCGCATCCCTCCACTCGCTCGCAGATGATGCACCATCAAATGTCGGGACCATACACCTAGTCGAATTCTGACGCCTCAGTCGGGGATCGGTGTTAGCAGCGGCGCGCCGGCGAAGTAGCGGCGCAGGGTCTCGCTGAGGTGCGCTTGGGAGCCTTCGATGCTCGCCCGTGCCCATCCGGCGATGTGCGGGCTCAATGCGACATTGTCCAGGTCGCGCCACTTCGCCGCATCGCTCGGCTCGCGGGCGAAGACGTCGAGGCCAGCGCCCGCGAGCCGCTCGTTCCGCAGCGCATCGAGTAGCGCGTCCTCGTCGACCGCGATGCCGCGCGATATGTTGACGAGATATCCGTCGGACCCAAGCGCTGCGAGCACGTCCGCATCGACGATGTTCGCCGTCTCGGCATCGGCCTTGAGCGCCAGGATCAGCACGTCGCTGTCCCGTGCCAGGGCGATCAGGCTGTCGGCGCGGGGCCAGCGGACCTGCTTGGGACGAGGCCCCCACCAGGCGATCGTTCCGCCGATGGGCTCGATCCGCTCGGCGATCGCGGTTCCGATCGCCCCGAGACCGACGATGCCGTAGCGCAGCGTGCGCATCGACGGCGTCATGCGGATCGGCACCGGGACGGTCCATTCGCTCGAACGGACCATGCGATCGCCTTCCGACAAGCGCCGGACCGTCGAGATGGTGAGCCCGACCGCCACGTCCGCGACGTCTTCGTGATTGGTGGCGGGACAATAGCTCAGCGATACCCCGCGTGCGCGCATTGCCTTGACGTCGACGCCGCCATAGCCGGCGCCGTAAAAGGCGATCAGTCCCAGATTTGGCAGGCGGTCGGTCAGTTTCGGCCGGATCGGAATGCTGCCTGCGGTGACCAGGACGCGGACCTCGGCTCCGCGCTCGGCGAGAAACGCATCGCGATCGGCAAGCTCGCCCCACCACACGATATCGCAATGCGGTTCGATGCCCGGCGCCGAGGCTGTGCGCGACGTCATCAGGACGAGCGCCAGCGGCTTGTTCGCCGTGGCCATCAGGCGACCTCCACCCGGTTGCGGGCGAGCTCCTTCCGAACCATCTCGACGAGCTGGGGGCGATTGATCTTGAGGTTCGCCGCCATCAGCGGGAAGCTGTCGAAAATGAGGACATGATCGACCTTGATCGCATCCGGCCGCTCGGCGAGGAACGCCTGGAGGTCCTTGGGCCTTGCCTGCATGCCCGGACGGAGCGTCACCGCGGCGCAGATCAGGTTGGTCGCGACCGAATCTTCGATCCCCACCGTGACGGCGATGCTGACGGCGGGATGCTCGGAAAGTTGTGCGTCGACCAGCCGGGGGAAGACTTTCACGCCGTTGGATTCGAGCGCGAAGGCGGTCCTATCCGCGACGTAGAGATAGCCGTTCTCCTCGATCCGCCCGACATCGCCGGTGCAGATCCATCCGTCGCGCACGGTTTCTGCGGTCTTGTCGGGAAGGCCGATATAGCAGGCCATCTGGCCCGGTGAGCGGACGGCGATCTCGCCGACCTCGCCGGCCGGCATGGGGCGATTGTGCTCGTCCCGGATCTCGATCTCCACGCCCGGCAGGGCGCGTCCGGAGGAAATCAGCAGCTCGGGGCGATCCACATCGTGGTCGTCGGGCAACAGGAACGCCGATCCGCCGCCGGTCTCGGTCGAGCCGTAGGAGGCGACGAAGATCGAACCGAACCGTTCGATCGCGCTGCGCAGGCGGGCCGGGGTGATCGGTTCGCCGCCGTGGAAGATGAGCTGCACCTGACCGCGGATCCAGTCGACGTCCTGCTGGTCGGCGAGCGTGTAGATCATGCGGGTGGCCATGAACAGCACGTTGCATCGGTGCAGGCGGCCGAGCCGACTGATCTCCGGAAGATCGAAATTGCCGAGCGTGACCAGCGTGCCGCCGCGCATCAGCGTCTGGATGAGGCCGAGCTGCATCACCTGATAGCCGGTGCGGTAGACGACCGCGACCGGCCGGAGCGGAAAGGGCACGCTCGCCATGATCATCGTCGCGAGCGCCGCGGCCGATTCGCCGGTGAAGCCTTGCGGCTTGGGAAGGCCGGTCGATCCGCCGGTGAAGGAGAGGATCGCGAACTCGCCGGCGGGCTTGCACCGGATCGGTGCGGGCTCGAGCTGGTCGAGCAGACCGTCGATCGCCTCGCATCCCTCGAACGCCGCGGTGACGAGGCACTCGACCGGGATCGCCTCGATGAAGCCGCGCGCCCGTGCGCCGAACGCCCGGGGATCGACGACGACGCTGTCGAGGCTGCCGCTCGCGATGCGGTGCAGCAGAGTCTCGTCGGGCATCGCCGGCGGCATCTCCGCGAACGCGAGGCCCGCGATCTGCGAGGCCATGAACGTCGCGAGATAGTCCAGGCTCATCGGGACCGCCACGCCGAGCCGGTGGCCCGGGCCATAGCCGCGCGCCTCGAACAGCGCGATGAGCTTGCCGACACGCTCCGCAAGGGCGCGGTAGGTGACCTTGGCGTCGCCGTCGATGATCGCGACATGGTCGCGATTTCGCGTCAGTGCCTGCGCAAAATGCGCGGCAAGCGTCGGCTGGTGGATCGCGTTCGCCGTCATCCGTCCGTGCCTCCGTTCAGCGGCGAGACGCGGCCGAGATATTCGATCAGGCCCGTGGCGAAGATGTTGTTGTCGTCGCCGACGACCATGTGGTCGGCATCCTCGATGGTCGTGACCTCGAGCTGCGGGATCAGCGCGCGCAGCTTCGCGATGCCTTCGTCGGTAACGATATCGCTGTGTCCTCCCCGAACCAGCAGGACCGGGCAGGTCACCTTGGCGGCGAACCCTTCGACCAGCGCGACGTCGACCGGAGGATTGCGCTTCAGCCGTGCCGGGTCCCAGTGCCAGTGGAACCGTCCGTCTTCACCCTGACGCAGATTCTTGAGCAGGCCGGCGGCATCGTTCGGCTTGCGGTGGCCGGACCGATAGGCGGCGACGGCCTCGGCTGCCTCGTCGAGACTGGCGAAGCCGTCGAGATGCGCGCGCATGAACCCCTGAATGCGACCGCTGCCGCGCGTGCCGACGCGGGGCACGACGTCGACCAGCACGATCGAGCGCACGTCCAGATCCCGCAGATGCGAGAAGGCGACCAGCGAGCTCAGCCCGCCCCATGACGCTCCGACGAGATTGACGCCGCGCCCCGTGGCGGTGGCGCGGACGACACTCTCCATGTCGGCGGCGGTGACCGGCAGGTCGT
The DNA here is from genome assembly GCA_041677785.1 of Novosphingobium sp. Lineage (GTDB taxonomy): Bacteria > Pseudomonadota > Alphaproteobacteria > Sphingomonadales > Sphingomonadaceae > Novosphingobium. The sequence goes on along the minus strand of JBAYPJ010000026.1, from coordinate 11,256 downwards.
AGTCCTCGTCCTCGGCCCAGCCGCTGTCGCCATGGCCGCGCAGGTCCATCGAAACGGTGCGATAGCCCGCCTCCACCAATAGCTGGGCCGTGTCCTTCCACGAATGGCGGGTCTGTCCGCCGCCGTGCGCGAGGCTGACCAGCGGTGCGTCGTCCGGGCCGCCCACATCGGCTACGATCCGCAGGCCCTTGGCCCCGACGAAAGTTTGCGGGGCCAGCGGCTCCGTCTTCAGTTCCACGTGTCCTGTCATGCTCCAGGGTCCTGTTTTGCGATCCTGCTCGCCAGCAGGTCGTCGATGACGGCCGCCTCGATCCCCGCGTTACCCAGGACTTCGATCGTATCGCTGCCATGGCGCGGCGCGATGCGCGGCGGTGCATAGTCGAGCCCGTCGATCCGGGCAGGAAACGTCACGTAGGTGAAGGGACCGATCCCGGCGTCCTCGCGCTCGAGCAAGATGCCGCGGGCCTGGATATGGGGATCGGACGGCACATCCTCGATCGCATGGGCCGGGCCCATCGGGGTGCCCAGCGGCGCGGCGTCGGCCATCCATTCGTCGAGCGTGCGCGTGCGGAAGATCGCCTGCACCTCGTCGCGCAATCCCGGCGTGCTCTCGCCGAAATCGATATGGAGGTCGGGGCTGAAGGTGCCGGCGAGGTCCTCTCGCCCGGCCAGGGTGCAGAACGCTTCCCAAAACTTCCGTTCGACCGCACCGAACAGCATGAACTTGCCGTCCTTCGTCTCGTAGAGCTGATAGCGCGCCGAGCCTTCCGGCCACTTGGCCTCGTAGCTTGCCTGCTTCCTCGAAAGCGACTTGAACTCGGTGATCCGGTCGTAGTTGAGCGTATAGACGATGCCCTGCCATGCCGCGGCGAGCACCGCGTCCGACGCGCCGACGTCGATGTATGCTCCCTCGCCGGTGCGGCCGCGGCGGACCAATGCCGCGAGCGCGGCGGTGGTGGCGGCTTCGGCCGCCAGATAGGATGCGGCGCTGCTTTCCTCGACGCCGCCCATATACTGCACGCCGCGCGCGCGCTGGGGTCGTCCGTCGGGGCCGATCCTGGCCGGAAGCCCGCCGGGGAGCGCGGTCATCTGGTAGCCGTGCGTCGGAATGTTGGCATAGGGGCCGTGCGCGCCATAGCCGGTGCACTGGACATAGATGATATCGGTCTTGACCGCCTTCAGCGCCGCGTAGCCGATCCCCATCTTATCGGCGGCGCCGGCGCGCATGCCATCGATGAAGACATCGGCCTGCTTCACCAGCTCGAGGAAGGCCGCCCGTCCGCGCGGATCGCGCACGTCGAGCGCGACGCTGCGCTTGTTCTTGTTGACCTGGAGGTGCGCGGGACTGACGCGCGGTTTGATCTGGCCGAGGATATCGCGGATATAGTCCCCACGCACGGGGTCCTCGATCTTGGTCACTTCGGCCCCCAGATCGGCGAAGAACATGCCCACCGTGTCGCCGTTCAACAGCAGCGCGCATTCGAGAACCTTGACGCCCTCGAGCAACCGATATCCCCCGCGCACGCTCATGCCTTGCGCGCCTGGCCGGGGTAGTTGCCCCCGCCGAAGCGGGCATCGAGGGCGGCATAGTCGGGAACGAGCCCCTTCATCGGCATCTTCTGAACGATGTGGAGTGCGCGCGGAATCTTGTATCCGGCGATGCGATCCTTGAGGTAGGCGCGCAACGTCTCCAGGGTAAGGTGAGCGTCGGGCGCGAGCGCCACGATCCCGGTAACGATCTGCGACCATATCGGATCCGGCGTGCCGATGATCGCCGCCGCGGTGATCGCCGGATGCGACTTGATCGCCGCTTCGACCTCAGCCGGATAGACATTCTCCCCGCCGGTCTTCACCATCTGGAGCATCGGTCCCGCGAAGCTGATCGTGCCGTCCGCATCGCGCCGCGCGAGGTCGGTAGTGCGCCACCAGTCGCCGCGCATGCGCTCCGCGTTGAGCTCCGGCCGGTTCCAGTAGCCGAGGCCCGCGCTCGCGCCACGTATCCATAGTTCGCCCAGCTTGCCCGGCGGTGCGTCGGTCCCGTCCGGATTGACGACCCGGGCCTCCGCGAAAGGGGCGATCCGCCCGGAGAACGGCGTGCTGCCGCCGAGCGCATGAAGGACGATCGGGCCGGCGACCTCGGTCTGTCCGGTGCCGCCGATCTCCGGGCCGCTGCCGGTCATCTCCTTCCAACCCGGGATGTCGAGTGAGCTGCGGAAGCTCGACAGGTCGAAGCGCCGGTCGGCATTGTATTCGGCGATACGCGCGGCGATCGGGGGGTGAAGCCGGCCGGTGACGATCTTTTCCCGGTGGATCAGCTCGCACAATGCTTGCGCCTCGGTGCGCCGCGCGATCGCCACCTTGCCGCCCATCATGAAGGTCGGGAGCAGGTCGAGCCAGGCGACGATATGGAACATCGGCGTGGAGACCAGCCCGACATTGTCCCGCCCGATGCCCAGCGCGCTGGTGTGCGTCAGCATCTGCAGGAACAGGCCGACGTCGGAAAGCTGCGCACCGTTCGGTCGCCCCCCGAAAGCCGCGGAGTAGAGGATCAGCAGCGGGCGGTTGATCGAATCCGTCCCGGCTTCCTCGCCGGCTTCGGCGGCGGCGGCGGCGATGCGGCCTTCGTAGCTTTCGGCATCGTCACCGTCGTGCCGGATCCACATGGCGTCGCTGTCGGCGGCGGTGCGCGCCTCGACCGTGACGTCGCCGACCTCCTCCTGCTGCCAGAAGATCACCCGGGCATCGATATCGCGGATGACGAAGGCGAGTTCGGCCACGGACTGCCGCCAGTTGGCGACGCACAGGCCGGCACCGAGCCGCGAGCAGGCGAGGAACAGTTCGAGCACTCGGTTTGCGTTCTGTCCGAGCCACAGTACGCGATCGCCCTCGCGGACGCCTTCCGCCTTGAGGACGTTGGCGATCCGGTTCGCGCGATCACAAATATCGGCGAAGCTCAGCCGCTGGTCGCGGTAGACGATCGCTGTCCGGCCCGGAAAGCTGACCGCCTGCTGGCAGGCCAGCCTGTAGAACGTCGGCAGTGAGGGCAAGAGCGGTCTCCCGAAACCGGTTCAGGCGGCAGACTGCTTGATCGGGGTCACGGAGCCGGTGGCCTCGCCGCCGTCCCCTTCCGGATAGAATTGCTTTGCCCACCGTCGCAGGCGCATGAATTGCGGGCCTTCCATGCGGGTGTAGGCTGGACGCTCCATGTAGATCATGTGATCCCAGATCGGCACGTCCCGTCCGGCTTGCTTGATTTGCTCCTCGACGCGCTTGAGGGCGTTGCCGACCGGCACGTCGCCCTCGCACCCTTCGGCCGCCATGTCCTGTCGCACCATCATCGTGCCGAACATGTCCGAACGCTCGTCGTCGATCGGCGTGGTGCAATGGAAGAGAACGCCGGGCATGCGGTGAGGACGGCTTTCGTCGAACGGGAAGGTCACGACGACGAGCCCGATGCCGATACAGGCCGAGCTCTGCATCGGATGCGGCCGGCGATTGGCCCAGATATGGCCTTCCTCGGTATATTGAGGAATGTGCGCCTCCTCGCGCACCACCGGCAGTATCCCGTTCTTGTGCACGAAGATCAGATGGTCGAGGTCGACGGTGTTCTCCGCGATATATTGCGGGCGCGCGCGGATGTCCGCCCATGTGTAGGTGCAGTGCGGATAGACGGGCAGATAATTATCCTCGTGCCGCCGCTCCGCCGGCGCGTCCCATAGCGGCGGACGGCCGCGCGAGTCGTGCCAGGTCCAGATGATGCCGTTGCTTTCCACCACATCCCAGACCTTCAGCCCGCGGCGCGAGGTCGAAGGCTTCCCCTCAGACGGAACGAGCGCGCTGGTGCCGTCGGTGTTCCACTCCCAGCCGTGATAGGGGCATTTGAGCGTGCAGCCCTCGACTGTCCCGCCGTAGCCCAGATGTGCGCCCATATGCGGGCAATAGGCAGACGTCAGATTGGCCCTGCCGTCCGCGGTGCGGAACAGCGCAAGGTCCTGGTTGAAATACTTGAGCGGCTTGACGTCGCCGATCTTGAGCGCATCGCTCCAGTCCACCTGGAACCAGCTCGTCGGCATGACCTTGGTCGGGAAGCCAGTCGCCTCCGGCATGTCGTCCAGATACAGCACGTCGGACTTCTCGCCCATTGCATCTCTCCATTGCCCTATGGCGCTGAATCAGCGCGCAACTCCGTCCCGGCGCAAGAAGCAAAAGTGCAGCGTGCCGTGCGGGGGTGCAGCTAGACAAGCCCGGAGACCGCCGTCTTATTGCCTGCCACGAGGACGGCGGCGGGGTCGCTGCGAGGAGAGGCAAAAAAAGAAGCATGGGGCAAGGGCCGCTTTCGGGATTGCGGATCGTGGAGTTCGCGGGGATCGGCCCCGGGCCGTTCTGTGGCATGCTTCTTTCGGACCTCGGAGCCGAGGTGATCCGGATCGACCGCAAGGGCGGGCGTTGGGGGATCGGCGTCAGCGGCACGCCCTTCGCCGTGACCGAGCGTGGGCGGCGATCCGTGGCCTTCGACCTCAAGAAACCCGAAGCGATCGAGGCTTGCCTCAGGCTGATCGAAGGCGCGGACGCCTTGTTCGAGGGGTTTCGCCCGGGCGTGATGGAACGGTTCGGCCTGGGGCCGGACGTCGCGTTGGCGCGCAATTCCCGTCTGGTATATGGCCGGGTGACGGGATGGGGGCAGTCGGGGCCTTATTCGCAGGCTGCGGGCCATGATATCAACTATATCGCGATCAGCGGGGCGCTCGATGCCATCGGGCTGCATGACCAGCCGGTTCCGCCGCTCAATCTGGTCGGCGATTTCGGCGGCGGCGCGCTGTATCTTGCGTTCGGTTTGCTCGCCGGCGTGATCCATGCGCGCGAGACGGGCCAAGGGCAGGTCGTCGACGTCGCCATGAGCGACGGCGCCGCGTCGCTCATGGCGATGTTCTACGGCTTTCGCGCCAAAGGTATGTGGCAGGACGAGCGCCAGGCCAACCTGCTCGACGGCGGCGCGCATTTCTATGGCACCTATCGCTGTGCCGACGGCAAATATATCGCTTTCGGCGCGATCGAGCCGCAGTTCTATGTCGAGCTGCGGCAGAAGGCGGGTCTGACCGATCCGGCATTCGACGCCCAGATGGATGACGCCACCTGGCCGATGCTGCGCGAGCGGATGCGCGATCTGATCGCGCGCAGGACCCAGGCGGAATGGTGCGCGTTGTTTGATGGTTCGGACGCATGCTTCGCGCCGGTGCTGAGCATGGCCGATGCGCCGGATCATCCCCACAATCGCGCGCGGGAGACCTTTGTCGAGGTCGAGGGCGTGATGCAGCCAGCGCCGGCGCCGCGCTTCTCGGCCACGCCCGGCGCGGTTCAAGGGCCGCCCCCCCCCGGCGCGGACAATGAGCTGGCCTTGCGCATTTGGGGGTTCGCGGAAAACGACATCGCCGCATTGAAGACGGCGGAGGCGATCTGATGGCGAGAGAGCCAATGCGACGGCATATCTATGCAGCGATGACCGCATTGTGCCGGCGAGGGCCAATGTCCCGGTCTCACGCCGATCCGTCCACTTTTCTGAAGGAGTCAGCCGGCTGATGCCGAGGATTACATATATAGAATTCGACGGGACCGAGCATCAGATCGACGTTGAGAACGGCTATACCGTGATGGAAGGTGCCGTGCGCAACGGCGTGCCCGGGATCGATGCCGATTGCGGCGGCGCCTGCGCCTGCGCGACCTGCCATGTCTATATAGATCCGGCGTGGCGCGACCGGACCGGCGCGCCGGGCGAAGTGGAGGCCGACATGCTCGAATTCGGGCAGGGGGTGGCCGAAGGAAGCCGTCTTTCCTGCCAGATCGCGGTTCGTCCCGAGCTGGACGGGCTGATCGTGCGGTTGCCGGAGACACAGCATTGAAAGAGTCCTATGTTCTTGTTTGATAGGAGAGAATGAGCGCTGAGATGAATTGGGACGATGTTCGCGTTTTTCTCGCGCTTGCGCGCAATCAGCGGTTGAACGCGGCCGCTGCGTCGATCAACCTCGATCCGACGACGGTGATGCGCCGCCTGAGCCGGCTCAATGCGGCGCTGGGCGTCCGGCTGTTCGATCACGAGGGATCGGGTTATGTGCTGACCGACCAGGGCCAGCAGTTGTTGGCCCATGCCGAGGCGGTCGAAACCGGCATCTTCGGGATGCTCGAACAGGTGCCGCGCGAAGGGCCGATGTCGGGTGCGATCCGTGTCAGCGTGGATGAAGGATTCGGCTCGTGGGTTGTCGCGCGCAAGCTGCCGCAGTTCCAGGAGCTTTATCCCAACATCGACATCGATCTGGTCACGACGACCGGCTTTCTCGATCCGTCGAAACGCGAGGTGGACGTCGCGATCCATGTACAACGCCCGGAAACGGGACGGTTGGCCATGCGGCGTCTGACCGACTTCGCTATCCGGCTGTATGCATCCCGGGAATATCTAACCACCCATCCGCCGATTCGCTCCCGAGGCGATTTGCAGGAACATCCGTTCATCGGATTTATTCCCGATATGCTGCAGACGCAGGAGCTCAACTTCTTCGACGAGATCGCGCCCGATCTTGCGCCGACGCGGCGGAGCGCATCGATCAACGCGCAATACACGATGACCGTGTCCGGTCTCGGCATCGGCGTGTTGCCCGCGTTCATTGCGGATCGGGATTCACGGCTCCTGCCGATCCTCCCGGACGAGATACTGATCAAGCGGAGCTTTTGGTTCATGGTCGCGGAAGATATGCGCGAGGTGGCCCGGTTCCGCGCGTTCGGCAAATGGCTCGATCAGATTATCAAGGCGTCGCTTCCGCTGCTTTCCGGGGAACGCGTGCATCGTGACGTCGACAACGTGTCCGCCGCACCGTTTCCGGGCAACTGGTTCAGGCCGGAATAGGGATACCGTTTCAGATTCTGTTTATTTCGTTCCGGTTGTGCATCCCTACCCCGCTTCGGGTGCGTTGATTTGACAAAGGCGTGCGGATTCTCTGCTCGCTTAGCGATCAATCTCGGTCGCAATACTGAATTGGCTCTCGGTGGCTTCGTCGCCATCATTTACGTCTTGAGATTGTAGGGTAAGCCTCGGATGGGCCGGGCAGAGCCGGCGAGACGAGAGCTACCGAAGGTCCGTCGGCCATTCAGGCTCTCCATTAAGTGCAGCTACGGTCTAATACTGAATTGGTGCCGTCAACGACGAGTTCCCGGCGCGCATAAGGCCATGTTCAAGAATTTGCTCGTCTTTGTCACTTTCCATTCGACTTCGGTGACGAACGGAGCATTGGGTGCTGTCAGTAAATCGCAGCTGACTTAGACGGCTGCTGCCCCAACGCTCGCTGCGCTTGGGGCTCTGGGTGGTGGAAGCAGCGTTGGGCTGCTGTCCGAACGGAGCACCACCCCATGACCAAGATCGATTCGACCGTCACCAATCCCACCGCCGACAATCCCATCAAGACCGCACCGGCCAAGCCCCGCCGCCAGCGCAGCATGACGCGCCAAGCGAGCAGCGAGGAAAAGCCCGAGCCGGCATCGCCCGTGCCGCCCAAGGAACCACGCCCCAGCAAGATCGGCGCAGTCATCGCCCTGCTGAGCCGCGAGGGCGGGGCCACGCTCGCCGAGCTGATCGAGGCCACCGGTTGGCTGCCGCACACGGCCCGCGCGACGCTGACCGGCCTGCGCAAGAAGGGCCACACGCTTGAGAAGACCAAGCGCGGTGATGTCACCTGCTACCGGATCGAGGGAGCAGCCTGATGGCTCTGCCGCTCGACGAGCAATTGGCCCAACTCGACGACCTGACGATCGGCGACCTGCGCGCCCGGTGGGTAAAGCTCACCGGGCGCGCAGCCCCGCGGCTTGGCACCGGGTTGCTGCGCCTGGCCTTGGCATACGAGATCCAGACGCGGGCGCTCGGCGGTCTGTCGCGAGGCGCGCAGCAGCGCCTTACCCAGCTCGCCGTGGCCAAGACCACCACGCGCAGCGCGGTGCCCGGCATGCGGCTGGTGCGGGAGTGGAACGGCGTCGTTCATATCGTCACCGTCGGTGAGAATGGTGAGATCGAGTGGAACGGCAAGACTTGGCGCTCCCTCTCAGAGGTGGCGCGGGCGATCACCGGCACCCGCTGGTCGGGCCCGGCCTTCTTCGGGCTGAAGATCATGAGGAAGGCAGCGGCATGAAACGGGTCCGCTGCGCGATCTACACGAGGAAGTCGAGCGAGGAAGGGCTGGAACAGGACTTCAACTCGCTCCACGCCCAGCGCGAGGCCTGTGCCGCCTATGTGCTGAGCCAGGCCAGCGAAGGCTGGGTGCTGAGCCCGGAAGTCTACGACGACGGCGGCATCTCGGGCGGCACGCTCGAGCGGCCGGCCCTCAAACGCCTGCTCGCCGATATCGCGGAGGGCAAGATCGACATCGTGGTCGTCTACAAGGTTGATCGGTTGACCCGCTCGCTCTTGGATTTCTCGAAACTGGTCGAGGCGTTCGATTCCGCAGAGGTCAGCTTCGTCTCGATCACCCAGAGCTTCAACACCACGACCAGCATGGGCCGGCTCACGCTCAACATGCTGCTCAGCTTCGCCCAGTTCGAGCGCGAGGTGACCGCCGAGCGCATCCGCGACAAGATCGCCGCCTCCAAGGCCAAGGGCATGTGGATGGGCGGGATCCCACCCATCGGCTATGAGCCGCACGAGCGCACGCTGCGGATCGATGCGGAGCAGGCGGTATTCGTCCGCCATGTCTTTGCGCGGTACCTGGAACTGGGCACGGTGCAGGACCTTGCCGAGGACCTGGACCGGCGGGGCGTCAGGAGCCCGGTTCGCGCCTATCCCAGCGGTCGCAGAACCGGCGGCGGCAAATTCACCCGCGGCCAACTCTATTACCTCCTCAACAATCCCATCTACATCGGCCGCATCCGCCACCGCGACAAAACCTACGCCGGCCAGCATCCCGCGATCATCGATGCCGCGACCTGGGAGGCGGTGCAGGTCAGGCTTGCCGACAACACGCAAGGGACGCAGCGCCGGCGTGGCTCCCGTCCCAGCCTGCTTGCCGGTCTGCTCCGCGATGAACAGGGCAGGCTGCTGCTCGCCTCGCACGCCTCCAAGCCTGGCCCGGGCGGAGCCGAGGCAGCCAAAGTGCGCTATCGCTACTATATCAGCCAACCCATCCAGAATAGACCGGCCGCGAACGCGGCGACCATCCGCATCCCGGCAAAGGAATTGGAAGCGGCCGTCACGTCCTGTGTCGCCGAGGCGATCGCCGACCCGCTTGGCCTTGCCGTGCGGCTCGCGGTTCCCCTGGACGGCTTGATGCTCGCCGCGCTCACCACTACTGCGGCGGCTCTTGCCGCCAGGATCAGGGCGAAGGAGCGCGATATCGTCCGCGCCGTCGTCGCCCAGGTCGATGTTCGGCATGGCGAGATCGGGATCGCGCTGCATGCCGCCGTGCTGGCCCGCGAACTTGGGCTTCCCGCTCCGGCCGAGGCCCGCATCACGATTACCTCCGCGGTGCGCCTGACCCGAACCGGGCGTGCGATGCGGCTCATCCAGGCCGACGGGCGCGCCGCCGGACAACCCGAGCCGCGCAGCAACCTGATCAAGCTGATCCTCAAGGCGCGGGGCTGGTGGGCGCGGCTTGCCCAAGGTGATATCGATATCGCCACGCTCGCACGCGAGGAGGGGATGACCGCGAGCTACGTGACCCGGGTCACGCGCCTGGCGTTCCTGTCGCCCACCGTGGTCGAGGCCATCCTCGATGGCCGGCATCCTGCAAGCCTCGACGGCGGCAAGCTGCTCGCGCCGGGCTTGCCGGCGAACTGGCAGGAGCAGAAACAGGTGTTCCTCAGCGCATGAAGAGCGAGGAGCCCCTACCGTGCACGCAAAAATAGCCTGTCCCCTGGTGGGAACAGGCCTTTAAGTCGAGAACTCCAGGATGGAGCTCTTCGGGTCGCGCGATGGGACTAGCGGGCTGGAGATCTGCCGACTTGTAGGAATGCGACAGTAACGCAAATCGCAGCTGAATTTTCAGCAGTTTAGGAGAAGAAGGGGTGGGGCGTCTGCAGCCGCCCCATGCGGCGCAGCGACCTTGACTGAAGGAGGAACAGTTTCGGACGTTAGCTTCCGAGGTTAGACTTCGGCAAAGCTGCCATCATTCACGCCAGAAGGCTTGCCTCCTCGCTCGGCCGCTGCCAGGTGGCGGAATGTCTCCTCACACTCGAACCATGATCGCTGCCGCTGCTTACGCTTTCATCTTCGGCAAGAAGGTGGCGGGTATCCATGATCATGCCACTGGGCAGGATTTGCAGATCGCAGCGGAAACCCGTGGCGGTCGCCTGCAAGGCTTTGACGGCGACCGATCGGCACGGTTTAGCGGCAGACTGCCCGAACTGTACGATGCCGGCGACGACGCATTCATCTCGCTCGAAATCGATGGGCTGACGGGACAGGGTTACGACCGTCGCTCGTCGAGCCATTATTCACTCACCGTGACCGACGAGATAGTGCAACTGTATGATCACGCCGCAGGCGCCTGGTTCGCATACAGCGTTCAAGTTGCCTGAATTCAGTCCGATTTCCTGATGAGTGATAGCGGCTGATTCCGCCCGCAAAGTTGACGTTCGAGCCGCCGAGGCAGCGTGCTGGAACCTGCCGATCATTCACATCTACATGGCAGCCAAGGATCGACGAGGTCTGGGACGAAGCAGACGGTTGCACACCACGTGCCGAACGGCGGCTTTTGTCAAACTCTGCCACTCGGACAGCCCTCGGCCAATGTCTGTCGCCTTCAGGCATTCTAGACCTTGCAGTCTATGACCGAATGGGGGGGCAAAAGGCGGACCGGCCTAAGTTATGAAGGTGTTGGTATCGACGAGGGCGAAGACGGTAAGATCGGAACAGTTGTAACCGATCCCATCGGTCGCCAATCGAACGTTAAGTGGGCGAGGATAGAATCCGCTACAGCCATCACTTCGGCAGGATACACTACCCACAAGAGTGCGCCAATCAGCACAACATAGACTGCGAACACCGGGACAATTGAAACTCGATAAACCCATCGAGCTCGAGAGACTGGTCGGGTCACCAGTTCAACCCACTGCTTATCAGACATGAAGGCGTAGAGGCGTTCCCGCCATTGCGCACGCACTTGGACACCTTGATTTACCTGGGTTTGACGGGGGTGCTGGCGTGGTCTGGAGCGAGGCCGGATGATCGGGTGCTTTTGTCCATTACCGGTCTCTGCCTTTCGGCATGAGACGGGTTCCTTCCGT
>JBAYPJ010000025.1:0-41559 GCA_041677785.1 Novosphingobium sp. | reverse complement strand
TTTTTTTGAAGCTCAGACCCTCGGCATGGGCAAAACGCCAGACCTGCACGTAATCGACCTTCACGCCGCGCGTCCCGCGCGCCCGTGGCCAGGCTGCCCATCTGCGCCGCCAGGCCGCGCGCGCCGGCCGTGGCTCCGCCCATCGCCGCGATCGACTGGCGCACCTCTTCGACCACCTGACGCTCGGCCACGGCGGTGCGCGCCGCCGCATCGGCCAGCGCGCCCGATTGCGTCGCCAGGTCGCGTGCGCCGCCGGCCGCGCTGCCGGTCGCGCCGGCCAGCTCGCGCGCGCCCTCGGCCGCGCCCTTCTCGGCGGTGCGCAGCTGCTCCAGCTCGGCGCGGGACAGGCGCAGCTGGCCGACCAGGCCCGAACCATCGGCGGTCAGCCGGACGCCAACGACGATATCAGTCATGGAAACGCACCTTCCTGGCCAGGGTGCAGATCAGCGAAATCAGGCATCGCGGTAGCCTAATCCGGGAGCTTCGCGGCCGCGTAGTCGAGCAGCGGACAAGGCCTTCCGTTGCGATGTCCGATGACGACACCAGCGAGACGGTGCGCTATCAGCCCGAGAATTGCCGCCATGTCGAACCTGCTGATCTCGCTGTGGGGTTCTCCTTCGGCAGCAAGAAGGCATCTCACGCCGTGAAGTGCGTCGTGAACCGATAGCAGATCGCTTTCTATATCGAACGGAACCATCCGTTCAAATTCACCGTCTTGCTGACCTTCGATAGATGCAGACTGTTCGCCCATTTTACGATCCTTTCAAAGAAGGGCTCCCCGGCAAGCGATCGCCGGGAATTGAAAGCGGCGCGCCAACGCCGCCTCCGGAAGCGAGGCCAAGCGGAAGAGCCCCAAACGGGAGTCAGCTCGCCTTGGCGCGGCGGCCCACGGAACGCAGACGCTGCCGGAAATTTTCCACTTCGACGGGAGCGGAGGCGATGCGATCGGAGCGCAGCGGGTAGAGCTGTTCGCGCTGGGTCTGTCCGTCGTACCAGCTCACGACGACGGTGGTATCACCGCCGCCGCTGTGACGTGGTGCGAGGGCTGTTAGCTGCTCACCAGCGTGTGGAGCCGAGGCTGCGGCCGACAGATACCGGTGAATGGTCCGTTCGGACACGCCCCAACGCTCGGACACGGAAGCGACGGCCACTCGTTGTGTGTCGCCTGCCGCGACAAGCGCCGCGACATCCCGGACGATCGCAAGCCTCTCGCGCGCCTTCGCCTGCATCTTTGCCGAGCCGGCGAAGGTATCGTTGGCCGGACACGAATTCGCGCCGGTCGCTTCCAGCCTCAAGGCAAGCGCCTGACGCGCGGCCAAGGGCAATACGGAAAGGTGGTATTCATGCCCGGCACCCCGGCCGGAACGACGGCGAGCAAGCGGACTACCGTCACTGGCGCGTTGCTCGTGCCAGCCGGCGCAGAGTGCAAGTTCCGAGACCTTCTGACGCGTCGAAGGCACGCCCGGCAGCGCAAGATCGGCCAGTTCGGCCGCCGAGAACCATTCCGAAGGCGCGCCCACGGCCATCAGGCGTCAAAGTCCTGCTGGAGCCAGATGTGTAGGAGCGCCTGGCGCACATCTATCGGCAGCTTTCTAACCGCTGCGAAGGCATCACGGACGGCAGGTGAATTAGCATTGAACACCCCGCCCGATGGGGCACGCTCGTCAGTCCATCCAACAACGACGAATTGAACGTCAACTCCACCCAGAGCGAGGCCGAGCAGGGCTCGGAAGTCAGGAACATCCCTGTCCGCTTCCCAGATGGGGACGTAGTGAGACGACACACCTGCAAGGCGGGCCAACTCACCTTCAGACATGCAAAGCCGCTGCCGCTCAAAGCGGACACGACCGCCAATCGTGGCAGGGTAGGTCGCTTTTGTCATGGTTGAAGGTCCGTCCTCTTTTTCAGGGCTTCGAGCATCCGCCGAGCGGCATCCGCCCGCAGGTTCTCGGCCATGATTTCGGCCACGGTCGGCGGAAGATCGCGTGCGAACGTCGGCGCGGCAGCGCGCTGTTGAGCGAGGGGCATTCTCTGCCATCCTGTCAGGAACGCGGCGTGGGCTCGGTCCCTTTCGGGCATCCGGCCGCCTTTCGACGTGCTGACACCCGCCTTGAACTTGGCATCGTCGATCGACTTCAGTTCGGGATCGGCTAGGAGCAAGTCGATCACCTTGCGGCGGGATTGCACATTCGGGACCTTAGCGAGCCCGTAGATCGCTTCGAATTTGCGACATGCGCGGTGCCTATTCAGCGCCTCCGCAAGGTCAGAGCATGGCGCGACGACATTGCAGTAAACTTCGCGATAGCGCTCGATCGTTCGGACGTCGCACCCCAGTGCATCTGCCAGTCTAAGACGCCAATTCGATGCTTGCGACATAATGTTGTTAGCATGCCAACGGAGGCGAGCACCACGCTCCTGTCGCGTCTCTCCGGCATGTCCGGGATGGTCGATTTCCTCTTCGAGACGAGCACGCGCGTCGATGAAGATCGCGCGCTCGATCGGGCGCGGGCGGCGATGGTCGAGGTTCTCCGACAGCTCAAGTTTCCGCAGCACTGCCGCGTCGGCGTTCGTGTCCGCCACCTGGATCGCATCGATATGTGTCCAGTCGAGCAGCCCGGCTGCACCGATCCGATGCCGTCCGGCGACTAGCCGCCATGGCATCCCATCTCCGCTCGGGCTAGGCGCAACATGAATGGGATCGTGCTGGCCGTCACGCTCCATGGAGACCGCGAGCCTAGCCGCATGTTCGGGATCATAGAACCCGACACGCTCGCCAATAGCGATGCCCGCCAGCAGGATCGAGAGGATTTCGCGTTCCATACTGGATCAGCGCCCCGCCGCCAGTTTGATCGCATCAGCCGTGGACGTGTTATCATCAATGATCAGCCCATCCTTAAGGCCGAGAGCGACAGCGACCTTATGAGCTTCGCCACGATCGCCTTTAAACCGCCCGTCGATTACCCCGCGAACGATGACGACTGACACGCCTAGCTCGCGGGCAACGTCTGCAGGCGTTCTCCCAATCCGGGACAGTCGTTCGCGAATCTCTTTCGGGCTTAGCACCATTGTCATATGATCGGCTCCACAAGATCACTTTTAGGGACTGTATATCACTACAGTTACCCATTCAAGTGGCATGGGGATATTTTTGTGACCATAGGGCATCGACTGAAGGAAGAGCGACAGCGGCTAGGCCTCAGTCAGACCGATTTTTCTGCGCTAGCCGGTGCATCGAAAGGGGCCCAGCTTAAGTGGGAGAAGGATGACGCCTTTCCGAACGCTCAGGCGCTGGCGGCTTTCGCGGAAGCAGGAGCGGATGTTCTCTTCATTCTAACGGGCCGCCGACAGGACAGAGACTCGGATACCGGCAGCGCGGCTGAGTTGCAGCCGCTCGCCTCCCAGTTGAAGGAAGGCTACGACCTGGCCTCATTAGAGGCCGAAATCATCAGGCTGAAGACCAATACAGGGCACAATGGCTATACAAAGGCGCTACTTGCAATATACCGTGACTATCTCACCGGAATAGCTACAAAAGACTATTATCCGGAGAGTGCCAAACCGGCCGCAGATAGCCTACTAATTGATTATTTTGATGATGCAGACGCCGCTGAGCGCAGTGCAACTCGCTTTTCCAAGATAGTCGATAGCCAGAAGGCAATACGGCGCGAAATAGACGCGTATATCGCTGAACATCAGCTCGATCTGCCGGCCGTCCTCTATCAGGCTTTGATCACGATCGTTTCCGCGTACCGGGTGGATGGCGCGCGCCTAGCTCCTCTGCTGGATGGTCTGCGTAGAATGCAAAGCGGCGAGAAGTAGATCGACGCGCGGCGAGGACTTGCACACCCCTCGCATGGCGCTCCGCTGGCCCGATCCGCCAGCGTGCTACGGCCGCAAGGTTCACCGTGTCACGCGCGTCGCCGGCACCCTGTACCGAAATCACGCCGCCGTTGGAAGCATGGCGGCCCGATCGGGCGCGACGCGCGGCAAGGACTTCCTGTCCCCTGCTGAAACGGTCAACGGCCAGAAGCCTCGCGCTACCGTGGGAAGGTTTACCGCGTCGGCGCGCGTCGCGGCGGCCTTCTACCACCGGCTGGAACGGCCTGCCAATGTGGGATGCGCGGTGGGGTGTCCCGGTTCCCCACATGGCGCTCCGGCCCCTGCGCGGGTCCGTGCTACGGCAGGGACATTCACCGTGTCGCGCGCATCCCATGCAACGTGCGGCAGGGACTTCCGGTCCCCCGCTGAGCGGTCAACGACCAATGGCCTCGCGCTACGGTGGGAAGATTTACCGCGTCGCACACGTTGCAACCACCTCGTAGCGGACGTTGCCGTCTTTGCGAAGGTGCGACGCGCGCCAGGGACTGCCAAGTCTCCCTGTGAGCTGGCCAGAGCGCATTGGCACCCCGCGCTACGGCGGGCAGGTTCACCGCGTCACGCGCGTCGCAACCCGCGCTCTATCATTGCTCCAATGACTCGGCCAGCCGCCGCCTGGACATATGCTGACACGAAAAAAGGGTGACAGTTCGGTGAGGCTAAAAACGGCCGAAATCCGACACAACCACATGATTTTACAAGATAATCCTTTGCACACCTGATTTTACGCTAATGGTGACAGTTCCGCACCTGACATTAAGAGGTCATGGTCCGTTGGACGCCCCTTTCCACGCTCGCTAAAGCCGCAGAAAACCGCCATTAAGAGGCTCTTAAACGATCGCCGCGCGAAACCGCTTAAAACGTCCTCGCCAACCACCGCGAAGCGTGAAGATGCCCGAAATGCCCAAAATTCCTGGACAACTGTCAGCAGCGGGATGAAAGCGAGACGAAGGCCGAAAAAGGCCTGATTTCCGGGAGTTTCATCCCGATATATCCGTCGCCATCCCACCCAATCCCGGTCCCCCTCCTATGCCATTACAAGTGTCTCCCCACATCCCCCCTATTTCTCCAGCGTCATGCCGGCGAAGTCGCCCTGCTGGCGCCAGTCTGCCAGCAGCGCCTGGAAATCGTCCCAGCCCAGGCCCCAGCCGCGGAACAGGAACCACTTGGCTTCCTTCTCGCCCTCGTTGGTGAAGTAGCTGGGGGTGCACTCGTTGAGGATGACCGAGAGGTCGAGCGCCACTTCGTTGAACCGGCGGACGTAGGCGTCCTGGCCTTCCTGCGTCGTTTCGACCGCGGCGATCCCCCGGTCGAGCGCCTGCCGGACGATCCAGGCGGCGTGGCTGACCTGCCGGCCGAACTGCAGCGTCGTGGTGCCGTTGAGCCCGCCCTGGACGTAGCCGGTGAAGAACATGTTGGGGAAGTTGTGCGTGGTGATGCCGTGCAGCGTCCTGGGGCCGTCGGCCCAGTGATCGTAGATCGACACGCCGCGCCGGCCGACCACGTCGTCGAAGCCCCAGCGGCGCTTGAGGTCGCTGGTCACCTCGAAGCCCGAGGCGAAGACCATGGCGTCCACCTCGTACTCCACGCCCTGCGCCATGAAGCCCTTTTCGGTCATCGCCTCGAGCCCCTGCGTCGCCGAGACGTCGATCAGCTTGACGTTGGGGCGGTTGAAGGTCTCGTAATAGTCGTTGTTCGACAGCGGGCGCTTGCACATGAAGCGGTAGTAGGGCTTGAGCGCCTCGGCGGTGGCCGGGTCCTTGACGATCGTGTCGACGCGGCGGCGCACGCGCTCCATCACGCGGAAGTCCATCATCTCGCGGCGCGCGGCGAACTCCTCCGCCGACCATTCGGGCCAGCCCTCGGCCTCGCGCTCGGCGTTGAGGTTGCGGTTGATCTCGGTCCAGAAGTCGCAGATCAGGTCGGGCGCCCCGCGCGCCAGCACCTCGTTCGCCGCGCGCAGGAAGTTCTCCTGCCGCGCCGCCTGCCAGCCGGGCTCGAGCGAGGCGGCCCATGCCGGGTCCGTCGGCGGGTTGGGGCGATGGTCGACGCCCGAGGGGGTGCGCTGCAGCACGTAGAGCTGGCGGGCATACTGGCCGAGGTAGGGGACCGCCTGGATGGCGGTGGCGCCGGTGCCCAGGATCGCCACGCGCTTGTCCGCCAGCTTGTCCAGCACCGGCTCGCCCCAGCTCCCGCCGGTGTAGTCATAGTCCCAGCGGCTGGTGTGGAACTTGTGCCCCTTGAATTCGTGGAGGCCGGGCACGGCGGGGAACTTCGGCGTGCTCAGCGTGCCGCCGGCCATGACGACGAACTTCGCGCGGATATTGTCCTCGCGGTCGGTCTGCACCCGCCAGCGCTTGATCGACTCGTCCCAGTCCAGGCGCTTGATCAGCGTGTGGAACACGCCCTTGTCGCGGAAGCCGAAGCGATCGGCGATCATCTGGATGTAGTCGTAGATCTGCTTGCCGTCCTCGAACTTCTTGGACGGCAGCCAGTTCATCTCCTCCAGCAGCGGCAGATAGCAGTAGGCGTCGTTGTCGCACTGGATGCCGGGATAGCGGTTCCAGTACCAGGTGCCGCCGAAGCTGCCGGCATGGTCGATCACGCGGAAGCTGGTCACGCCCTGCTGCATCAGGTGATAGGCGGCGAGGATGCCCGTCCAGCCGCCGCCGAGGATGGCGACGTCGATGTCCTCGTCCAGCGCGTCGCGCGGCACGACCGGCATGAAGGGATCGTGCTCGTAGGTGTCGTGGGTGAGGTTGTCCTCCTGCGGGGCGTACTGTTCCTGTCCCTCCGGCCGCATGCGCTTGTCGCGCTCCTGCCGGTATTTCTCCTTCAGCGCCGGGATGTCGATTTCTTCGGGCGGCGGGACGTTGGTGGGCTCGCAGATGAAGGTCATCGGTTCTCTCTCGCGTTTCTCGTTCCGGTTCGGCCGCACGGCGCAGGCGCTGGGCGCAGCCTGAACCCTTTTCGGCACATTTTCACCTATTTCGTGCCGCGCGCCATGGCGAAGCTGTAGGTGATGTGATCGACATGGCCGTGCAGGCCGAAGTCCAGCACCTCACCCTTGTCGTGCACTTGCGGCATCGCGGCGTCCACCTCTTCGATGGTCCAGCCCGGCTGGTAGACGCCTTTCGTCTCGGCGATGAAGCAGCGGGCGATGCGGCCGCCGATCGCGGCGATCATCTCGCCGGTCACGTCGCAGGCCTCGTGCGCCAGCCAGGCGACGGCGGGCGCCACCAGCTCGGGCTCCATCGGCGGGTACTGCGAGATGTCGAGCCCGTCGGCCATGCGCGTCACCGCGCTGGGCACGATGACGTTCGATTTCACGCCGAACGCCTCGCCCTCGAGCGCGGCGATGTTGCTCAGCCCGATCATGCCCGACTTGGAGATGCCGTAGTTCACGCAGCGGTTGTTGCCGTAGATGCCGCCGATCGAGCTGGTCAGCACGATGCGGCCATAGCCCGCGTCGCACATCAGCGGGTGCAGCGCCTTGACCATGTAGAACGCGCCCATCAGGTGCACGTCGACCACGGCCTTGAAGTCCTCGAAGCTGATCTCGCGGATCGTGCCGTAACGCACGTTGCCGGCGTTGTGGATCAGGATGTCGACCTTGCCGTAAGCATCGAGCGCGGTCTGGACGATCGCCGCCGCGCCTTCGGGCGTGGCCACCGAATTGGTGTCGGCCACCGCCTCGCCGCCGGCGGCCCTGATCTCGTCGACGAGCTGCTGGGCGACGCCGGCGTCGGAGCCGTCGCCCTTGATCGGCGCGCCCAGGTCGTTGACCACGACCTTGCAGCCCTTCCCGGCCAGCAGCAGCGCATAGGCCCGGCCCAGGCCCCGCCCGCCGCCGGTGATCACCGCCACGCGGCCGTCGAAACGCAGTTCGCTCATGGGTCAATCCTTGCTTCTGAAATCGGAGAGATCATCGGCGCTCCTGCGCCTTACACGGGCTGCCAGATCGGCGAGCCGCGCTCGGCGCGGTTCGAGGGGACGACGCGGCCGTCGATGTCGGTCAGGCCGTATTCCTGCGCCAGTTCGGCGCCGATGAAGCTGCCGCCGCTGCGCTGCATGATCGCGGGGTCCGCCGCCAGCGCGGCGATCACGCGGCCGGGGAATTCGGGCGAGCTGCCGGCCGAGCTTCTGAGCTGGGCCGCCATGCCGGGCACCGACTTCAGGTTCTCGATCGCCCGCTCGGTGAAGGTGAAGCCCTGCCACAGCGAAAGCGAGGCGACGCCGTGCTCCTTCAGCTCGATCGCCATGTCGCGCGCCATCCGGTCCAGCCCCGCCTTGGTCGCGCCGAAGATCGGCCCGTAGGTATAAGTCACGCCGACATAGCCCGAGATGCCGACGATCAGGCCCGAGCGCCGCGGCACCATGATCTTCGCCGCGTGCCAGGCGGCGACGAAGGCGGCGCGCAGGCCGATGTCGAACATTTCCCAGTTCGACACGGGCTTTTCCCAGAAGCCGCCCGGCTGGGTCAGTTCGTCGGGAATGACGATGGCGTTGTTGACCAGAAGGTCGAGCCGCCCCTGCTCGCGCTCCACCTGCTCGAACAGGCGGGCGATGTCCTCGTCGCGGGCCAGATCCACCTGCACCGCGATGCCCTTGCCGCCGCGCCTGTCGACTTCGGCGGCGGTCTCTCCGATCGTGCCCGGCAGCGGCTGGGCACCCGCGGCCACGGTGCGGCCGGTGACATAGACCGTCGCGCCCTGGTCTGCGAGGGCGAGCGCGATGCCCTTGCCGACGCCGCGGCTGGCGCCGGTCACGACTGCGACTTTTCCGGCTAGCGAAGTCATCGTCTCTCCCTTTTCCGATATGTCGCCTCGCCGATGCCAGCGGTGCGGGTGCGCGTCTTGACCTATGCAGACAAAAGCGGACGTTTCAAGCGGGCGCGACAGGCGCGCGGGCGAATCGTATACACTGCGCCCAGATCGGGGTTGACGCTCGCTCCCGCCGCCGTCCATGAACCCGCCAGGCCTGCATTCGCGAAGGTTAGGAGAGGACCCCAATGACACAGACCGCGGCGCGCTACGTCTCGCCCCATCCGGCCGCGCTGGCCGAAGGCTGGGCGCTGGAGCGGCTCACCCGGCCGAGCCGCCTGTTCGGCGCCAACGGCCTGCGCACCGGCGCGGACGGGCGCATCTACGTGGCGCAGGTGGCGGGCAGCCAGGTCAGCGCGATCGACGTCGATACCGGCGAGATCGAGGCCTACAGCCCGATGGGCGGCGCCATCGTCGGCCCCGACGACCTCGTGTTCGACGAGGACGGCAACCTCTATTGCACCGAGATCACCGAGAACCAGGTGAAGGTGCTGCGCCCCGACGGCACCAGCCAGGTGCTTGCCGACCTGCGCGTGGCCAACCCCATCACCTACCACCAGGGCCGCCTGATCGCCGGCGAGCTGCTCTACGGCGGCCGGATCGTCGAGCTTGATCGCGGCGGCGGCATCAAGCGGGTGATCCTCGACAACGTGCCGATGCCCAATGCCTTCGAGGTGGGCCCCGACGGCAAGCTCTATTTCCCGGCGCAGGCCGCTAACGAGATCTGGCGCATCGGCCTCGACGGCGGCGAGCCGGAAGTCGTGGCGAAGGACCTGGGCATGCCCGATTCGGTGAAGTTCCACCCGGACGGCTACATCGTCTCCACCCAGGTCCACAGCGGCCAGGTGCTCAAGATCGATCCGCGCACGGGCGCCAGGGAAGTGCTGGCCGACATCGGGCCGGGGCTGGACAACGTCGCCTTCGTCAACGGCCGCACGTTCGTTTCGCACATCACCGGCTCGATCCACGAGATCGTCGCGCCGGGCCAGGCGAAGCCGCTGGTCGAGAAGGGGCTGCAGTGGCCGCTCGGCCTTGCCGTGGGGCCGGAGGGAGAAGTGTTCGTCGCCGACGGCGGCTTCACCTACCTGCTCGGTCCGGGCGGCGAGCTGCAGCTTGCCGGCATGCTGTTCTCGCCGGGCTTCCCCGGCTGGGTGCGCGACGTGGCCGCCGCCGGATCGGGAAGCTGGGTCGTCACCACCGCGAACGGCGATGTCGCCCGCTTCACCCCGGCGGCGCAGGAGCACACCATGCTCGCCCAGGGCTATGATCGGCTGGTGGGCGTCGCCGCGGCGCCGGGCGGCGCGGTGGTCTTCGCCGAGATGCCGACGGGCCGGGTGCTTTCGGTCGAAGGCGGTAACGTCGCCGAACTGGCGACCGGTCTCGACCGGCCGATGGGCGTGGCGATAGCCGCGGACGGCACGGTCTTCGTCGCGGAAGCCGGGGCGGGGCGCGTCGTGAAGATCGCCGGCGGGCGCACCGATACGGTGATCGACGGCCTCGGCCAGCCCGAAGGCATCGCGATCGCCGGCGGCAAGCTCTACACGGTCGATGTCGGCGCCAAGCAGGTGATCGAATGCGACCTGTCGGGCGGCGACCGCCGCACGCTGGCGTCGAACCTGCCGGTCGGCGCCCCGGCGGGCGTCGTTCCCCGGCCGCTCGGCGGCGTGGGCGACATGTGCGGCCCGATGATCACTTTTGCCGGCATCGCCGCGGGCGCCGACGGCACGCTCTACGTCGCCGGCGCCGCCGAAGGCAGCGTGCTGGCGCTGCGGCCGGCCTGATTCGACATTACGAGGAGAGAGACGCCATGCTGAAGCAGATCTGCTTCTTCCGGAAGCGCCCGGACATGACCATCGAAGAGTTCATGGACTACTACGAGAACCAGCACTCGCAGCTCGCCAAGAAGACCGGCGCGAAGCCGGCGATTCCGGGCGCGGTGCGCTATGTCCGCCGTTATCTCGTGCCCGAGAAGAACCCGGTGACGGGCGAGGTGCACGATCCCGGCTACGACTGCATCATGGAGATCTGGTGGAACAGCCGCGAGGACTTCGAGCGGTCGCAGGCGATCATCAGCGATCCCGCGCGGCTGCCGATCACCATGGAAGACGAAAAAAAGCTTTTCGCCAGCCACGCCAACCCGGTGTGCACCTGCATCGAATACGATTCGCCGATGGGCCCCGAAGGCCAGCCCGTGCGGGTGGAAGTGAAGTACGACTGACCGATAAATCCCTCCCCGAGCGCGCTCGGGGAGGGATTACCTCACTTGTACTGGCGCACCCCGGTCGCGTCCGATTCCTTGAACGCCGCGATCGGCTCGACCGCCTTCATCATCACCAGCGGAATCTCCCGGCTGGTCGACTTCTGGTAGTCGGCATAGAACGGGAAGCAGTCGACCATGAAGTTCCAGACCTTCTGCCGCTCGGCGCCTTCGGGCTGGCGCCAGGTGGCGCGGAAGGCCTGCGTCGCGATCTGGAACTCGATCTCGGGCATCTTCAGGATGTTGACGTACCATTCGGGGTGGGTGTCGGCGCCGCCCTTGGAGCCGACGATCACCACCTCGCCGCCGATGTCGGCATAGCAGAGCGCGGTGATGAAGGTCTTGCCGCTCTTGCGGCCCTTGTACTTGATCATGCAGTGAGTCGCGAAGGACCGGCCGCCGACGGCGGTGATGTCCATGATGTGGCCTTCCGCCCCGCCCGAGCGGAGGTACATCTCGCGGTGCTCGGCCACCCAGTCCTTGCGGACGGCGGCGATGGCGGCAGAGGATTCGTCACTCATGGGTCTCTCCGTGGATATGCTCTCGCGGCCATCTTCGGCATTTCGCCCGCCCTGTCCAGACTCGCTTTCGAACCCGCCGCCCCTATATGCTGACCACCTGTGCAGTCTTGCGCTGCCGTGCGAATACCGACATGACGGGCCGATATTGGCCCGAACACATTGCGAGGATGCTATGACCGAACTGGGAAAGATCGTGGAAGCGGCGGACGAGCTTGCCGTGCCGGTGACGATCGGGCCGGAAGCCTACATCTCCGAGGAGTACGCCCGGGCCGAGGCGGAGAAGCTGTGGCGCAAGGTCTGGATCCAGGCCGGCCGGCTGGAGGACATCCCCAACGCGGGCGATTTCATCACGTACGACATCCTGTCCGACTCGGTGATCATCATGCGCACCGGCCCGGATGAGCTGCGCGCCTTCCACAACGTCTGCACCCACCGCGGCCGCCGGCTGATCGACACGCCCAAGGGCAAGCGCAACGCGCGCGGCAACCGGACGAACATCGTCTGCGGCTTCCACGGCTGGACCTTCGACCGGCAGGGCCAGTGCACCTACATCGAGCACCAGGAGGACTGGCAGGGCAAGCTGACCGAGGAGCGCACCAGCCTCGGCAAGGTCCAGGTCGATACCTGGGGCGGCTGGGTGTGGATCAACCTCGATCCCGCCGCCGGCCCGCTGCGCGAGTATCTGGAGCCGGCGGCCTCGATGCTCGACCCGTTCCAGCTCCAGAACATGCGCCCGCGCTGGCGCAAGTGGGTGGTGTTCGACTGCAACTGGAAGGTCGCCATGGAGGCGTTCAACGAGACCTACCACGTGTCCACCACGCACCCCGAATTCATGGAGTTCGGCCAGTTCCGCGGCTGGGGCCGCAACCAGGGCCTGCACTCCAACATCGGCTACGACGCGCCCAAGGGGCAGGAGGAGGACCAGGCCAAGCTGCGCCTGGGCGCCGGCGAGGACCCGCGCAAGTCGACCTGGGAGATGCAGGACTTCACCTGGAGGAACGCCAACACCAACACGACGATGACGCTGGTCGAGGCGGCGCGCCGGCTGGTCGACGAGGTGCCCGAGGGCACGCCCGCGCCCGAGGTGTCGAAGCACTGGCTCGCCTCGGCGCGCGCGGCGGACGAGGCGCGCGGCGTGGTCTGGCCGGTGGTCGCGCCCGAGCACACGGCGAAGAGCGGCACCTCGTGGCAGATCTTCCCCAACACGCAGATCGGCCACGCGGTCAACAACATGCTGGTCTACCACTACCGGCCCTACAAGGCCGATCCCAACAAGTGCATCTTCGAGGCCGCGGTCTACGAGCTTTACCCCGAGGGCCAGGCGCCCGAGACCGAGTGGGAATATACCGAGCCCGCGGACTGGCCGCCCGTGCTGCAGCAGGACTTCGCCAACATGGCGGCAGTGCAGGAAGGCATGAAAAGCTCAGGCTTCCGCGGCACCCAGCCCAACCCCTACATGGAGCGGACGGTGCCCAGCCTGCATTACAACCTGGCCCGCTTCATGGGCACCGGCGCCCCGCGCAGGATCGACTGACCGGCCCGCACTGACTGGCCCCGCTCAGACCGGCCCCGCTCAGAACGGACGCTCGCCCACGTAGTTGCCGGCGTCCGCATAGCGGCAGACCAGGATGTCCTCGCGCGCGCCGGAGGCTTTCGCGCAGCCGACCTCGCCGGTGCCGCGCCAGACGATCTGGGTGTAGTGGGCCACGTCCTCGACCCGTCCCGTCGCGCTGTTGTTGGGGAACACCCCCGCGCGGAAGTGCCGCTTTTCCCGAATCCAGGCGTCGACCATGGCTTCGGGCGAAAAGTGGCCCCTGGTCCCGGCCCAGAGGTTTTCGCCCTCGGGAGGGCCGGCGCCGTCCGGCGCGTGTTCGAAGCGGCCGGTCGCCGCCAGATGATCGGCCCAGCGCTGCGCCGAGGCGACGAGCTGGGGGTCCCAGCGCAGCGGCGCGATGCCCAGCCGCGCCCGCTCGAGGTTATGGGTGTCGAGCACGCGCAGTTCGAAGCTGCCGCTCAGGTTCGACGCGCCGATCAACAAGGGAGCCAGCAGCGCCAGCGCCGCCCCGGCGGCCCATCGCCGCGGATTTCGCCCGACCATCGCAGAATCCTTTCCACATCGGTGCGGACAGGTATTCCACGGCGCGGTCAGGGCCGGGTTGACGGCTATGGTGAACGGGCTTGGTAACCGCGGCGTTCAGAAAGTCGGGCGGGGGAGGCGCGTTGTGCCGGGATGGGAGACGCATTGGGAGCGCGGTCGAGACGGACCGAGCCCTTCCCCGGAAGCAGAGATCATGGCCACATCCGCTCAGGCTGAGCGGGGTTGAGGTTGGGGTTGAGATTGGGGGTCGAGGTTGGCGCGCGCGGATGCCTATTTTAGCGGGGAGGGGAGAAAGCGCGCCCCCCGCCCTCCGCGTCCTACGCGCCCACGATCGCCACGTGGTCGCCGGTGCGGGTTTCTGTGAACAGGCGGCGGGCGAACTCGTCGGGCACGCCGATGCAGCCGTGCGTCGCCGCGCCGCGCCGCACCGTGCTGGCGTGGATGGCGACGCCGTCGTCGGTCAGCCGCAGCATGTAGGGCATCGGGGCGTTGTAGGTGCGCGAGACGTAGTCCTCGGCCTTCTGCGTGATGCGGAAGCTGCCGACGGGGCTCGGCTTGTTCTGGCCGCCGTAGAGGATGACCGCCGAGCCGATCTCGTGCCCGGCGCGGAAGGCCGTCAGTATCTGGGTGCGCAGGTCGACGAGAATCCAGACGGGGCCTTGCGGCACGTTCGCGTCGTTCCAGACGAAATCGCCATAACGCATCTGCTTCCGGGTGCTCAGCACCGAGCGGACGCTTTCCCGGCGTCCGTCGGGCAGGACGATGGCCGGCAGGTCGCCGGCCCGATAGAAGATGCGGCCATCGGCGACATGCTGGCGCGCGGGGGGAGGCGGTTCGGGCGCGGCGGCGCGGGTCTGGCGGAAGGCGGTGGTGCCGGCGAACAGGGCGAGGGCGATGCAGCAGCCCGCCGCCAGCGCCATCAGCGGCTTGCCGAATGCCGCCATGCCGCGCCGCTTCATTGCGAGCGGGGAAGCAGCGCGAGCGGGCGCCCGGTGCGGCGGACGCGTTCGCGCAGCGCGCGACCGACGGCCAGCATGCCCAGCACGAACATCAGCCAGGTGCCCGGCTCGGGAACCGGCGAAACCGGATCGGTCGGCGTGCCCGGCCCCGGCCCCGGCCCCGGATCCGGCGAGCCGGGATCGATCGTGTCGCAGCAGTCCGCCGGATAGATCAGGCCGGGACCGCGCGGGCCGGAGGGCCCGGAGGGAAAGCCGCTGCCCGAGGGCGAGAGCGCCGGCAGCCCCGACAGCGGGGGAAAGGCGGAATTCGGACCGTTGAGAAGTCCGGGGTCCAGCACGTCGCCCAGAGCGGGCAGAGGGGCGAGGCTGTTGACGAAATCGTCGGCCAGCGGCGTATCGGGGCGATACCGCACCGGGCCCAGAACCCGCTCCCACGGCGCCGAGCCGGGATCGCCCAGCGCGGCGAGCGCGGTCGACGATCCGGACTTGCTGTCGACCAGCACCCCGGCATCGCGCGTGCCCGGCGAGCGCCCGGCGAGCACCGCCAGCGGATCATGCCACGCCGCGGCGAGCAATTCGCCGGTCTCGCCCGCGTTGAGCAGGAACGCAACGGCAACCGCGATCGGGGAAAGAAACAACGCGCGGCTAAATCTGCTGCCGAACCTGCCGCGCTTTTTTTCCGGTTTTTCCGACATCACATATTCTTCAATGTTCCAGCCGCGCCCTGCGGAAAAATCAAAGTCCTAAAATAGCAGGATTTTTGGGCCTGTCCCGTCCGCCGGACGGCAATCCGGCGATTCTCGCCGGCCTGTCCCATTATAGGTCGATGGCCCCTGCAATCGTTAGGCCCCCCTGGTTACCCCGGAGGATGGGTCAAAGCATCATGTAGGCTGTCCGGAACCTGAACGGCCCCGTTCCCGCTGCGCGCCCGCGCCCTACCGGGGGGCGGAGGCTTCGTCCAGCATCGCCGCCGCCTCGGCCCCGGTCCAGTCGTGCCCGCCGACATAACGCCAGACCTCGCGCCCTTGCGCGTCGTAGTAGATCGTCGTCGGCAGCGTGCCCACCTGATAGTGGAAGGCGAGATCGTTCTGGGGGTCGAGCCACGGTTCCAGGTGGCGCCCGCCCTTCTCGGCGAGGAAGGCGGCGACCTTCTCGGTCCCGCTCATGTCCTGCGAAACGGTGAGCACCTTGAGGTTGCCCGCGCGGTCGGCGGCCAGCTTGTCGAGCGCGGGCAGCTCGACCACGCAGGGCGCGCACCAGGTCGCCCAGAGGTTGATCAGCAGCGGCTTGCCCTTGAACGAGGCGAGCGTCGCGCTCTTGCCCGCCTGGTCGGTCAGCGTGAAGTCGGGCAGGGCGCTGCCCTTCCGGCTGCGATCGAGCACGCCGGCCTGGGATTGCGGCCCGGCGGCGCTGGCCGAAGCCTGCGGTTGCGCCTGCTCTCCGCTCTCCCTATTGCAGCCCCCCACGGCAACGGCCCCCGTTGCAGTCAGGCCAAGGACGGCGATCTTGAGCGACCGGGAAGACAGCAAGGCAGGCTCCAATACCATGTGGGGCGGACGGTTCGCGCAAGGACCGTCGGCGATCATGCGCGAGATAAATGCCTCGATCCCCTTCGACAAGGCGCTGTGGCGGCAGGACATCGCCGCGTCGAAGGCGCACGTCGCCATGCTGGGCCGGCAGGGCATCGTCACCGCCGAGGATGCGAAGCTCATCGCCGGGGGGCTGGATACGGTCGCGGCCGAGTACGCGGCGGACGGGGTTCCCGAGAACTGGGACCTCGAAGATATCCACATGACCACCGAAAGCCGGCTGGCCGAGCTGATCGGGCCGGCCGCCGGCCGCCTCCACACCGCACGCAGCCGCAACGATCAGGTGGCGACCGATTTCCGCCTCTGGGTGCGCGACGCGATCGACCAGGCCGACGCCGGGCTGGCGGCGCTGCAGGCCGCGCTGGTGACGCGCGCGGGCGAACATGCCGCTTCGATCATGCCCGGCTTCACCCACCTGCAGACCGCGCAGCCGGTGACGCTGGGCCACCACCTGATGGCCTATTACGAGATGGCCGCGCGCGATCGTTCGCGCTTCGCCGATGCGCGGGCGCGGATGAACCGCTGCCCGCTGGGCGCGGCGGCGCTGGCCGGCACCGGCTTTCCGATCGACCGCGACGCCACCGCCGCCGCGCTGGGCTTCGACGGGCCGACCGCCAACAGCCTCGATTCGGTCTCGGACCGCGACTTCGCGCTCGACTACCTGATGGCGGCGGCGCAATGCGCGCTGCACCTCTCGCGGCTGGCCGAGGAATTCATCATCTGGGCGAGCCAGCCGTTCGGCTTCGTGGCGCTGCCCGACAGCCTCTCGACCGGCAGCTCGATCATGCCGCAGAAGAAGAACCCCGACGCGGCCGAGCTGGTGCGCGGCCATTCGGGGCGGATCGCCGGCTGCCTGACCGCGCTGATGATGACGATGAAGGGTCTGCCGCTCGCCTATTCGAAGGACATGCAGGACGACAAGCCGCCGGTGTTCGAGGCGGCGGGGCTGCTCGCGCTGTCGATCGCGGCGATGACCGGGATGGTCTCCGAGACGGCGTTCCGCACCGAGCGGATGCGCGCCGCCGCCGAGCTGGGCTATGCCACCGCCACCGACCTTGCCGACTGGCTGGTGCGGCAGGCCAACATCCCGTTCCGCGAGGCGCACCACATCACCGGCGCGGCGGTGAAGCTGGCCGAAAGCCGGGGCGTGGCGCTCGACAAGCTGCCGCTGGCCGACCTGCGGGCGATCGACGCGCGGATCGACGATCGCGTCTATGCCGCGCTCTCGGTCGAGGCCTCGGTCGCCGCGCGCGCCAGCCATGGCGGAACCGCGCCGGACGAGGTAAGGAAGCGCGTCGCCGAGGCGCGCGCGGCGCTGGGTCTGGAGTGAGCGGAATGCGTCTGGTTGCTGCCCTCGCGATCGTCCTCGCCCTTGCCGGCTGCGGCGTGCGCCGCGACCTCAAGCCGGCGGCGGGCCAGTCGCTGCCCGTCGCGCCCTATGGCCGCGAGGAGCCGCGTTCGGCCAATGCGCTGTTGCAGCCGCCCGTCCAGGCCGCGCCCGAACGCAGCGTCGAGCTGCGCAAACGCTCGGAGGAACGCGCCGACGATCCCTTCGACCTGCCGCCCTCCGATTAGGGCCTTTCGAGAACCCAGATGGACCATTTCGCATTCAAGGATGGCGTGCTCCACGCCGAGGACGTGCCGCTGCCCGCGATCGCCGCGGCGGTGGGCACGCCCGTCTACGTCTATTCGCGCGCCACGCTGACGCGCCACGCCCGCGTGTTCCGCGACGCGCTTTCCATCCTGCCCAGCGTGCACATCGCCTTCGCGGTGAAGGCCAATCCCAACCTCGCCGTGCTCAAGCTGCTCGCGCGCGAGGGCTATGGCGCCGATGTCGTCTCGGGCGGGGAGATGGACCGCGCGCTGGCCGCCGGCATCCCGGCCGCGGGCGTGGTGTTTTCGGGCGTGGGCAAGACCGCCGGGGAGATGCGCCGCGCGCTGGCGGCCGGCATCGGCCAGTTCAATCTCGAGTCCGAGGAGGAGGGAATCGAGCTGGCCGCGCTCGCGGCGCAAAGCGGCACGACTGCGGCCGCGGCGCTGCGTGTCAATCCGGACGTCGATGCGGGCACTAACGCCAAGATTTCTACGGGAAAAGCCGAGAACAAGTTCGGCGTCCCCTATGACCGCGCCGCCGCCATGTACGCCCGGCTTTCCGCGCTTCCGGGCCTCCGGATGCGCGGCCTGGCTGTCCACATCGGCAGCCAGCTCGCCCGGCTGGAGCCGCTGGAAAGCGCCTTTTCCCGCATGGGAGACCTGATGCGGACAATCCGCAACGCGGGCGGGACGATCACCCACATGGACCTCGGCGGCGGCATCGGCGTGCCCTACAAGGCCGGCGAAGTGTTCCCCAGCCCGGCCGACTACGCCGTCATGGTCGCCCGCGTCACCGCCGGCTGGGACGTCACCCTGATGTTCGAGCCGGGCCGCGTCATCGCCGGCAATTCGGGCGTGCTGGCCACCCGCGTAATCCGCGTGAAACCGGGCGTTTCCTGCCCGTTCGTGGTGGTCGACGCGGCGATGAACGACCTCGCCCGGCCGGCGCTCTACGATGCCTGGCACGATTTCGTCGCGGCCCAGCCCAGCGGCGCGCGGATGGCGGCGAACATCGTCGGGCCGATCTGCGAAAGCTCCGACACGTTCGCCATGGGCCGCGATATCGACGCCGTCTCGCCCGGCGATCTCGCCGTGTTCCGCACCGCCGGCGCCTATGGCGCGACGATGGCCAACACCTACAACAGCCGCGCGCTGGTGCCCGAGGTGATGGTCGACGGCGACAAGTGGGCGCTCGTCGCCGACCGCATCGACCCGGCGACGATCCTCGCCGCCGAACGCGTGCCGGACTGGCTGGAATGATGCTTCGACAGGCTCAGCATGAGCGGGTTTGAGGATGCCTGGCGGTGATTGACGCGCTCCCCCTTTTCCACCGCATCGCCGGCCGGCCGGTGATCGTGCTGGGCGAGGGCGAGGCGGCCGAGGCGAAGCGGCGGCTGGTCGAGCGCGCCGGCGGCGTGGTCGTCGGAGAGGACGACGCGGCGGTGCGGCTGGCGTTCGTCGCACTCGACGCGCCCGAGGACGCGGCGGCCCGCCTGCGCGGACGCGGCGTGCTGGTCAATGTCGTCGACCGGCCCGAGCTGTGCGACTTCACCGTGCCGGCGATACTCGACCGCTCGCCGGTGCTGCTGGCGGTGGGCACAGGCGGCGCCTCGGCCGGGCTCGCCAAGGCGCTGCGCCTGCGGCTGGAAGCGCTGCTGCCGCAATCGCTCGGCGCGCTGGCCCGCGCCCTGCACGGCGCGCGAGCGCGGCTGCGCGCACGCTGGCCCGACGCCGGCGCCCGCCGCCGCGCGCTCGACATGGCGCTGGGCGAGGGCGGGGCGCTCGACCCGCTGCGCGCGCAAAGCGCCGGGCGGCTCGACGCCTGGCTGGACGCGCCGGATGCCGCCGCGCCGGCCGGCACGGTCGAAATTTGCCTGCGCAGCGCCGATCCCGAGGACCTGACGCTGCGCCAGGCGCGCCTGCTCGGCTCGGCCGACGTGCTCGCGCACGAGCCGGGCGTGCCCGCCGCGGTGCTCGACCGCGCGCGCGCCGACGCCCGGCGGGTGGTGCTGGAAACGGGCGCCGCCGCGCCGGAAGCCGCCGGCCTGGTGGTGGTGGTTCGCCGATCGGCAGGCTCGGAAGAAAGCGACAGCCCGCGGGCCGACGAAGGAGCGTAGCCGGGCCTTTTTGCGCTCTTATGCCTGCCCTGTGCGGACCTGCATCATTGGGCGCAGGCGTATTGCTCGGTGCGCGCCGGGAGCATGTTCCACGCGGCCGCCGGCAGGTATTCGCCTGCTTCGCCCAGCAGCCGCATCTGGATGCCGATTTCCTCCCTGGGCGAGAAGAAGAAGGGATAGAGCGAATGCGAGGGCGCATGCCGCTTGTCGGTATGCTCGTCGATATGGCGCCTGATATCCGAGACTTTCAGCCACATCAGCCGCGACGGGGCGCCGACGGTATCGTTCCGTCTCGTCTCGCCGACCTGCCGGAAGCCCAGCATGGTTTCATAGAAGCGCTGATGACGGGGATTCACTTCGATGAACAGGTCCGTGCATTCGTACCGGTGCGTGCCGTAGATGAAGATGATGTGGAACAGCGACGCGAGCAGATCGAGCGAGGGCCGGGTCGTGTCGAAGGCGAATCTGGTCAGTTCGCAGATGCGGGTGCCGCCGATCGCCCGGAATTTGTCGAGTTCTTCCTTGAAGGTCTTGTCGCAGGCCAGCCCGGCCGGGGAATCCACCGTCAGGCTGAGCGTGCCGATCAGGGCGTTCCGGGACGATGCGGTGAAAGTCACGCAGGTGCCGTCGGTGGGAACGGTGTGGCCGCCGCCATAGCCTTTTGCCGAGTACTTCCGCTTGATCAGCAGGTTGGCGCTGTTGCGCTCCCCGTCGCAATCCGCCAGGCGGATCGTGATTTCCTTTCCGCCGCCATCGGTGACGCGATGGGGCAGGCGGAAGGTGTGGAGCCCGTCAGGCTTCGTGGTACCCCCCCCATCATCGAGGCAAGGCGACATAGTCCCGGTAGCCAGCATTGCGCCCGTTATCCCCCTTCGCTCGATCGCAACGATCCCTGTGCGAACGATCGTTTTGGACCATGGATGTCGATCCCGTCCGCGCTTCGGAAGCCCCGGCGCGCGAACCTGTCCGGATTTTTGGAGCCGTTGCTTAAGAAGTAGCAAATGCGCAGTGTGAATCGGGTTATCGGTGTTGGAAATCGGGTGAATTGAGTACGTCTGCCGGGGTGTAGTGCCCGGAGCTAAAACATCCCGCCTGCCAGCGCGTCGATCGCGCCCTGAAGGATCACCGCGGCGGCGGCTGAATCGATGCGTTCCGCGCGTTTCGCCCGGCTCATGTCCTGGGCGATGAGACCGCGTTCGGCATCCATCGTCGACCAGCGCTCGTCCCACAGCAGGATGGGCAGGCCCAGCGCCGCAAGGTTGCGGGCATAGGCGCGGCTGGCCTGCGCGCGCGGGCCCTGGCTGCCGTCCATGTTGAGCGGCAGCCCGATGACGACCCCCTTGACTGAGCGCTCGCGGATCAGCGCGTCGAGCAGCGCCTTGTCGGCTCCGAACTTGCCGCGCTTGAGCGTTTTGCCTGGCGAGGCAAAGTGCCAGCCGGCGTCGCAGAAGGCGGTGCCGATCGTCTGTGTGCCGAGGTCGAGCCCGATCAGCGCGCCGCCGGCGGGCAGCGCCGCCTTGAATTCTGCGGCCGAGGTGGTGATCACGGCCGCCGGTCCTGCCATGCCTGCACCCGCCGGGCGACGTCGGCGCGCAGGTTGGCCCAGAACAACGGGATATCATAGACGTGGTAGTTGTTCCCCGGCCCCACATAGGCCCCGAGCTTGGGCGGTGCGCCGATGTAGAGCAGGCCGTCGGCGCCGCAGCGCGCGGGCACCATGGCGGGGACGAGCGTGCCGGTCCGCCGCGCGAGGTCGGGCACCAGCGTGCCGAGATTGGCCTTGGCCTCGGCCGCGCCGCCGGCCGTGCCGGTCAGCGGATTGGTGCAGAGGAAGGCGCTGCCGCCCGCCGGCTTGCCGTCGAGCCCCGGCTGGCCGGCATAGGCTTCCAGCAGCATGCGGTTGTCGGCCGGCTCGGCGAAGCTCAGCCAGCTCACCACGCATCCCGGCTGGTCGGCGCGGGCGCAGGCGGGCAGGCCCATCGCCGGCAGGTCGTGCGCGAGGGAGACCGGCCAGCCGATCGCGTAGACCGCGGCGACCCGCCCCGCCAGCGGGGTTCCCGCCACCCGGTCGCGCAGCAGGCGCTTGATGTGCAGCGCGCCCTGGCTGTGGCCGGCGAGCACGATCGGCCGGTCCGCGGGCGTCGCGGCGAGGAAGGCGTCGAAGGCCATCAGCACGTCGGCGTAGGCGGCGTCGATCGCCTCCCCGGCCCGCGGGTCGTCGGTCAGGAATGCGCCGAACGCCGCCTGGCGATAGCGCGGCGCCCAGAGATCCGGACTGGCGTTGAAGGCGCTGGCCATGCCCTGGAC
Organism: Novosphingobium sp.; assembly: GCA_041677785.1. GTDB lineage: Bacteria > Pseudomonadota > Alphaproteobacteria > Sphingomonadales > Sphingomonadaceae > Novosphingobium. The sequence continues at coordinate 19,419 of JBAYPJ010000025.1, read as the reverse complement.
GAACGTGTCGGCAAGCGCGCGCGCGCCGGCATCGTCGAGCGCGGCGTTCCACCGCGCCTTCTCCAGGTATGACGTCGGGTGGACGAAGAACACGGCGGCGTGCAGCGGGGCGGCGTCCGGTGTGAAGCCGGGGGGGAGCCAGTGCGACGGGTCCTTTTCTCCCAGCTCCGGCCGGGCGATCCACATCTTCGGGTCGTCGTAGACGTTCGCGGCCAGCGCCGGCTGCGGGGTGAAGCGCGCCGTCGGCACGAAGGCGAGCCGGGTCAGGCTGTCGGACCACAGCGCCAGCGCGGTCGCGCCGGCGAGGAGCAGCACGACAAGCGCTGCCATGATATAGAGGAACTTGCGCGCCATGCCGTCAGTCCGCCGGTTCGGTTTCGTGGCGGGCGGCCTCGCGCTCCAGCCAGACCTTGATCATCGCGACCAGCGGATCGGCGAGAATCAGGCCGAGGATGCCGAACAGCACGCCCATGACGAGCTGCGCGCCCAGCACCAGCGCGGGCGCGAGGTCGACCGTGCGCCGCGCCACCATGGGCACGACGATGTTGCCGTCGACCGCCTGCACGACGACGTAGACGATGATGCAGTAGATGCCCATGTCGACCCCGCCCGAGAAGCCGACGAGGATCATCAGCGCGCCCGAGACCGGCGCGCCGATGTTGGGCAGGAAGGCGAGCAGCCCGGTGAGCAGGCCGAGCAGCGCCGCCATCGGCACGCCGTAGACCTGCAGCAGCAGCCAGGTGGTGATGCCTTCGAGCGTCATGCCGAGCAGCCGCCCGGCCATCAGCCGGCGCAGCGAGCTGCCCATGAGTTGGGCGGTACCCTCGAAGTAATCGCGCCGGTCGCGCGGGAACAGCCAGGCGACGCCGCGCCGGTAGAGCCGCGGCTCGATCGCGAAATAGATGCCCAGCACGATGACCAGCAGTACCGTCGTCACCGTGCCGATCACGCCGCCGACGACGTAGGTGAGCTGGCCGATGCCGCCCACCGCCCGCTCGGCCAGTCCGCGTATGTCGCGCGCCTCGATCGCGAAGCCGTGTCCGCGCAGCCACTCGATCGTGCGCAGCGTCTGGGTCTCTATCGTCGCCGGCAGCGCGGCGGCCTGCGCGGCGATCTGGCTGCCGGCGAAATAGGCGGTCCACACCAGGAAGGCCGCGACCAGCAGCAGGACGATGGTGACGCGCCAGCCGCGCGCGATCGGCAGCACGCGCCCGACTAGCCGGGCGCCGCCGTCGATCATCGCGGCCAGGACCATGCCGGCGAAGACCACGAGCAGCGGCTGGGCGAGCAGCACCACGAGGGCGAAGAGCGCGGCGATGCCGATCCAGATGAAGGCGCGCCGGGCCTCCTCGCGCAGCAGCGGGTCGGCGATGTCGGTGGGGCCGGCGCGGTCCGACGCGCGGGCCGGCTTGCGCTTGGTGGCCGGCGCCTTGACCACCGTGCTCGTCACGGTGGCGAGCTTGGGCGGCGGGTCGTCGGGAGCGTCGCTGGCCATCACTGCCCGCCTGTCGGCTCGATCCGGGGCCGCAGCGTGCTCCAGGCGCGGGCCTTGCGCAAGGCGCTCCACCAGGTGAGCGGGTTCCAGCTCTCGCTGCCGTCGAGCGAAAAGGTGATGAATTCGGCCCGTCCGCCGACGCTCGAAAGCGGAACCGGCCCGCCGAGGCCGTTTTCCTCGAGCGAGGCGCGGCTGTCGGCCGAATGGTCGCGGTTGTCGCCCATCAGGAAGACGTGCCCCGCCGGCACGCGGATCTCCGCCATGTGGTCGAGCGTCTGATCGAGGTGGTCGATGATCGTATAACTCGCACCGTTGGGCAGCGTCTCGCGCAGCGTCGGCAACTCGCAATATTCGGTGCCCGAGGGCGCACGGCTGCGCAGGCCGGGAAACGTGAGGTCGTCGCAGGGCTGGTTGGCGTCGACGGGCAGCAGCGTCGGCGGCTCGATCGCCTGCGGCACGGGCTTGCCGTTGAGCACGATCCGGCCGTCGACCACCGCGATTCGGTCGCCGGGCAAGGCGACGACGCGCTTGATCAGGTCCTCCCGGCGGTTGCGCGGCACGACGATGACGATGTCGCCGTATTCGGGCGTGCGGCCGAGCACGCGCCACGCCCCGCGGGGCAGCAGGTGGAACGAGACCGAGGACCAGTTCCAGCCGTAGGGATATTTGCTCACCACCAGCCGGTCGCCGACCTGCAGGTTGGGCATCATCGAGATCGACGGGATGTAGAACGGCTTGGCGATCAGGCTGTGGAATGCCAGCACGGCGAGCAGCATCAGCACCAGGCCGCGCAGTTCCGCCAGCCAGTCGATCCCGTCGTGCGCCTTCACCGCTGCTTCGACCGCGTCGCCCTGCGAGTTTTCGGTCACAGCGGCACCGCCTCGATGATGACGAAGGCCTGCGCCCAGGGGTGGTCGTCGGTCAGCGTCAGGTGCACCAGTGCCCGGTGGCCGGCCGGCGTCAGGACCGCCAGCCGCGCCGCCGCGCCGCCGGCGAGCGCGAGGGTGGGGGCGCCGCTCTTCATGTTGACCACGCCGATATCCTTCATGAACACGCCGGCCTTGAAACCCGTGCCGACGGCCTTGGAGAAGGCCTCCTTGGCGGCGAAGCGCTTGGCGTATGTGCCCGCTCTGGTGAACGGGCGCCGGGCGGCTTTGGCACGCTCGATCTCGGTGAATACGCGCTTCTCGAAGCGCTCGCCGAAACGGTCGAGCGAGGCCTGGATGCGCTCGATGTTGCACAGGTCCGAGCCGATGGCGATGATCATGAGAACCTCCGGGGAGGATCGGAGCGGAACCTGCTCATCGTGCGTCGTCCATCAGTTGGCGCATGCGCCGGATACTTGCCTCCAGCCCGACGAAGATCGCCTCGCCGACAAGGAAATGGCCGATGTTGAGTTCGGCGAGCTGGGGAATCGCCGCGATCGGCTGGACGTTGGCGTAGGTGAGGCCGTGGCCGGCGTGCGGCTCGATGCCGTTCTTGGCGGCGAGCGCGGCCATCTCGGCTATGCGGCGCAGTTCGCCGGCGCGCGCCGGACCGTCGGCATGGGCATATTCGCCGGTGTGGAACTCGACCACCGGCGCGCCCAGCCGCATCGCCGCCTCGATCTGGCGCGGATCGGGTGCGATGAACAGGCTGACGCGGATGCCGGCGTCGCCGAGCCGCGCCACCACCGGGGCGAGCTGGTTTTGCATGCCGGCGGCGTCGAGCCCGCCTTCGGTGGTGCGCTCCTCGCGCCGTTCGGGGACGATGCAGGCGGCATGCGGCTTGTGGCGCAGCGCGATCGCCAGCATTTCCTCGGTTGCGGCCATCTCGAGGTTCAGGGGCAGGCCGGTGGCGTCCTGGATACGGGCGAGGTCATCGTCGCGGATGTGGCGCCGGTCCTCGCGCAGATGCGCGGTGATGCCGTCGCCGCCGGCCGCCGCGACGATTGCCGCGGCGCGCACCGGGTCGGGATGATCGCCGCCGCGCGCGTTGCGGATCGTCGCCACGTGGTCGATGTTGACACCCAGCCTCAGCGGCCGCGGCTCCACCGGACGGATGAGCGTGCCCACGATGCGCCTAGGCCTCGGCGCGGCTGCCGGGCTTGACCGCCGGGGAGGCGGCGAGTTCGGGCGGCAGCTCTTCGGCGGTGTAAGTGGGGAAATTGAGCGCGATCAGCGGATAGAACGGCACGCCGAGATCGACCGAGCCGCCCGAGCGGTCGACCAGCGCCGCGGCGGCGACCACCTTGCCGCCGGCCTGCTCGATCGCCTTGATCGCCTCGCGCGAGGAGAGGCCCGCGGTCACCACGTCTTCCACCATCAGCACCTTGTCGCCTGGGTTCAGGGCGAAACCGCGGCGCAGCTCGAAGGTTCCGGTGGGGCGTTCGACGAACATCGCCTCGATTTCCAGCGCGCGGCCCATCTCGTGGCCGATGATCACGCCGCCCATCGCCGGGGAGACGACCTTTGCGATCTCCTTGCGCAATTCGCGCGGGAGCCGCCCGGCGAGCGCGATGGCCAGCCGCGAGGCGCGATCGGGGTCCATGAGCACGCGCGCGCATTGCAGATAATGCGCGCTGTGGCGGCCCGACGAAAGCAGGAAGTGGCCTTCCAGCAGCGCCTTGCTGGCGCGGAACTCGGCCAGAACCTCTTCGTCCTGCATGGCGCTTTTCGTCCTTCTTCCATGATGATGCGCCGCGGGGCGGGGCATCCCTTAGAGATGATGCGCCGCAGGTGCGGCGCAGGGGGCTGGGCAAAAATTCCCCTAGAGGCGCTTGAGACTGCCCGCAAGCGCGCGTATAGGCCGCGCCCAATGGGGTCATCTCCCCATGGCTCCGATAGGCGGGAGGGGGCAATATCTCTCGCAGGTGATCGAAAGCGGAAAGCAAGAACACGATGAAATTCGGCGAACATGCACGGGCCGCGAGCCGCAGGATCCAGGCTCTCGCACTCACCCTTGTCCTGTCGGCCGCGCCGCAGGCGGCTCTGGCGGCTGCGCCCGCCGTCGCGGAATCCGCCGCGCCTGCCGCCGGCTACGTTCCGATGAAGGCCACCGAAGGCGTGGGTATGCCGGTTCCCGGCGCGATTCACCTGCAGGATCAATATTCGCCGCTCGGCGACTATGGGCACTGGATCCACAATGGCGTGCTGATGCCGATCATCACCATCATCTGCGTCCTGGTGCTTGTCCTGCTGATCTGGGTGATGGTCCGCTACAACAGCCGCAGCAATCCCGTCCCGTCCAAGACCAGCCACAACACGCTGATCGAGGTCATCTGGACGCTGGTGCCGGTGCTCGTTCTCGTGGGCATCGCGGTGCCCTCGATCGACCTGCTCGCCAAGCAGTTCAAGCCCGCCCCGGCCAAGGCGCTGACGATCAAGGCGGTCGGCAACCAGTGGTTCTGGACTTATGTCTATCCGGACAACGGCGGATTCGAGGTCATCTCGAACATGCTGAACATCCCCGGTCAGCCGGTGATCAACAACGGCGTGCGCGAAGTCGGCTCCGAGCCGTGGGACGGCCCGTCGCACCTCGAGGTCGACAACCGCATGGTGGTTCCGGCCGGTGAGCCGATTCGGCTGCAGGTGACCGCGTCCGACGTCATTCACTCGTTCGCCGTGCCCTCGCTCTGGTTCAAGATCGACGGCGTGCCGGGCCGGATCAACGAGAAGGTCTTCTTCGTCGAGAAGCCGGGCGTTTACTATGGCCAGTGCTCCGAACTTTGCGGCGCGCGTCACGGCTACATGCCGATCGCCGTCGAGGCGCTGCCGCGCGACAAGTTCAATGCCTGGGTGCTTTCCCAGTCGGGCGGCGTGATCGACAACCAGCCGGCGCCGGCGGATGAGGCTCCGGAAGCCGCCGCCGAAGCCGCCGAGCCGGCCGCCCCCGCATCCGCCGCGGCGCCCGCCGCCCCCGCTCCCGCATCGCCGGCCCCCCAGGCCTGAACTTTCCGATAGGGTTATCCGACCATGGCAACCACCGCACCCGAAGCCTTCCAGGCCCACGGCGATCATCACCACGACGCGCATGACGATCACGGTCATCCCGGATTCTTCGCGCGTTGGTTCATGTCGACGAACCACAAGGACATCGGCACGCTCTATCTGATCTTCGCGGTCTTCGCGGGCGTCATCGGCGGCCTGGTCTCGGGCATGATGCGCCTTGAGCTGGCCGAGCCCGGCATCCAGTACCTCGGCATGTTCGCCGAGATGCTTGGCGAGAAGAACCCGACCTTCGATCAGTCGCTCCACCTCTGGAACGTGCTGATCACCGCGCACGGCCTGATCATGGTGTTCTTCATGGTCATGCCGGCGATGATCGGCGGCTTCGGCAACTGGTTCGTGCCGCTGATGATCGGCGCGCCGGATATGGCCTTCCCGCGGATGAACAACATCTCGTTCTGGCTGACGTTCACCGCGTTCTGCTCGCTGATGATCTCGCCTTTCGTGCCGGGCGGCACGGGCAATGGCGCGGGCATCGGCTGGACGGCCTACGCTCCGCTGTCGACGTCCGGCTCGCAGGGCCCGGCGGTCGACTTCGCGATCTTCTCGATCCACCTTGCCGGTGCGGCGTCGATCATGGGCGCGATCAACTTCATCACCACCATCTTCAACATGCGCGCACCGGGCATGACGCTGCACAAGATGCCGCTCTTCGCCTGGTCGGTGCTGGTGACCGCGTTCCTGCTGCTGCTGTCGCTGCCCGTGCTCGCCGCGGCGATCACCATGCTGATCACCGACCGCAACTTCGGCACGACCTTCTTCGATGCGTCGGGCGGTGGCGATCCGGTGCTCTACCAGCACCTGTTCTGGTTCTTCGGACACCCCGAAGTCTACATCATGATCCTGCCGGGCTTCGGCATGATCAGCCAGATCGTCTCGACCTTCAGCCGCAAGCCCGTGTTCGGCTATCTCGGCATGGCCTACGCCATGGTCGCGATCGGCGTGGTCGGGTTCATCGTCTGGGCGCACCACATGTACACCTCGGGCATGTCGGTGAACATGAAGATGTACTTCACTGCTGCGACGATGGTCATCGCCGTGCCCACCGGCATCAAGATCTTCTCGTGGGTCGCGACGATGTGGGGCGGTTCGATCCAGTTCAAGTCGCCGATGGTCTGGGCGATCGGCTTCATCTTCCTGTTCACCGTCGGCGGCGTGACCGGCGTGGTCCTCGCCAACGGCGGCGTCGACGACGTGCTGCACGACACCTATTATGTGGTGGCGCACTTCCACTACGTGCTGTCGCTGGGTGCGGTGTTCGCGCTCTTCGCCGGGTTCTACTACTGGTTCCCGAAGATGAGCGGGCGGATGCACTCCGAGTTCCTCGCGCACCTGCAATTCTGGGTGTTCTTCGTGGGCGTCAACATCCTGTTCTTCCCGATGCACTTCCTCGGGCTGCAGGGCATGCCGCGCCGCTATCCCGACTTCGCGGAGGCCTATGCCTACTGGAACCACATCGCCTCGGCCTATGGCTACACGACGATGGCGGTCGGCGTGCTGATCTTCTTCGTGAACATGGCCTATGCCTTCCTCGCCGGGAAGAAGGCCGCGGACAACCCGTGGGGCGAAGGCGCGACGACGCTCGAATGGACGCTGACGAGCCCGCCGCCGTACCACCAGTTCGAGACCCTGCCCGTCATCGACGACAAGGGTCACCATTGATCGGGTCCCGCCCCATCAAGGGGCGGGATCGTATGTCCCCTTCCCGCGGACTTCGGCCGGCTGAGAGGCAGCCGTCCGGGACAGGTTCGCGCGGAAGGGACCAGGGGAGGGGCATGTTGCGGAACGCAGCGTGCCTTTTCCTGTTTTGCGAGCAAGAGGACTGCCGGCGCAGCCGGACGCGATATGACGACAATGACCGCAACCCAGCCGCTTCCCGCCCACTGGCATGACTTCTTCGCGCTGACCAAGCCGCGGGTGATGAGCCTGGTTATCTTCACGGGCCTGTGCGGCCTGCTCGCCGCGCCCGAATCGATCAACCCGGTGCTGGGCTTCACCGCCATCCTGTGCATCGCCATGGGCGCCGGCGGGGCGGCCGCGCTCAACCAGTGGTGGGAGACCGACCTCGACGCCGGCATGAAGCGCACCGCCGGGCGGCCGTTGCCTGCAGGCCGTATGGACCGCATCGCCGCGCGTGATTTCGGCATCGGCCTATCGGTCGCCTCGGTCCTGTTGATGGGGCTGGCGATCGGCTGGCTGGCGGCGGGCATCCTGGCGCTCTCGATCGTCTATTATGCGGTCGTCTACACGATCTGGCTGAAGCCCAGGACGCCGCAGAACATCGTCATCGGCGGCGGCGCGGGCGCCTTTCCGCCGCTGATCGGCTGGGTGGCGGCGACGGGGGACATCACCTGGATGCCGGTCATCCTCTTCGCGATCATCTTCTTCTGGACGCCGCCGCACTTCTGGGCGCTCGCGCTTTTCGTGAAGAGCGACTACGCCAAGGTCGGCATCCCGATGATGCCGGTGGTGGCCGGGGAAACCTCGACCCGGCGGCAGATCCTGGCCTATGCGGTGCTGCTGCTGCCGCTGTCCGCGCTGCCCTGGTTCATCGGCGGAACGGGGGCCGTCTACGGCGTCTCGGCGCTGATTCTCTCGACGGCCTTTCTCCTTCTGTCGTTGCGCGTGGGGCTGCGCCGCAGCGCGCCCGAAGGCGATCCGATGAAGCCCGAGAAGCAGCTTTTCGGCTATTCGGTGCTCTATCTCTTCGCGCTGTTCGCCGCGCTGGTTGCGGATCGCTGGCTGGTGGTGCAAGGGGTCGGGGCATGAACGCTCCCGATCATGTCCCCCCTCCCGATGAGGAACGCGCGCGCATCATCCGCGGCCGCAACCGGGTCTTCGCGCTGCTGCTGGGCGGCTTTGCCATCCTGGTCTTCGCCATTTCCATCGCCAAGATGAGCTGATCGCATGAGTACTGCATCGCTGCAGCAGCGCAATTTCCGCGTCGGGCTGATAGCGCTCGGCATCGTGCTGGCCATGATCGGCCTCGGTTTCGCGTCGGTGCCGCTCTATCGCATCTTCTGCCAGGTCACCGGTTTCGCCGGCACCACCAAGCGGGTGAGCGAGGCCCAGGCGGCGACCGTCGCCTCCACCGACAGGCTGATTCGCGTGCGCTTCGACGCCAACGTCGAGCGCGGCCTGGACTGGCGGTTCACGCCGGTCCAGGTGGTCGACACCGTTTCGATCGGCGTGCGCGACATGGCGACGTACACCGCCAAGAATCTGTCGGACCGGCCGATCACCGGCACCGCCAGCTTCAATGTGGAGCCCGAGCAGGCGGCCCGCTACTTCAACAAGATCCAGTGTTTCTGCTTCACCGAGCAGACGCTCAAGCCGGGCGAGGAAATGCGCATGCCGGTGATCTACTACGTCGACCCCAAGATCCTCGACGATCCCGATACCAAGGACGTCCAGGAGATCACCTTGAGCTACACCTTCCACGAGACCGGTGAGGCGCCAGCGGTGGCCGCCGTGACCGAGGGAGGCCGAGCGAAGGCACTGGACCGCGCCGGAACGGGCGGTTAAGGGCCTTTCGCAAATCATAGAGCGCGGCAGCCGCCGCCAAGCCACGCAACAGGGACCAGAGGCATCATGGCCGGAACCAAAAACCACGATTATCACATCCTGCCGCCCGATATCTGGCCGCTGGTGGGCTCTTTCGCAGCGGTGACGATGACGAGCGGCGGCGTGCTGTACATGCACGACATGCCCGCGGGTAAATGGGTGCTGCTGCTGGGCATCTTCGGCGTGCTGCTGACCATGTTCTCGTGGTGGTCGAGCGTCGTGAAGGAAGCGAACCAGGGGCATCACACCCCGGTCGTGCAGCTCCACCTGCGCTATGGCATGATCCTGTTCATCGCCTCGGAGGTGATGTTCTTCGTCGGCTGGTTCTGGGCCTTCTTCAACTTCTCGCTGTTCCCTTCGGAACTGGCCGAAAGCGTAGGCGGGCAATGGCCGCCCAAGGAGATCGAGGCGGTCCTCGATGCCTTCGACCTGCCGCTGCTCAACACGCTGATCCTGCTCTGCTCGGGCACGACGATCACCTGGGCGCATCATTCGCTGATCCATGGCGACCGCGAGGGTCTCAAGAAGGGTCTCTGGGCGACGATCCTGCTGGGCGTGACTTTCAGCGCGATCCAGGTCTACGAATACGCGCACGCGCCGTTCGCCTTCGGCGTGAACACCTACGGTTCGTCGTTCTACATGCTGACCGGCTTCCACGGTTTCCACGTGCTCGTCGGCACGATCTTCCTGATCGTCTGCCTCAAGCGCGCATACAACGGCGATTTCACGCCGCGCCAGCACTTCGGCTTCGAAGCCGCGGCCTGGTACTGGCACTTCGTCGATGTCGTCTGGCTGTTCCTGTTCGTCGCCATCTATGTCTGGGGCGGCTGGGGCTACCCGATACATTGATGACGCTGCGCTGATGACCGGCGAGAGTCAGGAAAACGAAGGGCGGCCGGGGCTTGTTCCGGCTGCCCTTTTCGGTCTCTGCCCGCGCTGTGGCGCGCGTACGCTGTTCAGCGGGCCCAAGGGAACGACCTTGGCCACGTTCGCGCCGCGCTGCCGCGCCTGCGGACTGGACTTTTCCGCATTCAATGTCGGCGACGGGCCTGCCGCCTTCCTGACACTGATCATCGGCGCGCTGGTCTGCGCGCTGGCGATCATGGTGGAACTCGGCGCACATCCGCCCTTCTGGGTGCATGTCCTGCTCTGGGTACCGTTCACCACGCTCGCGGTCGTCTGGGGCCTGCGCGCGGGCAAAAGCGCACTTCTCGCCGCCGAATTCCAGCGCCAGGCGGGCGAGGCGCGCCGCGGCGACGAATGACCCGCCGCCGCTTCCCGGCCCTCGCGACCCTGCTGGTGCTGGCGGCGGTCGGCGTGATGATCCGACTCGGCTTCTGGCAACTCGACCGGATGCACCAGAAGGAAGCGCTGCTTAGCCATTATGCGGCGGCGCAGGGGATGTCGGCGGACGTGCCGTTCCCGCAGACCGAGGCCGCCGCGCAAGCCGTGCTCTATCGCCATGCCACGGTGGATTGCCGCGAGGTCACCGGGGTTTCGGTGATCGCCGGCCACAACGCGCAAGGGCAGAACGGCATGGCCCATGTCGCCGATTGCCTGCTCGCCGGGGGCGGCAAGGCGCGCGTCGTGCTCGGCTGGTCGCGCGATCCAGCGCCGGCGGCGTGGCGGGGCGGCGAGGCGGTGGGCCTGATCGCGCCGGGGCCGCGACTGGTGGCGGACCCGCCGCTCGCCGGGCTGGCGGCGAACGCGCGGCCCGATCCGTCCGAACTGCCCAACAACCACCTATCCTACGCCGTGCAGTGGTTCATCTTCGCTGTCACCGCGCTGGTGATCTACGCTCTGGCGCTGCGCAAGCGGCTGAAGGGCAATTAGACCGCGCGCGGAGCCGCTGTCGGCATTGCTTGCGTCACGCGCCGCCGCCCGCTAACCGCCGGCTCCCATGGACTATATCAGCACCAGAGGCGGCGCTCCGGCGCTCGATTTCGCCGGCGCGACGCTCGCGGGCCTGGCTTCGGACGGCGGGCTTTACGTGCCGTCGCGATGGCCGCGCTTCAGCGAGGCGGAGATCGCCGCGATGGCCGGCCTGTCCTATGCGGAGCTTGCCCAGCGGGTGATGCAGCCTTTCGTCGGCGACAGCCTGACGCCGGAAAAGCTGCTTGAGCTGACCTGCGCCGCCTATGGCCGCTTCGCCCACGCGGCGGTCACCCCGCTCGCGCAGTTCGACGAACAGCACTGGCTGCTCGAGCTGTTCCACGGCCCGACGCTCGCGTTCAAGGACGTGGCGCTGCAACTCCTGGGCCTGCTGTTCGAGGAGTTCCTCGCCCGCCCCGGCAGCGATGGAGCCGAGCAGAACCTGACGATCGTCGGTGCCACGTCCGGCGATACCGGCTCGGCGGCGATCGATGCGGTCGCGGGCCGCGCCAGGATCGATATCTTCATGCTCCACCCCAAGGGGCGGGTGAGCGAGGTGCAGCGCCGCCAGATGACCACGGTGCTTGCGCCCAACGTCCGCAACATCGCCATCGACGGCACCTTCGACGATGCCCAAGCGATGGTGAAGCGCATGTTCAGCGATACGGCCATGACCGGCCGGTTCGCTATCGGCGCGGTCAATTCGATCAACTGGGCGCGGCTGATGGCGCAGGTGGTCTATTACTTCGCCGCCGGCCTGCAGCTTGGCGCCCCGCGCCGCCAGGTCGCGTTCTCGGTGCCGACGGGCAACTTCGGCGACGTTTTCGCCGGCTATGTCGCGGCGAAGATGGGCTTGCCGGTGGCGCGGCTGATCGTCGCCACCAACGTCAACGACATCCTCCATCGCGCGCTGACCACCGGAGACTATTCGCAAGGCACGGTCACGCCCACCGCCGCGCCGTCGATGGACATCCAGGTCTCGTCCAACTTCGAGCGGCTGCTGTTCGACCTCGGCGGGCGCGACGGCGCCGCGCTTGCCGCGCAGATGGCGGGGTTCGAGGCGAGCAGGGCGATGCAACTCACCAACGCGCAGCGCGAGGGCGCGGCCGCGCTGTTCTCCAGCGCGCGCGCCGATGCCGACGACATGAGCCGGGCGATCCGCTGGGCCTGGGAACACTGCGGCGAACTGATCGACCCGCACACCGCGATCGGCCTCCATGCCGCGCGCAGCACCGATCTGCCGCGCGAGATTCCGATCGTGACGCTGGCGACGGCGCATCCCGCCAAGTTCCGCGACGCGGTCGAGCGGGCGACCGGCCAGCGCCCGTCGCTGCCGGCGCGCGTCGGCGACCTGTTCGATCGCGAGGAGCGCTACGCGGAGCTGCCGGGCGATTACGCGGCCGTGGCGGAGTATGTCGCCGCGCACGCCGTGCCGCGGACCTGATCGCCGATGGCGCGGCTCGCGCCTGATCCGCTGATCCTGGCGGGAGCAGGCTGGGCGGACTACGGCCTCGTCGATTCGGGGCATGGCCGCAAGCTGGAACGCTACGGCCCCTGCCGCTTCGTTCGACCCGAGCCGCAGGCGCTCTGGTCGCCGCGTCTCGCCGCGTGGGACGCGCACGGGGAGTTCGTGCCCGGCTCGGACGAGGACGGCGGCGGACGCTGGCGGTTCGACAAGCCGGTCCCGCGCGAGGGCTGGGAGCTGTCCTGGCGCGACGTGCGCTTCACCGCCCAGTGCACGCCATTCCGGCACCTGGGGTTCTTCCCGGACATGGCCCCGGTGTGGGACTGGATGGGAGAGCGGTTGGCGGACCGGACCCCGGACGCCGTGGGGGCGTGTCTCAACCTGTTCGGCTATACCGGTGTCGGCACGCTGGCGCTGTCGGCGCACGGGCCGGTCACGCACGTCGATGCCTCGAAGAAGTCGGTTGCGCAGGCGCGCGCCAATGCGGCGCTGTCGGACATGGCCGGGCGCCCCGTCCGCTGGATCGTCGACGATGCGGCGAAGTTCGCCGCGCGTGAGGTGCGGCGCGGGCGGCGCTATGACGGGATCATCCTCGATCCGCCCAAGTTCGGCCGCGGCCCGGAGGGCGAAGTCTGGCGACTGGAGGAGCATCTGCCCGGCCTCGTCGCCGATTGCCGCCGCCTGCTCGACACCGACAGCCGCTTCCTGTTCCTCACCGTCTATGCCGTGCGCATGTCCTCGCTGGCGATCGCCGGACTGCTGGCGGAAGTTTTCGCCGACATGCCCGGCACGGTCGAGCACGGCGAACTGGCTGTGCGCGAGGAATGCGGGGACGGCCGCCTGCTGCCGACCGCCATCTTCGCCCGATGGCGGAACGATTAACGCGCCGTCGCCGGCTTGCGGAAGCGCAGGACGAACTGGTCGGTCTTGCCGCGCAGGCCGGTCTCGAACACCTTCTGCATGTGGTCGTCGGCCGGGTGGCGCAGGATATCGCTGCGCGCTTCGAGCCGGAAGCCAGCGGCCTCGACTTCGCGGATCACCGCCGCATCCTCGATCCGGTGCAGGGTCGAGGTCTGCGTCGCGCCCGATCCCGGCGCGCCCTGGTGATCGCTGACCAGATAGACGCCGCCGGGCTTCAGCGCAGCGAATGCGGCGGCGTTGGTCGCTGCGGCGGCATCGCCGTCACCGACCTTGGCGTTCTTGAAGTCGTGGTAGTTCTGCGTCGTCCAGACGAGGTCGACCGGCTCGGGCGCGATCACCTGACCCGCGGTTGTCATTTGCACGCTGACGTTGGGATGGGTCTGCGCCCAGGTCTGGACCGCAGGCACCGGGCGCGAGGAGTTGGCATGGACATGGCCCTGCTCGCCGACGACGAGGCTCAGCAGCCGGGTGAAATAGCCGCCGCCGGGCGCCAGTTCGGCCACTTCCCAGCCCGGACGAACGCCGGCGAAGGCAAGCAGCTCGGCCGGCCGGCGGTCCGTGTCGCGCGCCTTGTCGGCCTCGGGCCGCTCCGGGCTGGCCACGGCGTCCGCGATCGCGCGGGGGACTTGCGCCGTCGCCGTCGCGAGGAATGGCACGCCGAGCAGCACTGCCGCCGCCGCGCCGGCTCCGAACATCCGCCTGTTCATCATCCTGCCTCCTTCGTGTGAATGGCGCCAGGCTAACAAATCGGGGCGGCGAGGTGTATCGAATTGCGTCCGCGCGGTTTCCGCGGCCGGGGTGGACAGGCTCGCGGCGAAGTGCCATCGCGCGTTGGCGCCCCCGCTCGCAGGAACCGCAATTGTCCGACAGTCTGATCCTTGAAGTCGCCGATTTCGAAGTGGACGTGCTCACCGGAATCTATTCCGAGGAGACGGGCAAGCCGCAGCCCTTGCGGATCGGCATCGAGGCGCGGCTGAAACCGATCGAGCGCTACGCGCCCGACACGCCGCTGTCCGCCAGCAAGAACTACATGGACCTCAAGTTCGCCGCGTCCGAGGCGCTGCCGCCCGGGATGCACTTCAAGCTGATCGAGGCGGTGGCCGACCACATCTGCGAGACGCTGTTCCTCCAGGACCCGCGCGTGGAAGCGGTGACCGTCCGGATCGTCAAGCTGGCGATCAGCGAGGCGGGCGAGAGGATCGGCATCACCCTGACCCGGAACCGGCGCTGATGGCGCTGTTGCGCGTCGGTGCCCTGCCCGAGGCGTCCCTGGCCGCCGCGGCGCGGTTCCATGCCGAAACGCTGCCCCGCATCGCGGCCGCGCTGGCCGGCGCGGACAGCCATCTCGTTATCGTCTTCGAGCCGGCCGACTATACCCATCGCAGCTGGCGGCTCGCCGCCGTCCAGCAGCTCGCGCGCGACCATGCGCCGCTCCGGGTCAACGCGCTCGCCGCTGACGATGCGCGGGCGATCGCCGCGGCGGAGGCCTATCTCGGCGCCGCGCCGGGCGTGACCGGGCAGTACCTGCTGCTCGATGGCCAGGGCGCGGAGAAGGTGCTATCCAAGACGGGATGACAAGCCACGCGCCTCTCGTCGACCAGTTCGCCCGGCGGATCACCTATCTGCGCCTGTCGGTGACCGACCGCTGCGACCTGCGCTGTGCCTATTGCATGCCCGAGCGGCAGGTCTTCCTGCCCAAGGCCGATGTCCTGACGCTGGAGGAACTGCATCGCCTGGCGCTGGGCTTCATGGCTCGCGGCATCACCAAGCTGCGGCTGACCGGTGGCGAGCCGCTGGTGCGGCGCGACGTGATCGAGCTGATCCAGGCGCTGGGCCGCAAGGTGGGGGACGGTCTGGACGAGCTGACGCTGACGACCAACGGCACGCGTCTTGCCGAATTCGCCGGGCTGATCCGGGCCGCGGGCGTCCGGCGGATCAACGTCTCGCTCGACACGCTCGACCGGGCGCGCTTCGCCGGGCTGGCCCGGCGCGATTCGCTGCCGCAGGTGCTCGAGGGCATCGCCGCGGCGAAGGAGGCGGGGCTTGCGGTCAAGATCAACACCGTGGCGCTCAAGGGCATCAACGAGGACGAGATCCCGGAACTGATCGCCTGGGCCCACGGTCGGGGCTTTGACATGACGCTGATCGAGGTCATGCCGCTCGGCGAGGTCGAGGAGGACCGCTTCGACCATTACCTGCCGCTGTCCGTGGTGCGCGAGCGGCTGGAGCAGCGCTGGACCCTGACGCCCAGCGACCATCGCACCGGCGGCCCGGCACGCTATTTCGACGTGGCCGAAACCGGCGGCCGGCTGGGTCTGATCACGCCGCTGACCAACAACTTCTGCGACGGCTGCAACCGCATCCGTCTGACCGCGACCGGCCAGCTCTATGCCTGCCTCGGCGGCAACGAGCGGGTGGACCTGCGCGCGGCGGTGCGTTCAGCCGATCCCGATGCCGCGATGGCCGATGCGCTCGACGTCGCGATGCGGATCAAGCCGGCGCGGCATCATTTCGTGATCGACCGGCCGGGCGGCGCGCCCGCGCTCTCGCGCCACATGTCGATGACCGGCGGCTAGGCTTTGGCGAAGCTCGTCTTTCTCGGCCGGCTGGAGGATGTCGCCGGCGGCGCCGAACGGCAGGTGGCCGGCGGCAGCCTGGCCGACGTGCTGGATGCGCTGGAGCCCGATCTCGCTGCGGAGCTTGCCGCCGATCGCATCCGCCTCGCCTTGAACGGAACGCTGGTCGCCGATCGCGCCGCCGTCGTGCTCGCCGAGGGTGACGAACTGGCGTTCCTGCCGCCGGTGAGCGGGGGCTGACATGGCCGCCGACGTGCGCCTGCTGACCGCTTCCTTCGATCCGGGCGCGGAACTCGCGGCTTTCTGCGCGGGCCAGGACGCGGCCGGCGGCATCGTCAGCTTTCTCGGTCAGGTGCGCTGCGGCGAGGGGGTCGAGGCGCTCGAACTGCGGCACTACGAGCCGCTGACCCTGCCAGGCATGCAGGCGCTGGCCGAAGAAGCGCAGCGCCGCTGGCCGCTCGACGGACTGCTCATCCTCCATCGCAGCGGGACGATGGCCCCCGGCGATCCCATCGTCCTTGTCGCCAGCGCGGCGCGTCATCGCCGCGACGCCTTCGCTGCCGCCGAGTTCGCCATGGACCATCTCAAGAGCGAGAGCTGGTTCTGGAAGCGCGAGAAGGCGGCAGGCGCCTGGCGCTGGATCGAACCTCGCGCGGTCGACTTCGCCGACTTGCGCCGCTGGGACGAAAACGCAGCCGTTTGATCGAGATCAAGGTGCTCGCCAATCACCGTGCGGCATGGATATTCCAGTCCGCAAGGAGGAACCCATGGCCGAGCTGATCAGCAAGGAAGCCATTGCGCACGTTGCCGCCGTCACCGACGCTCCGCACATCCGCAGCGAGATCGACCGGAGCTTCGAGCTGCCGGCCGGCGTTTACGCTGCCACCGTCGCACTCTACCTCGGCTTCATTGGCGTGATGGCGCTGGCCTTCATGGACCCCGGGCTGGTCCTGCCGATGGCGATTTTCGCTCTCTTCATCGTCGCCGCTTTCGGCACGCCGATGCTCTGGGCGCGGATGAACCCGGCGAAGCAGCAGCGTGCGCTGAGCTACGGCATGTTGCGCAATCGCGGCATCCAGACCGGAACCGGCCCTCTCGCAGGCGGCGCAGCCATGGTGCAGGTGTTGATCCTGCCGGCGCTCATCTTCCTGTGGGGCATCGCCATTGCCGTGATCAGCGCCGTGGTGCGCTGACCTGCCGAGTTCTCCCGGCCGAACTCTCTCGCCTGCGCGGGGCCGGCCGATCGGTCCCGCGTTTTCGTGCGCCGGCTTCAGCCGCGCATGCGGGCGCGTAGTCCGGCCAGGACGTTATCCTCGGCGCTTACCAGCCCGGTTACCTGCTCACGCGCCACGGCGATGGCGTCGACGCTGGTTCGGTTGCCGGTTTCGGCCGCGGCAACCACTTCCGCCGCATAGAGCTGGTCGAGTTCCGCCAGCGCCACCATCGCGTCGCTGCGCGCCGATTCGAGTTCGGACAGTCCCACTGTCGCTACCGCCCAGCCTTCGTTTCCCGGAACGTCGCGCCCGCCCGCGGCGACCAGCCGCTCGGCATTGCCGCGCCGTGCCGCGAAGCGCTGGTGCGCCGCCTGTGCCTGCTCGACAAGCTGGGCGAGCCGCGCCGTGAGCTGGGGGCTCGGCGGAGCGGGGAGCGGGGGCGGCGGTTCCGGCGTGGCCGGCTGCGCGCTGCCCCTCATCCGTTCCGCCGGGCGGCGTTCGAGCGAGGGGTAGTCCTTCGCCGCGGCACAGGCGCCGAGCGAGAGGGCAAGGGCGAGCGGCAGGAGCGAAGCAGGGGTGCGGCGCATGCTCCGCCCATAGCACGGCCCACGGCCATCGCGAGAGGCAATCGCCCGCCTCATCGCAGTTGACACCCGCAGGTCCTTGGATTAACGGCACCTCTCTTTCCGGCCCCCGCGCTCCCGCGGGCGTTCGGCGTGTTGCCTATGCCGTATGTCGCGGCCGGGGCGGCAGGACAGACTAGACAGGTAAGGGCACAATGTTCGCAGTAGTGCGCACGGGCGGCAAGCAGTACCGGGTTGCCGCCGGAGACAAGATCGCGGTCGAGAAGCTGGCGGGCGAAGCCGGCGACAAGATCACCCTGGGTGACGTCCTGCTGGCTGGTGCCGACGGGCAGATCGCCGACTCGGCGAAGGTCGTGGTCTCGGCAGAGATCATCGCCCAGGCCAAGTCGGAAAAGATCATCGTCTTCAAGAAGCGCCGCCGGCACAACTATCGCCGTCGCAACGGCCATCGCCAGCAGATGACCCTGCTGCGCATCCTCGCCGTCGGTGGCGAGGAGAAGAAGGCCCCGAAGGCGAAGGCTGCGCCCAAGGACGAAGCCGCTGCGCCCGCGGCCGAATAAGAATCCGGAGTAGATCGAGATGGCACACAAGAAAGCTGGCGGCTCCTCGCGCAACGGTCGCGATTCGGCAGGCCGCCGCCTCGGCGTGAAGAAGTTCGGCGGCGAGCAGGTCCTCGGCGGCAACATCATCGTGCGCCAGCGCGGCACCCGGGTCTATCCCGGCGCCAACGTCGGCATGGGCAAGGATCACACCCTCTTCGCGCTCGCTGAAGGCCGCGTGCGATTCCACGCCGGCAAGCTCGGCCGGAAATACGTGTCGGTCGACATGGCAGAAGCCGCCGAATAAGCCGGATGGTCGATGAAGGGCCATCCTGACGGGATGGCCCCGCCGGATTCGTAATCCGGCATCGAGAGGGAGAGGGGCCAACCCGTCTCCCTTTTTTCGTCTCTCCCTCAGCACACCTTCGTTCGGACGCCGCAGGCCGCGCTCGGCTGGACGAAAACCGTAATCCGCCTGTCACGCGGTGCGCCTAGATGGCGGCCGCGGAAGGGTGGCTGAGTGGAGTTGAAGCCATGTTCATTCGCAGCGAACGGCTGTTCCTGCGGCCCGGTTGGCCCGAGGAGTGGGAAGACCTGCTGGCCCTCGTCGATGACGAGGCGGTGGTCCGCAATCTTGCCCGCGCGCCTTGGCCCTATACCGCCGAGAACGCCAGGACCTTCGCCGCACGCCAGCCCGAGCGGCTGCTGCCGAACCTCTTCGTCACCCTGCCTGGCGCCGAGGGCGCGCGGCTGATCGGCCACGTCGGGCTGGCGCGCGACGGGGATGAGGTCGAACTGGGCTATTGGATCGGGCGGCCGTTCTGGGGCCAGGGCTATGCGACCGAGGCCGCGCGCGCCGTCCTCAGCCTGGCCAAGGCTCTCGGTCACAGGCGGTTGGTCGCCAGTCATTTCGTTGACAATCCGGCGTCCGCACGCGTGCTGGGCAAGCTCGGCTTTCGCCCGACGGGCGCGGTTCGCAACCGCTTCAGCCTGGGACGCGGCGGTGAGGCGCCGGCGCGGCGGCTGGCGCTGGAACTGGGTGAACCCAACGGCTGCGACGACAACCTGGCCGCAATGCACGCGGCCTAGAGCCTGTCCTGCTGAGGTTGATGCGCCGGGACGGAGCCGATTTTGGCCCAGCGCGAGGCGCGAGGAGGGAGCCATGCCGTCGCATAGTGACCGACGAGGAACGTAGTGCTGGGC
>JBAYPJ010000024.1:0-42689 GCA_041677785.1 Novosphingobium sp. | reverse complement strand
CTGCCGCCCGGCGCTGCTCAAGGCCGACCGGCGCCTGCTGTCGCGCACCGGCGGCCTGGCGATCGATCTCGAAAAGCGGCGGGTGAGAACGGTCGCCGAGACGCAGGGCGAGCACGGCTGGTGGCGGGGAGCGGCCGATGATGACGCGCACGCCCTTCGGCGAAGCTCAGGACAGGCCCTTCGGCCCGGCTCAGGACATGCCCCGACGGACCTGACAGGAGCGGGGGGCATGCGAGACGGCACGACTCCTGCGCCCGCTCGTGCTGAGCCTGTCGAAGCACGCGCGAAGGGCTGGCCTCCTGCGCCTTAGTGATAGCGCCGCAGCAGGCCGGCGAGCTTGCCCTGGACCTCGACTTCGCCGTCGCGGTAGATCTGCGGCTCGTAGGCCGCGTTCGCCGGATCGAGCCGGATCATGCCCTTGTCATGGTGCAGGTACTTGAGCGTCGCTTCCTCGCCGCGCACCAGCGCGACGACGATTTCGCCGTCGCGGGCGGTGCTGGTGCGGCGGATCAGCGCGAAGTCGCCGTCGAGAATGCCCGCCTCGACCATCGAATCGCCCGAGACTTCCAGCGCATAGTGCTCGCCCGGGCCGAGCAGCGCCGCCGGCACCGGCAGCGTCGACTGCCCCTCCAGCGCCTCGATCGGCACGCCCGCGGCGATGCGGCCGTGCAGCGGCAGCTCGATGACGTCGTTTGCCGGCTCGGGCTTCGCCGCCGCCGGCTTGAACCCGGCCAGCGCGGCGTTGCTGTTGGCGGCCGCGCGCGGCGCGCTGTTGCCCGTGGTCACGTCTTCGGGCTGGCGCAGGACTTCGAGCGCGCGTGCGCGGTTGGGCAGGCGGCGGATGAAGCCGCGCTCCTCCAGCGCCGAGATCAGCCGATGCACCCCCGACTTGGACTTGAGGTCGAGCGCTTCCTTCATCTCCTCGAACGAGGGCGAGACGCCGGTTTCCTCGAGCCGGGTCTGAATGAAGCGGATCAACTCGTGCTGCTTGCGCGTCAGCATCCTGCACTCTCCCCCGAATGTGGAAGTTCAGTGAACGAATGCGGAACAATTAAGCAACGATTCGAATCCCGTCAAGCCGGTACTCAGGCGATTCCGCCATTCCCGAGGAGATGGATCGCAACCGACTCGCCCGCCTGGGCCGCCGGGGCGCCGGCGGGGCGGTCGATCAGCGCGTTGCTGGCCGCGAGCGGCGCCAGCGCGGCGCTGTCCTGGATCGGTTGGGCGGTGACGCTCTCCCCGTCCCAGCTGGCGCGCAGGAATTCGCGGCGGGCGCCGTTGGCGCGCAGCGGATGCGCCAGCAGGGCGCGGACGCGGCGGGGCAGGGGATCGGCGGCGCCGAGCAGCCTGCGCAGCACCGGCAGCAGGAACAGGAAAGCGGTGATATGGCTCGAAACCGGATTGCCCGGCAGCCCGAGGACGAGCTGCCCGCCGCGCCGCGCCACTAGGATCGGCTTGCCCGGCTTGATCGCCACGCGCCAGAAATCGAGGCTGGCGCCCCAGTCGGCCAGCGCCGGGCGGATGAGATCGTGATCGCCCACCGAAGCCCCGCCGCTGGTGACGATGACGTCGGCTCGCGCCGCCTGCGCCAGGGCGGCGGTGATGGCATCCCTGTCGTCGGGCACCGGGCCGAGCCGTTTCACCTCGCAGGACAGCGCGCGCGCCATGGCCGCCAGCATCACGCCGTTGCTTGCCGGCACCTGATGGGCGGCGCAACTGTCGAGATCGCGGGCTAATTCGTCGCCGCTGTCGATCACGGCAACGCGCGGGGAGCGGTGCACGGCGAGATGGCTGTGCCCCGCGGCGATGGCGAGCGCGGCCTGCGCCGGCCCGATGCGAACGCCCGGCGAAAGCACTTCGCTGCCGGCCGCGAAGTCGAGGCCGCTGCGCCGGATGTGCTTGTCGGGGGGGCTGGGCGGCTCGCCGGTGAGCGAGATGCGGTTGCCCTTGCGCGCGATATCTTCCTGCAGGATGACGATGTCCGCGCCCGCCGGCATGATCGCCCCGGTGGAGATGCGCGCCGCCGTGCCCGGCCGGACCTCGCCGGCAAAGGGATGACCGGCGGCGCTCTCGCCGATCACCTGCCAGGGCCCCGCCATGTCGCCGGGCGCCATGGCGTAGCCGTCCATGGCGGACAGGTCGGCGAAGGGCTGGGTGCGGCGCGCGGCGACCGGGGCGGCCAGATAGCGGCCGAGCGTGCCTTCGATGGCGACGTGCTCGATCGACAGCGGCTCGGCCAGCGCCAGCAGCCGCGCCTGCGCTTCCTCGAGCGGCAGCGGCGGCGTTCTCACGAGGCGGTCGCTCCCGCGGCGCGCCAGGTGCCGGACTTGCCGCCGCGCTTCTCGATCAGCCGCACCTCTTCGATCACCATGCCCTTGTCGATCGCCTTGGCCATGTCGTAAATTGTCAGAAGTGCGATGGAAGTAGCTGTCATCGCTTCCATTTCCACGCCTGTTTTAGCGGTCAGAGACGCTGTCGCGGTGGCGCGGACGGCCTGCCCCTCGAATGCGAAATCGACCGTCACCGCATCGAGCGCGAGCGGGTGGCAGAGCGGGATCAACTCGCCGGTCCGCTTCGCCGCCATGATGCCGGCGATCCGCGCGGCGGCCAGCACGTCGCCCTTGGGAACGTCGCCCTCGCGGATCGCGTCGAGCGCCTGTGGCGACATGCGGATGCGCCCCGAGGCCACCGCCACGCGCGCGGTGGCCGGCTTGCCGCCGACATCGACCATGCGGGCATTGCCCTGCTCGTCGAGATGGGTGAGCCTGCTCATTCCGGGCCGCCGGCCCGCATATCGTCGCGCATCTTCCGCATCATCGCTTCCCCATGCCAGACCTTGACGCGATAAGACAGGCCATGCGTGCGATCGCGTCCCGACCGGGCTGGCCGGCCGGCTGAAACGCAACCGAACGGGCCATCGATCGTTACAAAAGCAGCAACCGGAGAGGACCGCCATGGCCAGCAGTTCCCGGGCTCTGCCGCAGGAGCCTATTCGCCGCTATTCGAACTGGGCAGTGAGCTTCCATTGGATCACCGTCGTGCTCGTGCTTGCCCAGGCCTGCCTGGGCTTCGCCTTCAGCCTGGCGGCCGAAGGGCCCGGCCGGGCGGAGGTGTTCACCTGGCACAAGACGGTGGGCGCGCTGATCCTGCTGATTACGCTGGCGCGGCTGGCCTATCGGTTGACGAACCCGCCGCCCGCCTTCCCGCCAGACTTGCCGGCATGGGAAGCGACCGTCGCGACCTGGCATCACCGCCTGTTCTACTTCCTGCTGATCGCGATGCCGCTTAGCGGGCTGACGGCCGTTTCGGGCCACACGACGGGCGCCACGACCCCGCTGGTCGGAGGTATCCCGCTGCCGGTCATCCCGGGCGTGAGCGAATCGGTGGGCGAGGTGTTCGGCGGCGTTCACGTCGCGCTGGTGGCGGTGCTGCTGATCGCCATCGTGGTGCACGTCGCCGCGGCATTGAAGCACCAGTTCGTCGATCACATCCCGGCGGCGGGGCGCATGCCGCCGTTCCGGCCGGGCCGCGGCAAGTCCGTCGTGATCGGGCAGGGACACCGTGCCCAGCCCATTTCCGCCATGCGGGGCTAGCCGCCGAGCAGCGTTCGCGTCGCCGCCGCCACGTCCGGCTGGCGCATCAGGCTCTCCCCGACGAGAAAGCAGCGCGCGCCGCAGGCGGAGAGGCGGACGAGATCGGCGTGGCCGTTGATGCCGCTCTCGCTGACGAGCAGCGTGCCCTCGGGCAGCAGCGGCGCCAGGCGCTCGGTGACGCCGATATCGGTGACGAAGCGCTTGAGATCGCGGTTGTTGACGCCGATCAGGCGGGAGCGGAGACGTGCGGCGCGTTCGGCTTCCGCTTCGTCGTGGACCTCGACCAGCACGTCCATGCCGCGCTCCAGCGCGGCGGCCTCGATCTCGGCCATCTGGGCATCGCCCAGCGCGGCGACGATGATGAGGATGGCGTCGGCGCCGATCGCCCGGGCTTCGGCGACCTGCCAGGGATCGACCATGAAGTCCTTGCGCAGGACCGGCAGATCGCAGGCGGCGCGGGCCGCGATCAGGTAGTCCTCATGCCCCTGGAAATAGGGCGCGTCGGTCAGCACGGACAGGCAGGCGGCGCCGCCTGCCTGATAGGCGCGGGCATGATCGGCGGGATGAAAGTCCTCGCGGATCAATCCCTTGGACGGCGAAGCTTTCTTGATTTCGGCGATCAGCCCGAAGCCGGTCGCCGCTTTCGCTTCCAGCGCGGCGCGAAAGCCCCGCGGCGCGCTCTGCGCGGCGGCGCGCGTGTCGAGGTCGGCAAGGCTCGCCGCCTGCTTCCGGACGGCGACTTCCCGGCGTTTGCTGTTGCAGATTTCGGTGAGCTTGTCGGTCATGCCCGGCCTCTAGCGTCTGGAGGCGCGGGAAGTCGAGCCATTTGGGGCAGCGGGTCGGCCTGGATGGATTCCCGCGTCCGCTGATGAGGGGAGGAGACGCTCTTCCCCTCGCGCCCGACAGCGAAGTTGATCAACCACCGCCCGTGTCCTACCGGAAAGGGCGACAAGACCTTCCGGAGCGATGCGATGAGCGATGAGGAATATGTCTATGACGAGGAATCCGGAGAATGGATGCCGGCTTCCGAACTGGCGGAGCGCCGTGCGGCGGCCGGCGGCGTCGAGGTGCGCGATGCGGTGGGCAATGTGCTGGCGGACGGCGATCAGGTGACCTTGATCAAGGACCTCGTCGTCAAGGGCGCGGGCCAGACGCTCAAGCGCGGGACGCTGATCAAGTCGATCCGGCTGACCGGCGACCCGCAGGAAATCGATTGCCGCTACGAAGGGATCAAGGGGCTGGTGCTGCGCGCGGAATTTGTCCGCAAGCGGTGAGCCGTTGCCGGACGGCGCGTCATGCTGCCGTCTGGAACTGCTCCACCTTGCCGTTGGAAGCCGACAGGCCCTCGATCGCCTCGTCGAGGCAGCGCAGGAGGCTGTCGCGATTGACCCGATCCTCGTCGCCAAAGACGATGCCGATCGCCAGCGGGTGCTGCTCGTCGCGACCGGGCAGCAGCGCGGTGACGACATCGGCGCGTGACCCGAAGCCCAGTTTGCCGCGCACATGGCGGCGTTCGCGGCAGTCATCCAGCCGCGCGGTCATTTCGGCCACCGGGAACTTGCGCTCGTCCGCGGCCTCGGCATTCAGCCGGCGGACGATGCCGTCGCGGCGTGGCTGGTCGATGGTCGAGAGCAGCAGCCAGCCGGCGGCGCTGTCCGACAGGGGCTCTTGCAGCCCGCCGTAGAGACCGCGGACGGCCTGCGTCGCGGCACGGGGGCCGGTGTGCCAGCTCACGATCTGCACCTTGAGGCCGACACGGCCGAATACCGCCACCGACAGCCCGGTCTGCGCGGCAAGCCGGTCCACCAGGCCGACCAGCCTGCCGTCGCGGACGATGCCGCTTTGGCCGGCGGCGCCGATCAGGGCGGCGCGGGGCGCGAGGCTGTAGGAGCGCGAATGGGGGTCCTTGTAGAGCAGGCCCAGCTCGACCAGGCTCGAAAGCAGCTCGGACGTGCTCGATTGCGGCCGGTTGTAGCGGCGCACGATATCCATCACCGTCGCTTCGCGATGGGTGTCGTCGAAATACTCGAGGACCTCGACCACGCGGCGCGCGATCTTTGCCTTGTTTGAAGGGGCGGACATGGAAGCTCTCCCAAAGCTCTTATATGGTGAATTTGCGCGATCGTCCGGCAGGAGTCAACAATAAGTGAGGATGTCTCGTTTTTTCCTTACCCTGGTTAGGTTTGTATGATGGCAGCCACAATGTCCAGAGGTTCCGACGCGATGGCCGCACCCGCTCCGTCGATTCGCGGCGCAGCCGGCAGATGACGGTCGCCGGCCTGGTCATCGACGCGGCCCGCCTCTGGCCCGGCGAGGAGCCGTGGGACGGGGAACTGGCCTTCGTCGATCTCGACGGGACGGCGGAAACGCCTGATGCCGTCGCGCTGCCGCCGTGCCCGGTGATCGGTGTGGGCGATCCCGCCCATCCGCTGGCCGCCCGGCTCGACGCCGTGGTGGAAGCGCCGGTTTCGGCGGAGCTTCTCGCGCGGCAGGTGCGGGCCAATCCGCGGGCGGCGGCGGTGATCGTACAACTCCTGCGGCTGCTGCCCGCGCTTGCGGTCGAGGACGGGCTGACGGCGGAATCTCTCGCTTATGCCGTACTGCAGGGCAGTGCCGAGCATGCCCGCTGGCGCGCCACCGCCACGCCCGCGGAGCAGGGGGCGCCCGGTCGGCTGGCGATGCGGCGCGAGGGCGCGCGGCTGGCGCTGACGCTTGACCGGCCCGAAAGCGGCAACGCCATCGACCGCGCGCTGCGTGACGCATTGCACGAGGCGTTCTCGCTGGCGGCGCTCGATTCCGGGATCGCCGCGATCAGCCTGCGGGCCAGTGGCAAGGCGTTCAGCCTGGGCGCGGAGCTGGGCGAGTTCGGCACGACCATCGACCCGGCCGGCGCCCACGCGATCCGCGCCCGCACGCTGCCGGCGCGTCCTCTGGCGCGTTGTGCCGACCGGTTGGAAGTCCATGTCCAGGGGGCCTGCGTCGGCTCGGGATTGGAACTGGCGGCCTGGGCGCGGCGGCTGACGGCTTCGCCGGCGGCGTGGTTCCAGCTTCCCGAACTGGCCATGGGCATCCTGCCGGGGGCGGGGGGCTGCGTCTCGCTGACGCGGCGGATCGGGCGGCAGCGCGCCGCGCTGATGATCCTTTCCGGCAAGCGGCTGAGCGCGCGTCAGGCGCTAGGCTGGGGACTGGTCGACGCGCTGGTGGACGATCCGGCCTGACACGAAAGTCGCCCGCACCGCCTCGCTCGCCAGGTTTTCGCGCGCCGCCGGCCATGGCTGGTCCAGCAGGCAGAGGTCGGCCGGCTCGCCCGGCGCAATGCGGCGCTGGCGCGCGAGGTCGAGCGGGTCGGCGAGGTAGAGCCGGAGCGCCGCCTCGGGCGTCAGCGCTTCGCCCGCGCCGACGAACCGGCCCTCGCGCGTCCGGCGGGCGACGGCGGCGGCCATGGCCTGCCACGGATCGGCGCCGCCGAACGGCGCGTCGCTGCCGCCGGCGAGGGGAATGCCCGCTTCGGCGAGAGTGCGCAGGCGGTAGAGGTCGCGGTGGTGGCGCGGCTCGACGTCGGCGAGATAGCGGTCGCCGCGCTCGGCGACGAAATGCGGCTGGACGCAGACGGCAAGGCCCAGCGCCGCCATCCGCGCGACCAGTTCGGGCGCGGCGACCGAGGCGTGCTCGATCCGGTCGCCCGGCTGCGGGCCTCCTGCATTCAGGGCCGCCTGCTCGAGCAGGGCGAGGGCGAAAACCAGCTCGACTTCCGACACGCAGTGGATCGCGACGGCGCGTTGCCGGCGGTGCGCGGCCATGGCGAAGGCCACCGCCTCGTCGAAGTCGGGCAGGGCGGCTTCGTGCAGGTGCAGCTTGGCCGGGCCGAGGCGCCAGCGTCCGGGGGCGGTGTCGGCCAGCGCCGGCTCGCCGGCGAGCACGCAATGCTGGCGCAGCGCGCCGGTCTCGCGCTGGCGGGCGACGTGCAGCGCCATGGCGGCATCGTTGCGCGGCGTCATGTCGGTGACGCCGGTTATCCCGTAGCGCGCCAGTTCGGTGGAGATTCCGGCGAAATCGGGCGGATGGCTGGCCATTGCGGCCTGCAGCCAGCGGTCCTCGTCGAACAGGTGGCCGGTCTGGCGGTCGAGCCCGGGCGGCGCGGGGGCGTGGGCGAGCAGTTCGGCAAGCGCCATCGAGTTGAGCAGCCAGAGGCGGCCCGAGCGGTGCTGGATGCGCAAGGGCCGCTCGGGCACCAGCCGGTCGAGCGTGCGCGCGTCGGGCAGGCCCATCACGCTTTCGTGGTAGCCGATGCCGCGAATCCAGCCGCTGCCCGGCCGGCGCAGCCGCGCGGCAAGGTCATCGGCGGTGGTCACTTCGGGCGGCCCGCACGGCACCGACAAGGCGCGCACGGCGAACCCGGCAAGGTGGATGTGATGGTCGTGCAAGCCTGGCAGCAGCGCGCCGCCGGCGGCATCGACGATCACCTCGCCGGGAAGCGTCGCGAGGGTGCCGACTTCGGCGATCCGTTCGCCCGCCAGCCGGACGTCGGCGCGGCCGTGCTCCCAGACTTCGGCGCCGCGGATCAGCATCGCGCGGGCGCGGGCAGGATGCGCGCGGTGTCGGCGCCCGGCGCGCGCACTTCGGCCAGCAGCGGCCGGCGCGGCACTTGCGGGAAAGGCCGCCCCACCGCCGCCGCCCAGCCGCGCAGCTCGGCCGTCAGCGTGGCGGCGTCGAAGGCGCGCTCCTCGTCGAGCGCGCGGGCGACGATGGCGCTCATGGCGAAGCCGATGCGCTGCGCCTCGCCGCCGCGCCAGGCGCGCCAGGCCGCGCGCGCGGCGGTGATGCCGGTCAGCGGATCGGCGATCGCATCGCCGACGTAGCCGATCTCGCCGCCCGCGTCGGCCAGCGCGCGGGCGAGACCGCCGGCGACGGCGCAGTCGTTGCCGATGCCGGTCCACATCGCCGCCTCGCCGGTGGCGCCGTGGCCGGTCACACTCAGCCAGACGAGCCCCGGCGTCTCGCGCACCAGCGCGTCGGCGTCGATGCCGAGCTGCCGCAGCGCGCGCACGCGCGAGGATTCGATGACGAAATCGGCGCGCCGGATCAGCGCGACCAGCGCCGCCTTCTCCCCGTCGCTGGCGAAATCGACGACGATGCTGGCCTTGCCCTGGTTGATCAGGTCGAACGTCGCCGGATCGTCGCGGCGGATGAGGTCGGGGCGCGTGCGGCTCTCGACCTTCACCACCTCGGCCCCGGCCAGCCAGAGCAGGTGCCCGGCGAGCGGCCCGGCCCAGATCGCCGAAAGGTCGATCGCCAGCGGGCGGTGGCCCGCCACCCGCTGGCGGCGCGGCCCCCGCGCCATGACCTCGACCGGCGGCGAGGCGGGCACTTCGTCGGCCGAGGCGACCGGCAGGCCGAGCAGCCGGCCGCGCGCGACGAGATCGGCGCAATCGTGGCGCGCCACGGCGGCGGCGATCGCGTCGTTATCGCCGGTGTCGAGGGCCTCGCCGAGAAACAGCGCGGGCAGCAGTTCGCGGTCCTCGGCGCGGATCAGCGTCAGCGCGAACCAGCCGCCGTCGCGCGTCGGCATCAGCCGGCTGCCGCCGAGCCCCGCCGAGACGCGGCCGTTGATCAGGTAGCCGCCGTTGGACCCCCGCTCGCCCACGAGCGTCGCCCCGTCGAGCGCGGCGATGCGCGGCGAACCGGTCTCTTCGGCGAGAAGCCGCAACTGACGGTCGGCCCAGCGCGCCAGCGGGATCGCCGGGGCGGGCATTTGCGGGGTCAGCACGGCGAAACCGGGGCCGGTTCGGCTCCGGCGAAGCCGAACGGAACCTTCTCAGCAGCCAAGGATCTTCTTGACCTCGCGCCGCAGCAGCTTGCCCATCTCGTTGTAGGGCAGCTCGGGCACGAAGGCGACCTTGTCGGGCACGCGGCTGGAGCGCAGCCGGACGCGGATCAGCTCCTTGATCTCGTCCTCGGCGGGCTCCAGATGGCCCTGGCGCACGACGAGCGCCACGCCCACCGCCTCGCCCCATTCGATCGAGGGCACCGCGCAGGCGCAGGCGTCGGCGATGGCCGGGTGCGCGAGCAGCACGTCCTCGATCTCGCCGGGCGACATGTTCTCGCCGCCCCGGACGATGACGTCGTCGGCGCGGCCCGACAGGAAGATGTAGCCGTCCTCGTCCATGTAGCCGGCATCGCGCGTGGGGAACCAGCCGCCCTCGACGAGCGCGCTCTTGTCCTTGTATTCGCCCGAAACCTGATCGCCGCGCACGTAGATCTCGCCGGCCTCGCCGGGGCCGAGCACGCGGCCGTCCTCGTCGCGGACCTCGATCTCAACGGTCGGCAGGGGCTGGCCCAGCGAGCCGAGCCGCGCGCGCACCTTCGGATCGTCCGAGGCGAGGGCGGCGCGATGGTCGTCGGGGCCGAGCAGGGCGATGGTCGAGCTGGTCTCGGTCAGGCCATAGGCGTTGGTGAAGCCGGTGTGCGGAAACAGCGCCAGCGCCTTCTGGATCACCTCGACCGGCATCTTGCCGCCGCCATAGGCGATGGCGCGCAGCGAGCCGACGTCGGTGGGGGTCTTTTCCAGCTCGGCGATGATGCGGCCCAGCATGGTCGGCACGACGAAGGCGTTGGTGACTTTCTCGTCCGCCACCAGCTTGAGCCAGCCTTCCGGGCTGAACGCGGGCAGCATGACGATGCGGCGGCCCGCATAGATCGAACTCATCAGCGCCGAGATGCCGGCGATGTGGTAGGGCGGCACCACCACCAGCGCCGCGTCGTCCTCGTCGGCCGAGCCGAACTCGACCGAGCCGAGGATATAGCCGAGCAGGTTGGAATGGCGCAGGATCGCCGCCTTGGGCGCCGCCGTGGTGCCGCTGGTGAAAAGCTGCACCGCCACGCCCTCGCCGGGGTCGTATTCGCGGTCGGCCGCCTCGGGCACGGTCTCCTGCGCCTTGAGCACGAACTCCTCGCGCGAATAGACGGTGTGCCCCTGATCGTCGGCGATCCGCGACACGCGCTCCTCGTCGCCCACCACCAGCGCCGGGGCGATGCGTGCCAGCAGCGCCGCCAGGTCGGTGTCGGCCAGCCGGTAGTTGAGCGGGCAATAGGGCACGCCGGCCAGCGCCGCGCCGAACAGCGCGATCACCGCCGCCTCGCTGCTCTCGTCGAGCAGCGCGACATATTGCGCCCCGCTCTGCTCGATCAGCTCGAAGGCGCCGCGCGCCGCGCTCAGCAGTTCGGCGTAAGTCCAGCGCTTGCCGTCGCAGACGAGGCCGATGCGGTCGGGCGCGGCCTCCGCGGCCATTTCGAGAAGCAGCGAGATGTTCATGCGGGCGCTATCTATCTATCCTGAATTCCGGGTCGATCAGTCCGAAGCCGGGAGCGGCTTGGCGTCCTTGACGACCAGCGCCACGCCGTCGACCGAGAGCGAGCCCTTGCCCGGCTTGACGCAGAGCAGCTCGTACTGGCCGGCGGCATCGACATAGCGCTTGCCCATCAGCGTGCCGGCCGAGAAATCGGGGCTCAGCGGGGCGGGTTCGGCCGGCTTGGCTTCGGCCATCGGCGCGCCGCCGCACTCGATCGTGCCGCCGCCGGTGCGGATCACCATGACTTCGGTATCGTCCGCCGCGCTCTTCAAACGGGTTCCGGGTTTCATCTTACTCTTCCTTCGCAATTCCGAATATATGTTCGCGATCCGGTCAGGCAATCGCACCGGACGCCTTTAGGCGCTCGATCCGCTCCCAATCAAGGCCAAGCTCCAGCAGTACCGCCTCAGTATGTTCCGAGTGCTCGGGCGCGCGTTCGGTCCGCACCGGGGCGCGGTCGAACTGCACCGGGTTGCGCACGACGCGCAAGGGCGCGGAGCCGTCGATCGGCTCGATGGTGAAGAAGGCGTCGTTGGCGATCGCCTGCTCGTCCTCGCCCAGATCCAGCAGCGTCTGCACCGCGGCCCATTGCCCCTTCATCGTCTTGAGATGCTCGCGCCAGTAGTCGAAGCTCTGCGCGGCGAAGGCCCGCGCGACCATGTCGCTGACTTCGGCGCTGTGCTCGCGCAGGCCCTGCGAATTGGCGAAGCGCGGATCGTTCGCCGCGTCGTGCAGGCCCAGGTGCTCGAAGGTGTCGCGGATGTAGAGGTCGGGCACCATGATGAACAGGCTGATCACGCGCCCGTCCGCGGTGCGGAAATGGCCCATGAACGGGTTGACCTCGGCGCCGCCGACTTGCGGCACGCCGATCCGCATCATCTTGCCGCCGTGCAGGTAGGGGGCGATGACCATGCCCGACATCCACATCGCGCTGGACAGCAGCGAGACGTCCACCTCGGTCGCCTCGCCGGTCTGCGAGCGGTGGAACAGCGCCGCGGCGATGCCGCCGGCCAGGTACATGCCGCTTTGCGAATCGCCCATGCCGCCGATGCCCATGGAAAGCGGCACGTCGAATTCCTGCGGAGTGAGCCCGTGGGCGACGCCGCTGTGGATCCAGAAGGCGGTGGCGTCGTATCCGCCGCGCTCGCGGTCCGTCCCCTTGTCGCCATAGCCGCTGCCGCGCGCGTAGATGATGTCCGGGTTGACCGCGCGGATGTGCTCAAGGTCGATCTTCAGCTTCTGCCGCGCGGCGGGCAGGTAGTTGGTCAGGAACACGTCGGCGTCGCGCGCCAGCTCATAGACCAGTTCCTGCCCTTCGGGGTTGTTGAGGTCGATGGCGATGGACCGCTTGCCCCGGTTGGGATGCTGGATCATCGGGTTGGCGACGGGGTCGAAGGTCATGCCGCCGATCGAGCGCATGCCGCGCTGGGCATCGCCGCGCACCGCATGTTCGACCTTGACGACGTCCGCCCCCCAGTCGGCCAGGACCGCGCCGGCGCAGGGCACGAAGACGAACTGGGCCACCTCGACGATCTTCACGCCTTTCATGACCTGAGTCATCGTTCCTGTCTCTCCCCGTCCGTTTTCCGAACCGCCTCGTGTAAAGCGCTTTCGCGCGGTATCAAACCGATCTCGTCACGCTGAACTCGTTTCAGCATCCATCAAGCCTTATCGCCCCGTCGCGCGCATGGAACCTGCAACGGCGCCGTTTTTCCGTCGGAAAGACCTGAGGACGAGAGGAGCAATGGACCCTGAAACGAGTTCAGGGTGACGGCCGTCAGGGATGCGGCCGATCCCCCGCGCCGGATCGCCTCAGGCAATGGCGCCCTTGGCCTTCAGTTCCTCGATGCGGTCCCACTCCAGGCCCAGTTCCATCAGCACGATCTCGGTGTGCTCCGATGCCTGGGGCGCGCGGGTGGTTTCCAGCGGCTCGCCGTTCCACTGCACCGGGCCGCGCACGAGCTTCAGCGGCTTGCCGCCGTCGGCGCCCTCCACCTCGATGATCATGTCGTTGGCCAGCGCCTGCTCGTCGGTCAGCAGGTCCTTGACGCTCTGCACCGGGGCCCACTGGCCCTTCATCGTCTTGAGCTGCTGGCGCCAGTAGTCGAACGGCTTCTTCGAGAAGGCGTCGACGATGTAGCCGCTGGCGATCGCCGCGTTCTCGAACAGCTTGAGCGGCTCGGAGAAGCGCGGGTCTTCGGCCATTTCGGGCAGGCCGAGATGCTCGAACGTGTCGCGGATCACGCCCGAGGGGCTGAGGATGCACAGGTTGATCCAGCCGCCGTCCGAGGTGCGGAAGTTGCCCATGAAGGGATTGACGCTGACGCCCCCGGACTTGGGCATCGCGTTGGGGCTGTACTGGCCGGTCTCCATGACCTGCGCCAGCAGCGCGCCCTGCGCCCACCAGGCGGTGGACAGCAGCGAGACGTCGATCTCCACGCCCTCGCCGGTGTTCTTGCGGTGGAACAGCGCGGCCGAGATGCCGCCGGCGATGAACATGCCGCCGATCGAATCGCCGAACGCGGGCATGCCCTGGCTCAGCGGGCCGTCCAGCTCGCTCGGCGTCATGGCGTGGGCGATGCCGCTGCGGTTCCAGAAGCAGGTGCCGTCGAAGCCGCCGATCTCGCGCTCGGGGCCCTTGTCGCCCAGCGCGGAGCCGCGGGCGTAGATGATGTTCGGGTTGACCGCGCGGATGTGCTCGATGTCGAACTTGTTCTTCTGGCGCACCTGCGGGAGGTAGTTGGTCAGGAACACGTCGGCCGTCCTGGCCAGCTCGTAGAGCACTTCCTGGCCTTCGGGCGTCGCCAGGTCGATGCCGACCGAGCGCTTGCCGCGGTTGGGGTGCTCGATCAGCGTGTGGCGCAGCGGGTCCAGCTTGATGCCGCCCATGTTGAGGAAGCCGCGCTGCGTGTCGCCGCGCACCGGGTGCTCCACCTTGATGACGTCGGCGCCCCAGTCGGCCAGGATCGCGCCGGCCGCGGGCGTGAAGGTGAACTGCGCCACCTCGAGAATGCGAACGCCCTCCATCACCTTGGTCGTCATCGTGTCCTGTCCCTTTCTTGCGCTGATGGGAAAGGGGGCGCGCTACGGCCCCGCGTCGCGTCCGTCCTGCGCGGATTCGGCGCGGCGATCAACCGTCTTGCCATCGCCGAGACGATGAAGCTTGAATTGCCGATGGTGCGCTGCAATATGCGCTCAGCCAGCTTACTTGTTTGCGTAAAGCGCCGGGTTCGATGCATTATATGCAATTGACGCGGTGCTTATACTAAGGTAGGTTAGCGACGCTACCTGGAGAACCTTGGGTTCGGATCTGGAGAATTCCCATGACGAAGTTTGCCCCTCTCGCCGCCGTTGCGGCGCTTGCCGTCCTGGCCGCCCCGGCCGTTGTTTTCGCTGACGAATCGTCGCAGTCGGTCCGTGCCGCCACCGACGCGCCGGCCGCCGCCGTCACCGTCAACGCCGGCAAGATGCTCTATTCGAGCAACGGCCAGCGCGTTGCCGCGATCTATCGCGTCAACTCGGACGGCAACCCGCAGGTCATCCTGAACGGCAAGCTGGTCACGGTCCCGGCCGAGACGCTGTCGGACGTCAACGGCAAGGTCACGACCTCGCTGACCAAGTCGGAGCTGGGCCGCGCGCGGTAATTGCTGCGACAGCGAACTGGACAAAGCGAAAGGGCGGCGCATTGCGCCGCCCTTTTTCCATGTCCCGTGCGGGGGAAGGGCCAATCAGCCCTTGAGACCGGCCCGCCCTTGAGACCAATCAGCCCTTGAGGACGTTGGCGTAGATCCGGTCGACGTAGTCCTGCATCCGGTCCAGGTCCTCGTCCGAGAAACCCATGAACATGCTCTCCTCCGTCTCGCGCGCGATGGTGGCGAGTTTTTCGAGCAGCGGCTCGGCGGCCTCGGTCAGGTAGACCGCGCGGGCGCGGCGATCGTCGTCGCGGTCGCGGCGTTCGAGCAGGCCGTCGGCGCAGAGCCGGTCGATCAGCCGCCCGGCCGAGGCTTCCGACATCTCCAGCGCCTCGGCGATCATCCGCTGCGTGGCGCCGGGCCGGCGCGCGACGACGGCGATCATGGCCCATTGCGAGCGGGTGACGTGCAGGCCCGCGACATGCCGATCGAAATTGCTGCGCAGAAGCCGGGCAAGGACGGTGAGCCGCAGCCCGATGGTGCGCCGCTGATCCAAATCGCTATCGGCGAGGGCCTCTATCGGTCATCCCCTGGAACTGTCCGCGTCATTCGACCCGGATAGCCGGAATGACGCGGAAATGCACGTTTTTTCGCCGATGCGCGGTTATGATACAGGCTGTATCAGGCGCGCGGCCTAGACCCGTTCGATAATGATCGCGGGCGCCATGCCGCCCGCGGCGCACATGGTGACGAGGCCATAGCGGCCGCCGGTCCGCTCCAGCTCGTCGAGCGCGGTGCCGATCAGGATCGCGCCGGTGCCGGCGATCGGATGGCCGAGCGCGATCGAGCCGCCGTTGGGGTTCACCTTGGCGCGGTCGAGCCCGAGGTCGCGGATGAATTTCTCGACGACCACGGCGAAAGCCTCGTTCACTTCCCAGACGTCGATGTCGTCGGTGGTGAGGCCGGCCTTCTCCAGCACCTTCTTCGCCGCCGGCACGGGGGCGTTGAGCATCAGCGTCGGGCAGTCGCCGATCTCGGCCATGGCGACGATGCGCGCGCGCGGCTTGAGGCCGTGCTTGTCGGCATAGTCCTTCGAGGCGAGCAGCAGGCCCGCCGCGCCGTCCACCACGCCCGAGGAGATGCCGACATGGTGGATCGGCTTGATCTCGACGTCGGGATAGACCTGGTTGATCAGCTCGGCATAAGTCTTGCCGCCCTCCTGCGAGGGCATGTTGAGGAACATCTCGAACGCGGGCTTGAGCTGGGCCAGCCCTTCCTTCGTCGTCTCGGGGCGGGGGTATTCCTCATGGTCGAGGATGACGTTGCCTGCGTCGTCCTTCACCACGATGGTCGACTTGTCGAAGCGGCCTTCCCTGATCGCGATCGCGGCGCGACGCTGGCTCTCGACGCCCATCTCCTCCAGCTCCTCGCGCGTGATGCCCTCGATCGCGGCGATGGCGTCGGCGCAGAGGCCCTGGTTCGACTGCGGGTGCTTCGCCTGCAGGCGCGGGTTGCCCGTGCCCATGCCGCCGCCGCCCAGGCCCGCCTCGCGCATCTTCATGCCGTACCAGTTGACGTAGGACAGCATGTCCATGCCGCCGGTGACGACGAGGTCGTGCATGCCCGACATGATCATCGCCGCGCCGAAGTTGGTCGAGGTGATCGAGCTGCCGCAGAAGCGGTTGAGCGTGACGCCGCCGGCCCTGACGTCGTAGCCCGCGTCGAGCGCGGCGTTGCGGCCGATATCGCCGCCCTGCAGGCCGATCGCGCCCGACACGCCCCAGATCACGTCGTCCACGTCCGCCGTGTTCAGGTTGTTGCGGTCGCGCAGCGCGGCCAGCACCGTTGCCGAAAGATGCTCCGGATGCATGGTGGACAGCGCGCCTTTGCCCATCTTGCCGATGCTGCGATACGTACGGACGGCGTCGATGATATAGGCGTTGGCCACGGACTGTCTCCTCGATACGGTTCTGCCGCGCTCTTGCTAGGGCGGCGGGGGATTTGCAATCGGCAAACGGCGCTGATCGCTGCGGCGATTGCCGGTTCGCCCGCCGCTTGCCCCCAATGTGCCCATGATTCGCCGCGGCGCAAGCGCCCGATGCACGCAACCCGCCGGTTTGCGGGCCTTTTGCCGGGCACGCCTTGACGCGGAAGGCGGACGCGTCGACTTACACGGGCTTGGATGGAAGGGGAATTCATGGCAGCCAGCGCAGAAACGGACGGCGCGCGCATCGGCGCCTTCGCCCCACTGCGCGAAAAGACGTTCCGGACCATCTGGACCGCCAGCCTGTTCTCCAATTTCGGGCAGCTCATCCTCGGCGTCGGCGCCGCCTGGGAAATGACGCGGCTCAGCTCATCGCCCAGCATGGTGGCGCTGGTGCAGACGGCGATGATGCTGCCGCTGATGCTGGTCGCTCTGCCGGCCGGCGCGGTCGCCGACATGTTCGACCGGCGCCGGATCGCGCTCGTCGGCCTGGGCTTCGCGATCGTGTCCAGCGCGGCGCTGACGGTGCTGGCTGTGCTCGACCTGACCACGCCATGGCTGCTGCTGGGCTTCTGCGTGCTGATCGGCGGCGGCGTCGCGCTCTATGCCCCGTCCTGGCAGGCCTCGATCGGCGAGCAGGTCTCGGCCCGGAACCTGCCGGCGGCGGTGGCGCTGGGCACGATCAGCTACAACATCGCGCGCAGCTTCGGCCCGGCGATCGGCGGGTTCGTGGTCCTCGCCTTCGGCGCCAAGGCCGCGTTCGGCATCAACGCGGCCTTCTATATCCCGCTCTGGCTGGCGTTCTTCGCCTGGTCGCGGCGGCACACGCCCTCGCGGCTGCCGCCGGAGCGGATCGACCGGGCGATCGTGGCGGGCGGGCGCTATGCCCTCCATTCGCCGCCGGTGCGCACCTCGCTGGTCCGCGCGCTGGCCTTCGGCCTGGCCAGCGCCACGGCATCGGCGCTGGCGCCGCTGGTGGCCAAGACCATGCTGGGCGGCGATGCGGCGGTCTATGGCATCCTGCTGGGCGCCACCGGGGTGGGCGCGGTGCTCGGCGCGCTGTTCGTCAGCGACATCCGCACGCGGATCGGCAGCGAGATCGCCGTGCGCATCTTCGCGATCGGCACCGGCCTGTCGCTGCTGGTCGTCGGGTTCAGCCATTCGCTGGCGGTGACTTGCGCGGCCTTCTTCGTCATCGGCGCCTGCAACATCCTCACCGTCGCGCTGATCAACGTCAGCGTCCAGCTTTCGGCGCCGCGCTGGGTCACGGCGCGGGCGCTGTCGCTCTACACCTCGGCGCTGACCGCGGGGATCGGCATCGGCGCCTGGGCCTGGGGCGAGGTCGCGGCGCACTGGGACGTGGCGATCGCCTTCCTCGCATCGGGCGTGGTCACGATGGCGACGAGCCTGCTCGGCTTCGTCTTCCGGCTCTCGGGCGAGGCCGAGGTGGATACGGAAACCATCGACATCGGCTATGAGCCGGAGGTCGCGCTGGGGCTGACGCTGCGCTCGGGCCCGGTGGTGATCGAGGTGGAATACGACGTGGAGCCTGACCGCGCGCGCGAATTCTACGACGTCATGGTCAAGCTGCAACGCGTCCGCAACCGCATCGGCGGCTTCGACTGGTCGATCTCGCGCGATATCGCCGATCCGGCGATATGGGTGGAGCGTTATCACTGCCCCACCTGGGGCGATTACCTGCGCATGCGCGACCGCTATACCCAGAACGAGTACGAGCTGCAGGAACGGGCCGACAGCTTCAACCGCAAGGGCCACGGCCACCGCGTGCGGCGGCGGCTGGAGCGGCCCTTCGGATCGGTGCGCTGGAAGGCGGATTCACCCGATCCCTATCGCGGCAGCACGGTCACCTACATCGGCCCGTGACTTGTATCCAACGTGACTTGTATCCAATGCGTGGCTTTCGGACCACAGTGTCCAATAAAATCCCGATATTTCCTTCGGCAAGCTGGACAGCGCAAGCGGCGCTGGGATAGCCGCGCCCCCGAGCTGTACGATTGTACAGAACGCGTTTGAAGGAGATACCATGCGCATCCACACCATCCGCACCGCAACGTCGGTCTTCGGCCTGATCGGGCTGGCCGCGCTCGCGACGCCGGCCATGGCCCAGGCCGAGAGCGACGAGGCGAGCGTCTCGAACGAGATCGTCGTCACCGCCCAGCGCCGCGCGGAACGCTCGGTCGACGTGCCGATCTCGGTGACCACGCTCGCGGCCGATACGCTGGCCACCGCCAACGTGCAGGATCTGTCGGACATCTCGCGCGTCACGCCGTCGCTGCGCTTCGACAACACCGGCGCCTTCGCGCAGCCGACGATCCGCGGTGTCGGCACCGCGAACACCACGTCGGGCGGCGGCGCCAACGTCGGCATCTACATCGACGGCTTCTATTCGCCCAACCCGCTGGCGGCGGACAGCCAGCTTATGAACGTGCGCAGCGTGCAGGTGCTCAAGGGCCCGCAGGGCACGCTGTTCGGCCGCAACACCACCGGCGGCGCGATCCTTATCCAGTCGGCCGATCCCAGCGAGGAAACCTCGGCGCAGTTCAAGGCGTCCTACGGCCGCTTCAACGAAGCGCGCGTGCAGGGCTATGCCACGACCGGCATCGCCGAAGGCATCGCCGTCGACATCGAGGGCATGTACCGTCGCGGCGACGGCTGGGTGACGAACATTCTCGACGGCAACGACAACGTCGGCAAGTTCGAGAACTGGTCGGTCCGCGCCGGCGTCAAGGTCGAGTTCGGCCCCGCTTCGCTGCTGCTGCGCTATCAGCACGGCGACATGAACGATCCGACCTCGCTGATGTCGGCGTCCTACAACGATCCCAACCTCGGCCTGCTGACGCCCGTGCTCGGGCTGCCCTCGGCGATCTACACGATCGATCCGGACGAGGTCGCGCTCGACCGGCAGACTTATTTCCGCACGAAGAGCGACGTGCTGCAGGCGACCTTCAAGGTCGACCTCGGGTTCGGCGATCTCGCGTCCTATACCCAGTACCGTTCCGAGGACACCGACGCCTCGCAGAACCTCGACAACACGGGGCTGACCGGGGCCGATGGCTTCCAGCTCGGCCTGCCGGTGAACAGCCAGACGTGGAGCCAGGAACTGCTGCTGACGTCGAAGGCGGGCCCCGCGCTGCAGTGGACCGCCGGCCTGTTCTATTTCTACAACCGCGACGTCTGGCAGACGCACGTCGATACTTTCGCGGCGCCGGACGGCAGCAATGCCCGCCTGCGCCTGGGCGGTTCGGGCACGACGACCGAGAGCTACGCGGCCTTCCTCGACCTGACCTACGAGATTTCGCCGCAGCTCTTCGTCACGGCCGGCGCGCGCTATGCGCATGACCGCGTGACCGATGCCTACTACAACCCGCGCTTCAGCACGGTGCCTTCGCCGCTCGCCTCGATCAGCGGCGACCGCGTGACCCCGCGCGTCGTGGTCCGCTACAAGCCGACCGACCGTTCGAGCATCTACGCCTCGTTCACGCGCGGCTACAAGGCGGCGCTGATCGACGCCGGCGGCACCTGCCAGAACGCCAGCAACATCCCGACGCCGCAGAACCCGACGGGCACCGGTTTCCTGTGCAACGACGTCAAGCCCGAGAAGATCGACGCCTACGAAGTCGGCTTCAAGCACGACGATCGCCGGTTCGGGGTCGAGCTTTCGGCCTTCTACTACGACTACAAGAACCTGCAGGTCTCGCTGTTCCTCGCGGGCCAGGCGAACATCCTCAACGCGGCCGAGTCCAAGATCTACGGTCTTGACGGCTCGATCCGCTACGAGCTGTTCGAGGGCTTCCAGCTCACCGCCGGCGCCTCGTGGATCCACGCGCGCTACAAGGATTTCGATCTGGCGCCGATCTACCTGCGCGATCCCGCCACCGGCCTGCTCGACGTGGCCCTCACCGCGCTCGACGACGTGACGATGCAGCGCACGCCCGAGTTCACCGGCAACATCGGCGCGCGCTACCGCACCGATCTTGGCGGCGGCCAGCTCCAGCTCTCGGGCAACCTGTACTATACCTCGGAGTTCTTCTTCGGCCCCTCGGGCGTGCAGTTCCCGCAGAAGGCCTACGAAGTGCTTTCGGCCCGCGCCCAGTGGACCGACCCGAGCGAGACCTACACGGTCGCGGTCTGGGGTGATAACCTGACCAACAACCGCTACCTGACCGCGGTGCAGTACAACACCGTCGGCATGGGCGCGAACTGGAGCGCGCCGACGACCTACGGCATCGAACTCGGCGTCAAGTTCTGATCCGATAACGACAGGCGTCTCCGGACCTGTCCGGGGCCGCCGGCGGCTTTCGACACGGAACCCGATTCAGCCTGGCTGGATC
The DNA here is from genome assembly GCA_041677785.1 of Novosphingobium sp. Classification (GTDB taxonomy): domain Bacteria; phylum Pseudomonadota; class Alphaproteobacteria; order Sphingomonadales; family Sphingomonadaceae; genus Novosphingobium. Next base: position 21,779 of record JBAYPJ010000024.1, on the reverse strand, counting down.
GGGTTCCGCCGTTTTTGACGCTATCAGTTTACGCTGTCAGGAGGCGGCGATCTGTTCGGCAACACCGACCAGGCGCTGCGCCTGTTCCAGATGCAGCAGCTCGGCCATCTTGCCCTCCACCTGGATCGCGCCCTTGCCGGCGTTTTCCGGCAGCGCGAAGGCGGCGATCACCGCGCGGGCCCGGCGCAGCTCGTCCTCGCCCGGCGAGAACACGGCGTTGCACGGGTCGATCTGGTTGGGGTGGATCAGGCTCTTGCCGTCGAAGCCGAACAGCAGGCCCTGCCCGGCCTCGGCGCGGAACACGTCGAGATCGCGGAACTCGTTGCACACCCCGTCGAGCACCGCGACGCCATGCGCCCGCGCCGCCGCGACCGTCATCGCCAGGAACGGCAGGAACGGCGTGCGCTCGGGCGTCAGCCGCGCGCGCATCTCCTTGGCGAGATCGTTGGTGCCCATGACGAACAGCGACAGCCGCGTGCTCCGCGCCCGCGCCGCGATCGCGTCGAGCTGCGGCAGGCAGGCGCAGGTCTCGATCATCGCCCAGAGCTGCAGGCCCTCCGGCGCGGCCGACAGCGCCACCTGGCAGGCGTCGATGTCGGCGGGCGAGGAGATCTTGGGCACCAGCACCGCGTCGGCCCCCGAGGCGGCGATGGCGGCAAGGTCCTCGGCGCCCCAGGGCGTATCGAGCCCGTTGGCCCGGATCGCTACCTCGCGCCGGCCGAATCCGCCTTCCGCCACCGCCGCGATCGCCGCCGCGCGCGCCTCGGCCTTGACCTCCGGCGCGACCGCGTCCTCAAGGTCGAGGATGACCACGTCGGCGGGCAGGGTGCGCGCCTTGGCGATCGCCTTGGCGTTGGATGCGGGGAGATAGAGCGCGCTGCGGCGCGGGCGTTCAGGGGTGCTCATTGCGGCGCGATAGCGGCTTGCGGGGGTACTGTCAGCATCTGCCTCAATAGCCCATGCTCGCCAGCAGGATTTCGCTTTCGTTCCAAAGCCTTTCGGCCGCCGCCTGGTCCTTGCCGTGGGGCTGCACGGCCACTTCCCGCATGTCGTAGAACATGCGCCCGCTCTCGCCGCCCGTTTCCGGCGCGGTCGCCATCCACACCAGTGTTTTCGCGACCTCCTCGGGCGTCAGGCCGTCGGCCGTCTTCATGTAGGCCTGCATCTGCTCGTCGCCGTGGTTGGCGAAGTTCGTCTTGACCGGGCCGGGCACAAGCGCCTGAGAAACAATGCCTTTATCGCTCAGCCTCGCGCCGAGCGCAACGTTGAACAGCTGGTTCGCCAGCTTGGCCTCGCAATAGGCCGCGGCGGCGGGAAATTCTCCGTTCAGCCGCTGCAGATCGTCCCAGTTCATGCCCTGCGGCTGCAGGTAGGCGAGCGAGGATACGGCCAGCACCCGCACCGATCCGGGCGCGCTGCCCGCCGCCGCCGTTTCCAGCAAGGGCATCAGCTCGCGGGTAAGCAGGAACGGCGCCAAGTGATTGGCGGCAAAGGTTTCTTCGGTACCCTCGCTGGTCACGTAACGCTTGTCGCGCACGCCGCCGGCGTTGTTGAGCAGCACGTCGATCCGCCCGGTCAGCGCCTTGATCCCGTCGGCGAGGCGCTTGGTCTCCGCCATCAGCGAGAGGTTCGCGCGCAGGAAGTCGACCCGCCCGCCATCGGCGCAGGCCGCGCGAATCTCGGCCTCGGCCCGCGCGCTGCGCTCCGGATCGCGCCCCTGGCCGATCACGTGCCAGCCCGTGCCGACCAGGGCCTTGGCGGTCTCCAGGCCGATGCCCGAGCTGGCCCCGGTGACGACGGCGACGCGCCGGACGGATGTATCGCTCATTTCGATCCTCTCGCTTTGTCCTGTAAGGAATTGTCTCGTAAGGAATTTCAGCGCGGCCGCGCGCCGTTGAGGAAAAGCTGGACGCCGAACGCGACGCGGCGGTCCAGCTCCTCGGGGGGGAGGGGGCTGGCGGCCAGGATCAGCTTCACCGGGCCGGTGACGACCAGGCTGACGAAGGCATTGGCCGCCGCGAAGCTATCCTCGACGGCGAGATTGCCCGCCTCGGTCTCGCGCCTCAGCAGCTTGGCCAGAAACCTGATCGTCGGCAGCGCGCCGAGTTCGTAGGTGTCGGTGAATATCTCGGGAAAACGGTAGCTTTCGGTCTGGATGATGCGCTGCAGCTTCAGGCCCTGCGGCGAGGAGACAAGGTCGATACGCAGCATCGCGATGTTGGTGAGCGTCTGCTCCAGGTCCGCCACCTCGGTCGCGAGGATGCGCTCCTCGGGGATCGCGTAGCGCTCGATCGCCCGCCGCACCGCCGCCCGGAACAGCGCGGCCTTGTCGGGATAGCGCGCATAGACGGTGCGCTTGGTCATGCCCACGTCGGCGGCGATCGCCTCGATCGTCGCCTGTTCGAACCCCTTGTCGAGAAAATGGTCGAGCGCCCGGTCGAGCAGTTCCTCGTGCCGCGCCCTGGCCTGCTCACGCGTGGGCCGGCCCGCGCGCGGGCGCCTGATCGGCAACACTTCATTCATGCGTCGCTGGTTCCCCTGGTCCCTCGGCGAAACGGGCTTAATGATACGTTCGAGTTGCCATTGTATCGCCCGACCGTGCGATGACAAGGACAATAAGGCCGGGACCGGCGCTGGCAAGGGCGGGACCCGGTGCAGATTCCGCTTGCCTGCGCCGCCGGGCCGGACAAAAATGACACGAACACGTAGCTATTATAACGAATCGACAAGGAGAGTATCGTGGGAGAGGCCGCAGACAACCTGCTGAAGTATATGCCCGAAGCCTCGGGTTTCGACATCCCCTGGTCGGAAATCCGCGACCTTCAGATCGCCGCGATGAACGAGCGGCTGCAGGAGCAGGGCAAGCGGATCAAGCTGGTCGCCCTGCGCGCCAAGGACGCCGAGGTGTCCGAGATCCGCAGCCTTGAGGACGTCGTGCCGTTGCTGCTGCCGCACACGGCCTACAAGAGCTATCCCGAAAGCTTCCTCACCGAGAAGAAGTGGGACCGTCTGACCAAGTGGCTGGGCACCGTCTCGGCCCATCCCACCGACAACGTCGATCTTTCCGACGTCAGGGAAATCGACGACTGGGTGGCCGCCTGCGAGCGCGCGGGCCATTTCGTCTCCTGCTCCAGCGGCACGACCGGCAAGTCGGCGATGCTCGTCGCCTCGCAGGCCGACCTCAATTTCGCCAGCCAGGACGGCGTCGCCGCCGTGCAGTGGGGTTCCGACATCCGCGCCGGCGACATGCGCACGCCGGCCGGGGCCGCCGGTGCGATCGCCTATACGCCGCGCAACGCCGCGATGGGCAAGGCGATGATGGCGGCCTTCCTTGATCCCCAGGCGCCGCGGTTCGAGTCCGGCCTGCCGCCGGTCACGATCGGATCGCTCACCAAGATGATCACGCTGCGCAAGGCGATCGCCGACGGCACCGCCAAGCCGGCCGAGATCGCCGAGTACGAGGCGGAAACCCGGACGCGGCAGCAGGGGCTCGACGACGCGCAGGTCGGCGCCGTCGAGGATATCATCGCCAAGCGCCACGAACGCCTTTACATCACCGGCATGTGGGGCTCGCTCTATCCCTTCGCCGAGGCGGTCCGCGCGCGCGGCTACAGCGCCAAGGACTTCCACCCCGACAACGCCGTCTATCTCGGCGGCGGGCTGAAGCGGGCGAAGCTGCCGGACAATTATCGCGAATACGTCTACGAGACCTTCAACCTACAGCCGCGCTTCATCTACCAGATGTACGGGATGCAGGAACTGGGCACGTCGATGCCGCGCTGCCAGGGCGGCAACCGCTACCACATCCCGCCGTGGCTGGTCTGCCTGCCGCTCGACAAGGACGGCGATGCGCTGATGCCGGGCGTCGGCGAAGGCAAGGTCGAGGGCCGCGCCGCCTTCTTCGACCTGTCGATGGACGGCCGCTGGGGCGGGGTGATCTCGGGCGACCATATCGAGGTGGACTATTCGCCCTGCACCTGCGGCAGCCGCTCGCCTTCGATCCGCGATGACATCTATCGCTACGCGGACCTCGAAGGAGACGACAAGATCGGCTGCGCGGGCACGGTGGATGCCTATGTGCGGGGCATGTCCTGACCCGGCGGGATCGGCTGGACATGCCGGGGCGGGGGAGGCACAATCGCCGCATGGGCAGACTCGCACTTCTCGCCGCCTCTCTCGCGGCGCTCGCCGTCCCCTCGCTGGCGCTGGCCGAACTGCCGGCCGGCGCCGTCGCGCCCGACTTCACCGCGCAGAGCGCGATGGCCGGGAAGATCGAGAGCTTCAACCTGCGCGCGGCGCTGCGCCGCGGGCCGGTGGTGCTCTATTTCTTCCCCAAGGCGTTCACCCAGGGCTGCACGCTGGAGACGCGCGCCTTCGCCGAGGCCATGGACCAGTTCCAGGCGGCCCACGCGACGGTGATCGGCATGTCGGCCGACGACCTGCCGACGCTGCAGCGCTTCTCGACCGAGGAGTGTCGCGGCAAGTTCGCGGTCGCCGCGGCGACGCCGGCGATCGTGCGCGCCTACGACGTGGCGATGCAGCGCGAGAAGCTGCCGCAGGCGATGCAGGGCCGCATCCAGCCCGGCCTGACCGGCCGGACCAGCTATGTCATCGCGCCGAGCGGCCGGATCACGTTCGTCCATTCCGACCTCGATTATCGCGATCACGTCCGCCTGACGCTGGAGGCGGTGCAGGCGCTGGGCCACCACCGGCACTGATGCGCCTGCGCGCGGATGCTGCGCGCTTTACAAACCGACGCGCTCCGCTAAGCGGGGCGCCAACGGTTTGGAGTACCATGCAATGCGTGCCGAAGGGCAGGCTCACATCGACCGGATCGAGGCCGCGCTGGCGCTCGTCCGCAAGTTTCTCGACTGGGATCGCGCGCTGCGTCGGCTCGACGAGCTGAACGCGCGCGTCGAGGATTCGAAGCTCTGGGACAACCCCAAGGAAGCCGAAGCGGTCATGCGCGAGCGGCGCCGGCTCGACGCGGCCGTCGGCACGGTCCGGCAGATCGAGCAGGAAATGGCCGACGCCATCGAGTTTGTCGAACTGGGCGAGGCCGAGGGCGACGATGCCACGATCGAGGAAGGCCTGACGACGCTGGCCGCCCTGGCCGACCGGGCCGACGCCGACAAGGTCCAGGCTCTCCTCGCCGGCGAGGCCGACGCCAACGACGCCTATCTGGAAGTCCACGCCGGCGCCGGCGGCACCGAAAGCCAGGACTGGGCCGAGATGCTCCAGCGCATGTACACGCGCTGGGCCGAGCGGCACGGCTACAAGGTCGAACTGGTCGAATACCATGCCGGCGAGCAGGCCGGGATCAAGAGCGCGACGCTGCTGATCAAGGGCGAGAACGCCTATGGCTATGCCAAGACCGAGAGCGGCGTCCACCGCCTGGTCCGCATCAGCCCCTACGACAGCTCGGCGCGGCGGCACACCAGCTTCTCGTCGATCTGGGTCTATCCGGTGATCGACGACGACATCGACATCGAGATCAACCCGGCAGACCTGAAGATCGACACCTACCGCGCTTCGGGCGCGGGCGGGCAGCACGTCAACACCACCGATTCCGCGGTGCGCATCACGCACGTGCCCACCGGCATCATCGTCGCCAGCCAGATCGACCGCTCGCAGCACAAGAACCGCGCCACCGCGATGAATATGCTCAAGGCCCGGCTCTACGAGGCCGAACTGGCCAAGCGCGAGGCCGAGGCTTCGGGCGAATACGCGGCCAAGACCGACATCGGCTGGGGCCACCAGATCCGCTCCTATGTCCTCCAGCCCTACCAGCTCGTGAAGGACCTGCGCACCGGCGTGACCTCGACCGCGCCCGACGACGTGCTCGACGGCGCTCTCGATCCCTTCATGGCCGCCGCGCTGTCGCAGCGCGTCACGGGCGAGAAGGTGGCGGTGGAGGATGTCGATTGAGGCTGGCCGCGGCCGCGCTGCTCGGCTTGGCCGCGCTGTCCGGATGCAACGGGCCCGGTGCCGACGAGTCCGACCGGCCGGCGACGGCGCGGGCGTTTCCCCGTGCCGACCGCCCGGTGTCGAAGGCCGGCGCGACCTCGTTTTCCACCGAGATCCAGCGCGACAGCGTCAACGAGGCGCAGACCGTGATGGACCTTGCCGACATCCGACCCGGCATGACCGTCGCCGACATCGGCGCGGGCGAGGGCTACTATACCGTCCGCCTCGCGCCGCGGGTCGGCGCGAAGGGCCGGGTGCTGGCGCAGGACATCGACGCGGCGGCGCTCCATCGCCTGGGTGACCGCATCCAGCGCGAGCGGCTGGACAATGTCTCGATAAAGCCCGGCGAGTCGGACGATCCGCGCCTCCCGGTGGCGAGCTTCGACCGCATCTTCATGGTGCACATGTACCACGAGGTCACCGAGCCCTATGCCTTCCTGTGGCGGCTGCGCCCCGCGCTGCGGCCCGGGGGCCGGGTGATCGTCGTCGATACCGACCGGCCGACCGACCAGCACGGCATCCCGCCGGCATTGCTCTTCTGCGAATTCGGCACGGTGGGCTTTCGTTTAACGCAATTTGTTCGTAAGCCGAAAATGCAGGGCTATTATGCGCAGTTCGAGGCCGCGGGCCACCGTCCCGCGCCGGAAGCGATTCGGCCCTGCCTGCAAGCAGACAAGGCGGCGACCCCACGCTAGCCGGTTCACGACAGGGAAAGATTGAACGTAATGAGTTTCAAGGGTCTCAAGCCGATACTCTACGGCGGACGCGAAGTCTGGCCGCTGATCGAGGGCGGCAAGGGCGTTTCGGCGACGAATCACGCCAGTTCGGGCGCCTGGGCGGCGGCTGGCGGCATCGGCACGGTGAGCGCGGTCAACGCCGACAGCTACGACGCCGAAGGCAAGATCGTCCCGCAGATCTACCATGCGCTGACCCGCAAGGAACGCCATGAGGAACTGATCCGCTATGCCATCGACGGCGCCGTCGAGCAGGTGCGCCGCGCTTACGACATCGCCAGCGGCCGGGGCGCGATCAACGTCAACGTGCTGTGGGAAATGGGCGGCGCCCAGCAGGTGCTCGAAGGGGTTCTGGAAAAGACCCGCGGCCTCGTCACCGGCGTGACCTGCGGCGCCGGCATGCCCTATCGCCTGTCCGAGATCGCGCAGCGCTTCAATGTCAACTATTTGCCGATCATCAGTTCCGGGCGGGCCTTCCGCGCGCTGTGGAAGCGCGCCTATCACAAGGTGTCCGAACTCATGGCCGCGGTGGTCTATGAGGACCCGTGGCTGGCCGGCGGCCACAACGGCCTGTCCAACGCCGAGGACCCGAACAAGCCCGAAGCTCCCTATCCCCGCGTCAAGGCCTTGCGCGACACGATGCGCGCCGAGGGGGTGTCGGACGACGTGCCGATCATCATGGCCGGCGGGGTCTGGTACCTGCGCGAGTGGGATGACTGGATCGACAATCCCGAGTTGGGCTCGATCGCCTTCCAGTTCGGCACCCGGCCGCTGCTCACGCACGAGAGCCCGATCCCGCAGGGCTGGAAAGACGCGCTGCGCACGCTCGATTCGGGCGATATCCTGCTCCACCGCTTCTCGCCGACGGGGTTCTATTCCTCGGCCGTGCGCAATCCTTTCCTGCGCAACCTCGAGGCGCGGTCCGAGCGGCAGGTGCCCTATTCCAAGGTCGAGGCGGGCGAGCACACGGTACAGCTCGACGTCGGCGTGCGCGGCAAGAACTTCTGGGTGGCGCCCAGGGACCTGGAACGCGCGCGCGGCTGGGCGGCACAGGGCTTCACCGAGGGTCTGCGCACCCCCGACGACACGATCATCTTCGTGACGCCCGAAGAGCGCGACGGCATCCGCCAGGACCAGGCGGACTGCATGGGCTGCCTGTCGCACTGCGGGTTCTCGTCATGGAAGGACCATGACGACTACACCACCGGACGCCTGGCCGATCCGCGCAGCTTCTGCATCCAGAAGACGCTGCAGGACATCGCCCACGGCGGGCCGATCGAGAACAACCTGATGTTCGCCGGTCACGCCGCCTACCGGTTCAAGCAGGACCCGTTCTATTCGAACAACTTCACGCCGACGGTTCAGCAGTTGATCGATCGCATCCTGACGGGCGACTGACGGGCCGGAGCCCCGGTCGTCCCGCCTTCGGGCGCCCGCCTCAGGCGTCCGCCTTGCGCTCGGTGAAGTCGGGGTAGGCGCCGAGCGACAGATAGAACACCGCGGCCAGCGCGAGGAACGGCACGGCCGTCCACATCACCGGCGTGTACGACTGCGTGATGTCGTAGACGTAGTTCGCCGCCAGCGGCCCGATGCCGACGCCGAGCGCGATCGCGGTGTTGACCGCCCCGTAGAGCGTGCCGAAGGCGCGCGCGCCGAAATGCCGGCTGGTGAGATAGGCGACCGCGGGAACCTTCGCGCCGCCCAGCAGCCCGTAGATCGCCACGCCCGCCGCCGCGGCCGTGGTCGAACCCGGCGCCGCGAGCAGCAGTGCGGGCAGGGCGATCGCTCCGCCGGATGCCAGTGCCGCGATCGTGCCGGCACTCATGCGATCCATCAGCCAGCCGCCGATGATCCGGCCGATGATCGTGGCGATGCCGATGATGCCGGCGACGGCGGCTGCCGTGGCCGGGGTGAGGCCTGTGAAGCGCAGCACCGGTACGAGGTTGAGGATCAGCGCGACGCCCGCCGACATGCTGAGGAACGCCGCGAACGCGAGTTTGTAGAACGTGGGCGAGGCAAAGCCCTCACGCGCGGTGAGGCCGGGCAGGGGGCTTGCCGCCGCGCTTGCGCCTGCGCCCGCGCTCGCCGGGCCGGCCGCCTTGCGCGGGGCCGGGCCGCGGAAGAACAGCAGCACCAGCGGCAGCACCACCACCGCCCAGATCGCTCCGAGCCCGAGATAGGCGCCGCGCCAGCCGTATTCCGCGAGCAGGGCGTTGGCGACGATCGGTACCAGCGAGGTGCTGATCCCCGATCCGCTCAGCGTGAGGGCGACGGCGAGGCCGCGTCCGGACTGGAACAGGCTGGAGATCGGCGTCAGCCAGACCGTGGGCATCGCCGCCGCGGCCAGGCCGACGATGATCCACAGGCCCCACCATTGCCACAGGCTGCCGGCGACGGAGGACATCAGCGCGACGCCCGCGCACATCATGGTCGCCGCGACGATGGCGACGAAGCGCGCGCCCAGCCGGTCTATCGCGAGGCCGACCACGGTGGCGAGGGCCATCGCGATGAACGAGATCAGCGAGGTGCCGAACGATATCTGTGTCCGGCTCCAGCCGAATTCCTGCTCGATCGGCTCCATCATGACGCCGAGCGATGAAAGGCTGACCGCCGACAGCGACACGCCCGCCGCCGCCGCCAGAACCACCGTCCAATGGGCTCGCCATTCGGAGCCGGCGGAAACGGATTTGCTTTGCGGCAATGTTTTGTCCTCGAGATTTCCCGGTGCGTCCCAATTGCACGGGTGCCTGTCAACCGCAGGCCGAGGATATCCCGGGGAACGCGCGCACGGGACGAGAGAGAGTGGCAGCCGCGCAACAGGTGCACAGGGTTCTTACCTGGGCAAGTCTGTACGCCCGTACGAGAGCTTGACACCCAGGTTACATGTAGGCGATGCCGCGACTGCAAGAACAGAACCGATGTGGGGGTTGGCCGGGGCTTTTCGATCGGACAACCAGGAAACAACTGGCGGGCGCCAGCGATGCGGTGCGCCGACGGGCAACAGGAGGACCAGATGACACCGACATTCACCAAGCGCATTGCGCTCGCGGCGACCGCGATGGGCGTGGTTCTGACGACGCCGACGGCGTTCGCGCAGGAGGCGTACGATGCCAGCGGGGCGGACATCGTCGTGACTGCGCGGCGCATGGAGGAGCGCCTCCAGGACGTGCCGATCTCCATCACTGTCTACAATCCCGAGCAGTTGGCCGCGCGCAACATCGTCAGCAGCACCGACCTGGCGGCCTATACGCCCTCGCTGACGGTGAACGGCCGCTATGGTCCCGACAAGTCGAGCTTCGCGATCCGCGGTTTCTCGCAGGATCTGAATACCGCGCCGTCGGTGGCGGTCTATTTCGCCGACGCCATCGCGCCGCGGTTGTCCTCGAACATCACCAGCGGCAACGGCGCCGGCGTTGGCCAGATGATGGATCTGCAGAACGTCCAGGTGCTCAAGGGGCCGCAGGGCACGCTGTTCGGCCGCAATACGACGGGCGGTGCGATCCTGCTGGTTCCCAACAAGCCGACGGACAATCTCGAAGGCTCGGTCGAGGCCACGGTCGGCAACTTCGACCAGTGGCGTCTCCAGGGCGTGCTCAACGTGCCGCTCAGCGACAGCATTCGCTTCCGCGTCGCGGCCGACCGCAATACGCGTGACGGCTATATCCGGAATCGCTCGGGCATCGGCCCCGATCATTTCAACGACGTCGACTATTGGGCCGTGCGCGCCAGCCTCACCATTGATCTGACGCCCGACATCGAGAACTACACGATCTTCACGTACGCCAAGTCCGACACCAACGGTTACATGGGCAAGTACGCCTACTGTAACCGCGGCGATGTGGCGGGGTCCGACGGCAACACGGGCACGGCGCTGGCATCCCGCGCGGCGAACTGTACGGAACTCGACCGGCAGGTCGCCGCCGGTTATGGTTATTACGACGTTGCCAACAGCAACGAGAACTCGTTCGTGAAGAGCCAGACCTGGCAGGTCATCAATACTACGACCTGGAGGGCCACCGATACGCTGACGGTGAAGAATATCTTCAGCTACGGCAAGGCCAAGGAATCCTATTCCTTCAACCTGCAGGGCGACAACATTCCCCGCAGCTTCGTCATCGTCAATCCGGGGCCGGACGGCGGGCAGGGCAACCAATGGACGCTGACCGAGGAACTGCAACTGCAGGGGCACACCGCGGATGACAGGCTGGTGTGGCAGATTGGCGGCTATCTGGAGCACAGCGAGCCCAACAAGGAACAGACGCAATATACCGCGATCCTGTCTGACTGCACCAATCAGGCGGATGTCTGGGCTTTCACGTGTACTGCGCTGGGCAACATCAGCATCGCGCACAACATGTATTACTACAAGAATTACGGCCTCTATGCGCAGGCCACGTACAAGCTGACCGATCAGTTCGCGATCACCGGCGGCATTCGCAACACCTGGGATCGCCAGCACGAAGACGCGAACAATATCGTGGTTGTCCCCAACGCGCTTACCGGGCCGACCGCCTATCGCTGCGCGCGGGCCGCGCAGCCCGCGGGCGGCGGCACGGTGGACATTCTGACCAACGGCGCCTGCGGCATCGGCCGCAGCTTCACGACGAAGTCGAGCAAGCCCACCTGGATGATCAATCTGGACTTCAAGCCGAATCCGGACACTCTGATCTATGCGAAGTACGCGCGCGGCTATCGCGGCGGCAGCATCAACGAGGCGAACCTGCAGTTCGAGACCTGGCAGCCGGAATATGTCGACAACTTCGAGATCGGCGCCAAGGCCAGCTTCACCGGCGCGACGGTGCGCGGCAACCTCAACGTCGCGGCCTTCCTGAACAAGTTCAAGGATCAGCAGGTCTCTGTGTTCATCCCGCAGTGCCTGTCCGAAACCAACTCGGCGGGGCAGCCAAACATCGGTGGCCGCGCGACTTGCACGGCGCCGGCCCCCACCGGTATCAACGGCATTCAGAATGTCGGCCAGTCGAAACTCCAGGGGATCGAGGTCGACGGCTCGCTGCTGATCGGCGATAGCTGGCGTTTCGATCTGGGCTATGCCTATCTCGATGCCAAGGTCACCGACGGCGGCAGCGCGGTTCCGAACTGCAACAACGCAGCGTTCAATTGCGACCAGGCGGTTTTCCTGACCAAGGGAACGATCCTTCCCTTCGCGCCGAAGAATCGCGTCACTCTGACCGCGACATACACGCTTCCGGTTCCGGAAGAGGTGGGCAAGGTCTCGGTCAGCGCGATCTTCACCCATACCGACAAGCAGTACAGCAACCACGGCAACGACAAGGCATTTGCGGCGGGCGTGATCCCGTTCAATGCCAGCATCTCGCCGGCGACAGACCTGCTGAATCTCAACTTCAACTGGAACGAGGTTGGCGGCAGCCCGATCGACCTCGCCCTGTTCATGACCAACGTGACCGGCGAGAAATACTGGGTCGCTTCGGGCAACGGCCTCTCGTCGTCGGGCGCGGAGTGGATCATGCTGGGGGCTCCGCGCATGTACGGCATGCGTGTGAAGGTGCGCTTCGGCAACTGATCGCCCGCGCTGCATTCGCAGTAACCGGACGGCGGCCCCTCAAAAGGGCCGCCGTTTCGTTTGGCTCTCGCGGAAAATGCCCGGCGCTCAGCGGGAACGGCGCCGTCCCTTCCTTGACTCAGGCGCTGGCGGGCCTAGGTCATGGGCTCGCAGTCGGGGGAGTGGAATGGCAGTCGCGCCGCGCAGGGTTGGGGCAGAGAATTCGGCGACGCGCGCCCTGATCCTGGACGCCACCGAGCAGTTGATCCGCACGCAGGGCTATGCCGCGGTCAGCACGCGGCGGGTGGCCGCGCAGGCCGGGCTCAAACCCTCGCTGGTGCACTACTACTTTCCCACCACCGATGACCTGCTGCTGGCCCTGTCGCGCAAGGGGGCCGAGGAAAGCGACCGGATGATCGAGGAAGCGCTGCGGTCGGCCGATCCGGTCCGCGCGCTGTGGCGCTATCTGACCGATCCGAGCCGGATCGCCATCGCGCTGGAATTCATGGCGCTGGCCAATCACCGCAAGGCGGTCCGCGCGCATATGGCCGAGCATTGCGAGGAAATGCGCAGGCACGAGGTGGACCTGTTCACCCGCGTGCTGGGCGAGCGGCTGGCGGGGCCGGACGGGTGCCCGCCGGCGGGACTCAGCCTGCTGCTGGCCGGCATCGGCCGCGCGCTGGTGATGGAGGGAGGCCTCGGCGTCACCTCGGGCCACGACGAGGCGCGCGCCTTCGTCGAGCAGTGGCTGGACCGGCTCGTGCCGCCACCGGAGGCCGGGGATGGGGACGCGGCGGAAGGCGAGGGGGAAGCGCGCGCACGCGGAGCCGGCCAGGCATCGCCGGGGCGGAGGCCGCCGGCGCGATCACAGTGATCGCAACACCGCGCTTGACGGTGGCGCACGCGTGGCGGAAAAGGCGAGCATAGTTCATTTTCCAATCACCGGAGCGTACCCATGGCCACCGCCGCCAAGACCCGCCTTTCCGCCGAAGCGATCAAGCCCAGGATCGGCAGCCGCGTGCTGAACAGCAAGGCAGAACTGCTGAGCGGCGAGCTTGCCACCGAGCTGCGCGAGCTGCTCGAGCAGCGCGGCGTGCTGGTCTTCCCCAAGATCGACTTCACCGACGACGAACAGGTCGCCTTCACCAAGACGCTGGGCACTTTCGCGCCCGAGATGACCGACAAGGCGGGCGAGGAGAAGACGCACAAGATCACGGTCGACGAGAAGGAGAATCCCAGCTCGGCGATCTACCTCAAGGGCTCGCTGTTCTGGCACATCGACGGCACGATGAACCAGGTGCCGATCTTGGCTTCGCTGCTGTCGTGCAAGGTTCCCTCGCCCAAGGGGACCGGCAACACCGGCTTCGCCAACACTTATGCCGCCTATGATGACCTGCCCGAAGACAAGAAGGCCGAATTCGCCGGCTATCGCGTCCGCCACGGCGCCTGGCCGACGCTGTTCTACTGGAACCCCGAACCGAACCAGGAACTGCTCGAGCGCATGCAGGCGATCGGCGACGTCGAGATCCCGCTGGTGTGGAACCATCGTTCGGGCCGCAAGAGCCTGGTCATCGGCAACACCGCGCACACGATCACCGGCCAGAACCACTTCGACAGCGCGCGCACCCTCAACTGGCTGCGCGAGTGGGCGACGCAGGAGCAGTTCACCTACAGCCACGAGTGGGAAGTAGGCGATGCGGTCATGTGGGACAACACCGGCACGATGCACCGCGCCGAATGGTACGATCCCGCCAGCGGCCGCATGATGCACCGCACCAAGTTGCAGGGCGAAGAGCCCTTCGAGTAAGGCGAAGCCGCAAGACGCTTCCGGCGGCCGTCCTCGCGCCAGCGGGGGCGGCCGTTTTGCGTCTGCCTGCCATCTGGCCGTCGCTTGACGCGGTTCGTCGCCATGCTGTACAAGTGTTCAATAATATTGGCGCAAGAACATTTGGGAGAAGCAACCGATGGCCACTGCCGTATCGTCCCGCTGGGAAGTCACCGATGTCGCGCCGAAGATCGGCTCGGCGATCCGCACCGACAAGGAAACCCTGCTCAGCGGCGCGCGCGCCGGGGAGATCCGCGAGATCATGGAGCGGCGGGGGGTGATCGTGTTCCCGCAGATCCACCTCACCGACGCGGAGCAGATCGCCTTCACCCACACGCTCGGCACCTTCGCGCACGAGGAGGGCGAGCGGAGCGCGGGCAACGACGGGGACACCGTCTATCCGATCACGATGGACAGCTCCATTAACCCCAACGCCGATTACCTCAAGGGCGCGTTCTACTGGCACATCGACGGAACCATGTCGGATAAGCCGATCCTGGCCTCGATCATGAGCGCGCGGGCGCTCGCGCCGGAAGGCGGCGAGACCGATTTCTGCAACACCTACGCCGCGTTCGAGGACCTGCCCGAGGACGAGAAGCGCGCGATCGAAGGGCTCGAGGTCGTCCATGCCATGTGGCGCTCGCAGCTCTACTGGCGGCCCGAGCCGAGCTTTGCCGAGCTGAACGCCTGGATGGGCCGCGGCAACAACACGCTGCCCCTGGTGTGGAAGCACCGCTCCGGCCGCAAATCGCTGGTGCTGGGCGCGACCGCGCTGCAGGTCGTGGGCATGGACCTGATGGAAAGCGAGGCGCTGCTGGTGAAGCTGCGCGACTGGGCGACGCAGCCGCAGTTCTCGTACCGCCACACCTGGAGCCTGGGCGATATGGTGCTGTGGGACAACACCGGCACGATGCACCGCGCGCTGCCCTATGACCACAAGAGCGGCCGGCTGATGCACCGCACCAAGCTGGAAGGCGAGGAAGCCTTCGCCTGACGCGCGGCGCGTTGCCCCGCGCGGCCGCGGCGTGAAACCGGCGATCCCCGCCGGCGCCCGAACGCCGGAATCACGCTTCGCCAGCCGGCTCATCAGCCCGTGGACGACATCCGCAACTTCACTTGGCGTTCAGCACCGCGCTGGCTATAGACCCGCCATGCTCGAACGATCGCCGCTGAAGCTCGCCGCCCTCGCCCTTGCCACTGGCGCCATCGTGCTCACCGCGGGCTGCGGTGGACGCGGCGGCAAGAACCGCGACACGGCCTATGTCGCGCGCGATGTCGACACGCTCTACAGCGCGGCGAAGGCCCGGCTCGACCGCGGCGATACGCGCCAGGCGGCGGCCCTGTTCGACGAGGTGGAGCGCCAGCACCCCTATTCGCCCTGGGCCCGCCGCGCGCAGCTCATGAGCGCCTTCAGCTATTACGTCGCGCGCGACTATACCAAGGCGATCCAGTCGGCGCAGCGGTTCCTGTCGATCCATCCGGGCAACCGCGACGCGCCCTATGCCTATTACCTGGTGGCGCTGTGCTATTATGAGCAGATCAGCGACGTCACGCGCGACCAGAAGATCACCCAGCAGGCCAAGCAGGCGCTGACCGACGTGGTCCGGCGCTATCCCGGCACGTCCTATGCGCAGGATGCGCGGCTGAAGCTGGACCTCGTCAACGATCACCTTGCCGGCAAGGAAATGACGATCGGCCGGCTCTACGAGCGGACCGGCAAGTGGGTCGCGGCGACGCTGCGCTTCCGCAACGTCGTCGACAACTACCAGACCACCAGCCACGCGCCCGAGGCGCTCTATCGCCTGGTCGAAACCTATCTCTCGCTGGGCGTGCCGGAAGAAGCGCAGAAGGCCGCCGCGGTGCTCGGCAGCAACTATCCCGACAGCGAGTGGTACAAGAAGGCCTATGACCTGATGGGCAAGCACGCGCCGGGGACCACCGCCAGCTAAACAGTTTTTCTACCTCTCAGGTTGACATTCCAGCGCGGCGGGCGCTGAAGTGCGGGAGGCATGCTCTCGCAGAAGACCCGCTATACCATCCGCGCCTTGCAGCACCTTGCCGACCACTGGCGGCAGGGCGCTGTGCGGCTGGACGCGATCGCCGAGGCGCAGAACATCCCGCGCAAGTTCCTCACCGTCATCCTCTCGCAGATGGTGCGCGAGGGTCTGGTGATCTCCCATCGCGGCCGCGAGGGAGGCTACGAGCTGGCGCTGGCGCCGGTGGACATCCGCTATGGCGACATCATCCGGCTCACGCGCGGCAGTCTGGCGCTGGTTCCCTGCGCCGCTCGCAACGCGCACGAGCATTGCACCAATTGTCTTCCCGAAGCCGAATGCCGGCTGCGCGGCCTGATGCTGACGCTGCGCGACGAGATGGCCGCGATGCTCGACCGCGTGACGCTGGCCGATCCGATCCCCCTCGTGCCGCCTTTCCAGGACAACGAATTGGCCTGATCGGGGCCAGAGCACTCGGGAGGGGATTGTCGCTTTCGGCCGGGTGACGCGGCGCACAGGCTGCGCTAGAACGCCGCGCGAACATGCTGACCCGGCTTTCCATCCGCAACATCGTGCTGATCGAGGCGCTCGATCTGGAATTCGGCGGGCGCCTGGGCGTGCTCACCGGCGAGACCGGCGCAGGCAAGTCGATTCTGCTCGACGCGCTGGGCCTCGTGCTCGGCAACCGGGCCGACAGCGGCTTGGTGCGCGCCGGCGAGGAACGCGCGAGCGTGACCGCAAGCTTCGAGTTTGCGCCGTCCAACCGCCGGAGCGGCGGCTTGCCGCAACCGATCCGGGCCTTGCTCGACGATGCCGAAGTGGAGGTCGAGCCGGGCGAGCCGCTGATCGTCAGGCGGCAGCTTAGGTCCGACGGCGGCAGCAAGGCGTTTGTCAACGACCAGCCGGTCGGCGTCGCGCTGCTGCGCGAGCTGGGCGCGTTCCTCGTCGAGCTGCACGGCCAGCACGACGACCGCGGCCTCGTCAACCCGCGCGGCCACCGCGCGCTGCTCGACCGCTACGCGCGCGTCGACGCGGCCGGCGTCGAGGCTGCCTGGCGCGCCTGGCGCGCGGCCGAGGAGGCGCTGGCCACCGCGCGCGCGCGCGTCGCGCAGGCCTCGGCCGACCAGGACCTGCTGCTTGCCCATCTCGCCGAGCTTAATGCCCTCGCGCCCGTCGCTGGCGAGGAGGACGAGCTGGCTGAGGCGCGCGCGACGATGCAGAAAGGCGAGCGGCTGTCGGACGACCTGGCCGAGCTGCAGCATCTCTGGGTCGGTTCGGATTCGGCGCTGGCGGCCTTGCGCGGCGCGGCGCGGCGGCTCGACCGCATCGCCGCCGAGCACCCGCTGTTAGCCGAGGCGCTGGCCGCGCTCGACCGCGCGGTGATCGAGGCGGGCGAGGCAGAGGAGCGCATCGCCGGGGCGGCCGAGGCCCTGGCGCACGATCCGGCCGCGCTCGACCGCATCGAAACGCGGCTGTTCGACTTGCGTGCCGCGGCGCGCAAGCATGGCTGCCGGGTCGACGAACTGCCCGAGCGCATGGTGGCGATGCGGGCCGCGCTCGACGCGATCGAGGGCGGTGAGGCGGAGATCGCCGAGCTCGAACAGGCGGCCGAGGTGGCGGGTGCGACCTATCGCGATCTCGCCGGCACGTTGTCGCAGGGGCGCACCGGCGCGGCGGTGCGGCTCGACAAGGCGGTGGCGGCCGAGCTTGCCCCGCTCAAGCTCGATGCCGCGCGGTTCCGCACCGCCGTGACGCGGCTGCCCGAGGACCGCTGGGGGCCGGCGGGCATGGACGCGGTCGAGTTCCTCATCGCCACAAACCCCGGTGCCGACTTCGCGCCGCTGGCCAAGATCGCTTCGGGCGGCGAGCTGTCGCGCTTCATTCTGGCGCTGAAAGTGGCGCTTGCCGAGGAGGGCGGCGCGGCGACGGTGATCTTCGACGAGATCGACCGCGGCGTCGGCGGCGCGGTGGCGAGCGCCATCGGCGAGAGGCTGGCGCGGCTGGCTGCGGACGGGCAACTGCTGGCGGTGACGCACTCGCCGCAGGTCGCCGCGCGCGGGAACCGGCACTACGTCATCGCCAAGTCGAGCGAGGGCACGGTGACGCGAACCTCGGTGCACCTGCTCGACGCCGCCGGCCGGCAGGAGGAGATCGCCCGCATGCTTTCGGGCACGGAGATCACCACCGAGGCCCGCGCGCAGGCGGACCGGCTGCTGGAGGGCGTGTGAAGACACTGGTTTCAGAGGGTTTTAATGCCAAATTTCGCACATGAAAGCGGACAAGATTTCTGAGCCAATTTTCCGAACTCTGGCGGATGCCGTGGTGGGAATCAGTGAGCTGAAGCCTAATCCTGCCGCTGTGATCCAGCAGTTTACGGTTAGAGGGCCGACATGCCGAAATGGTCAGTCAGGTAATTAGCTAATGGGCGATTCGAATATCTCCGAAGCCGATGCCGCCAACGAGCTGATGCGTCTGGCCAAGGCGATCGCGCGGCACGACCGGCTTTATCACGCCGAGGATTCGCCCGAGGTCAGCGACGCCGAATACGACGCGCTGGTGCGCCGCAATGCGGAACTGGAAGCGGCGTTCCCGCATCTGGTTCGGCCCGACAGCCCGACCCGCCGCGTCGGCCATGCCGTCGCCGCCTCGCCGCTCGGCAAGGTGACGCACGAGGTTCGCATGATGAGCCTCGACAACGCCTTCGCCGACGAGGAGGTGGCGGATTTCGCCGCGCGTGTGCGGCGGTTCCTGGCGCTTCCCGACGATGCCGAACTGGCGATGACGGCGGAGGACAAGATCGACGGTCTGTCCTGCTCGCTGCGCTATGAGGCGGGGCGTCTCGTGCGTGCCGCCACGCGCGGCGACGGGTCGGTCGGCGAGGACGTCACGGCGAACGTCGCGCACATTTGCGACATTCCGCAAGTGCTGTGCGGAGAGGTGCCGGCGGTGTTCGAGGTCCGCGGCGAAGTCTACATGGAGAAGCAGGCCTTCGCCGCGCTCAACGCGGCGCAGCAGGAGATCGGGGGCAAGATCTTCGCGAACCCGCGCAACGCGGCGGCTGGATCGCTGCGGCAGAAGGACGCCTCGATCACCGCGAAACGCCCGCTGCGCTTCTTCGCCCACGGCTGGGGCGCGGCGAGCGAAGTGCCGGCGGCGACCCAATTCGCCATGATGGCGCTGATGGCCGAATGGGGCGTCCCCGTCTCGCCGCTGCTGGTGCGCTGCCTCTCGGTGGAGGAGATGCTGGCGCATTACCGCCGCATCGGCAGGACGCGCGCCGACATGCCCTATGACATCGACGGCGTGGTCTACAAGGTCGACCGGCTGGATTGGCAAGAGCGGCTGGGTTTCGTCGCCAAGGCGCCGCGCTGGGGTCTGGCGCACAAGTTCCCGGCCGAAAGGGCCGAGACCGAACTGCTCGCCATCGACATCCAGGTCGGCCGCACCGGCAAGCTGACTCCGGTGGGACGGCTCAAGCCGGTGCTGGTCGGCGGCGTCACCGTGACCAACGTCACGTTGCACAACCGCGACGAGATCGCCCGGCTCGGTCTGCGCGTGGAAGACCGCCTCATCCTGCAGCGCGCCGGCGACGTCATTCCACAGGTTGTCGACAACCTTACCCGCGACGTTGTCCGCCAGCCTTACACATTCCCCGACCGTTGCCCCGAGTGCGGGTCGGAAGCGGTGGCAGAAGAGGGCGAGGTCGATGTGCGCTGCACCGGCGGCCTGATCTGCCCGGCGCAGCGCACCGAGCGCCTGCGCCACTTCGTCAGCCGCGCCGCGCTCGACATCGAGGGGCTGGGCGAAAAGACCATCGCCGAATTCTTCGCGCTGGGCTGGCTCGAAAGCCCGGCCGACATCTACCGCCTGCGCCGCCGCCGGTCCGAGATCATCGGGCGCGAGGGGTGGAAGGACAAGTCTGTGGACAACCTGTTGGCGGCGATCGAGGTGAAGCGGGCGCCCGATGCCGCGCGGCTGCTCTTCGGCCTCGGCATCCGCCACGTCGGCGCCGTCACCGCGCGCGACCTGATGAAGCGCTTCGTCACGCTGCCGGCGCTGCGCGCTGCGGCGGAAAAGGCGAAGGCCGGCGATGCCGAGGCGATGCACGAGTTGATCTCGATCGAGGGCGTCGGCCCGGTCGTGGTCGAGGCGCTCGGCGACTTCTTCCACGAGCCGCACAATATCGCGGTCTGGGAGGATCTGCTGGGCGAAGTCTCGCCGCCGCCCTACATCGTCGAGAGCAAGGCCAGCGCGGTTGCCGGCAAAACCGTGGTTTTCACCGGCAAGCTGGAGACGATGAGCCGCGACGAGGCCAAGGCCCAGGCCGAGGCGCTGGGCGCGCGCGCGGCGGGCTCGGTCAGCGCCCGGACGGACCTGGTGGTGGCGGGACCCGGTGCGGGCTCCAAGCTCAAGCAGGCCGAAAAGTTCGGCGTCGAGGTGATCGACGAGGCCGCCTGGGCCGAGATCGTCAGAAGCGCTGGCTGAGGAGATCTGCATCGGCCGCGTTTTCGTCCGGTCGTGGAGGAAATGCGACGGGGGTGCCAACCAAACCGTGCTCCCCGGCATTGGACCGTCGAGGGTCGCAGCGTCGGCGCGCATCCGCCTGCGGCATGATCCACCAAGAAGGGCTGGAGGTTCCCAATGCAGATCAGCGAATGCATGACGCAGGACGTTTGTATCGTCTCACCGCAGGACACGCTGCAACGCGCGGCCGAGATCATGGCGGAGATCGACGCCGGCTCGTTGCCGGTGGGCGAAAACGATCGCCTCGTCGGCATGATCACCGATCGCGACATCGCCATTCGCGGCGTGGGCAGGGGGCACGGCGCCGATGCGCCCGTCGCCGAGGTCATGACGCGCGAGATCAAATATTGCTTCGAGAACGAGGATGCCGACGACGTGCTCGACACCATGGCTGATCTGCAGGTCCGGCGTCTGCCCGTGCTGAACGCGGCGAAGCGGCTGGTTGGCATCGTCTCGCTCAGCGATCTCGCCGACGACGAGACACGCCATGCCGGTCAGACGCTGGGCGAGATCGCGCGTTCCAGCGCGCTCCATTCGCAGCAGCTCTGAAGGGTTTTCGGGCCCGGCGGAATCGTCTGGCATCGCGGTAATCAGCAACGGCCAGATTGGCGACTCACCATCGCTTGGCCCATTCCGGCAGCGCACCTGGGCGGCTGGCGCGTATGCGTGCACCGGTACGCTTGCGCAGCCAGAGGATCGACCAGTCTCCATTTACCAGCCGCGCCGCCAGACGCAGGCCGGCACGGCGGCAGGCCGCGCGTACCTGGGCTTCCTGCGTCTCCAGCAGCCCGGCGAGCAGCAGGTGCCCGCCCGGAACCAATGCGCGGGCGAACTCGGGCGCGAGCGCGATCAGTGGCCCGGCGAGAATGTTGGCGATGACGAGGTCGTAGGGACCGCGCGCGCGCAGCAGCGGGTGATCCATCCCGTCGGCCACGGTCATCGTCAGCTCCCCCGGGCCGGCGCCGGTCCGTACGCCGTTCAGCCGTGCATTCTCCTCGACGACGCCGACGCAGACCGCGTCGATGTCGCTCGCCGTCGCCAGCGCGCGCGGCCACAGGTCGAGCGCCGCGAAGGCGAGCAGGCCGGTGCCGGTCCCGATGTCGGCAAGATTGCGCACGATCACGCCTTCCCGCTTCATGTGCGTCAGCATGGCGAGGCAGCCCGCGGTGGTGGCGTGCTGGCCGGTCCCGAAGGCGCGGCTGGCGGGAATGACG
>JBAYPJ010000023.1:0-43594 GCA_041677785.1 Novosphingobium sp. | reverse complement strand
TACCGCCGAGGACATGAAGCAGGACGACAACCGCTTCGCCAGCTTCGACTGGCTGAAGTTCGATCGCGACCAGGCCTTCGCCCTGCTGCCGATCCTGGAAGAGATCGCCGCGGCCAGACAGTGCTCGATGGCGCAGCTCGCCATCGCCTGGCTGCTGACGCGCCCGGCGGTCAACAGCGTGCTGCTTGGCGCGACCAAGCTGCACCAGCTTGAGGACAATCTCGGCGCGGCCGCCGTCGTGCTGAGCGACGAGGACCTTGCCCGACTGGACGAGGCAACGCAGATCGCGCCGATCTATCCCGGCTCCGATTGGGTCGAGGTCGATCCGGTGGCGCGCAAACGACTGGGAGCGCACAGGAAATGACGCAGGGCGCCCTGACCGGCCTGACCATCATCGAGATCGCCGAGCGCCCCGCCGGCGAGAACACCGGCAAGCTGCTCGCCGATTTCGGCGCCGAGGTGATCAAGGTCGAGCGCCCCGGCGGCGCCCCGACCCGGCACATGAGCCCGTTTCGCGCCAATGACCCTGGGCGCGAGAGCGCGCTGTTCGCCTATCTCAACACCAACAAGAAGTCGGTCGTGCTCGACCTTGATGACCCGGCGGACCGCGCGACGCTCGACCGCCTGCTGGCGCGGGCCCACGCGTTGATCGACGATCACGACGAGGCCTGGGGCGCGCGCCACAAGCTGACCTCCGCCGCGGTCGCCCACACGCATCCGCACCTCGTCCACTGCATCGTCACGCCCTTCGGCCAGGGCGCGCCGGCCGAATGGCAGAACGCGCGGCCGATCAATGTGATCAACGCGGGCGGCTGGGCCTATCACAGCCCCAGCGAGATGCCGCCCGACAAGCCGCCGCTCAAGGGCGCCGGCCGCTTCCTGCCCGACTACGAGGCCTCGATCGACGCCGCCATGGCGACGCTCGCCTCGCTGCACCGCCAGCGCCGGACAGGACAGGGTCAGTTCATCGACATTTCCGAGGTGGAAGTGCAATTGAACCGCATCGATTGCGTGCTCGACCGCATGCTGGCTGGCGACGTCGAGCCGAGCGACGCGCGCACGGCCTACGACATGGGCGGGCCCGGCACCTCGTTCGCCTGCAAGGACGGCCACATCTATATCTTCATGACCACCAAGGGGCACTGGAACGCGCTGCGCCAACTGATGGGCGACCCGGAATGGGCCAGGGCCTTCCGCGAGGACTGGCTGGAGTTCGACTGCACCCGGGAGAACGTCGCCGCGTTCCGCCGGAACTTCGCCGGCTGGATCGCCCGGCAGGACAAGCACCCGATCACCGAGGCCGCGCAGAAGGCCGGGATCGCCATGGTCCCGGTCAACACCGCCGCCGACCTGCCCCATCACGAACAGTTCATCCATCGCGGCTTCTTTCAGGAGGCCGAGCACCCCGCGTTCGGCAAGGTCTCCTACCCCACCGTGTCCTACAAGATGAGCGCCACGCCGGTCCGCGTAACGAGCCCCGCGCCGGCGCTGGGGGCCGACCAGGAGGAAGCGGAATGACGCTCGCGCTGAGGAGCAAAGGCGCTCGTCATCCCGGCGAGAGCCGGGATCGGGACGATGCCTATCTCCCCTCACCTTCGTACCGACCACGCAAGGAATCCCGCCATGCCCGTGCCTAGCTGCGGCGGCCCGCTTTCGGGCGTGCGCGTGCTCGAGATCACCAAGGTCTGGGCCGGTCCCTACGCCGGCAAGATGCTGGCGCACCTCGGCGCCGAGGTGATCAAGGTCGAGAGCAGCACGAACCTCGACGAGATGCGCGCCTATGGCGGTGTCGACATCAACGCCGCGCCCTATTTCCTGTCGATCAACCAGGAAATCCTCTCGGTCCAGGTCAACATGAAGACCGAGGAAGGGCTGGACCTCGTGCGCCAGATGATCGCCCGGTCGGACATCGTCATCGACAACATCCGCCCCGGCGCGATGGAACGCTCGCATCTGGGCTACGAGGACCTGAAGAAGATCAAGCCGGACATCATCCAGTGCTCGATCAAGATGTGGGGCAACGAGGGGCCGCTGGGCTATCAGACCGGCTATGCCCCCTGCTTCGCCTCGCTCTCGGGCCTCACCGCGCTCGTCGGGCACGAGGGCGAGACGCCCAAGGGCATGAACATCCGCTATGGCGATTCCAGCTCGGGCGCCTGCGCCGCGCTCGCCTGCATCGCCGCGCTGCACCACCGCGAGCGCACCGGCGAGGGCCAGTTCATCGACCTCTCGGCGGTCGAGAGCATGACCAGCCTCGTCGGCGACAGCCTGTTCGCCTACAGCGTCACTGGCGAGGTGCCGCAGTCCGACGGCAACTTCCACCCCGAGATATGCCCGCACGGCGCCTATCCCTGCCAGTCCGCCGGCTGGATCAGCATCGCCGCCGCGACCGAGGCGGAATGGCAGGCGCTCTGCGGGGTTCTTGCCGCCGACGACCTTGCCGCCGACCCCCGCTTCGCCAGCCTGGCGCTGCGACTTGAGAACCGCCACGCGCTCGACGCGGCGCTGGCCGCGCTGACCGCGCACCAGGACGCCGCCGACCTTGCCGAGCGGCTCCGCGCGGCGGGCGTGCCAGCGTCCAAGTCCATGAGTTCGATCGACCTGTGCTCGGACGCCTACCTGTGGGGCCGGGAAGCCTATCGCATGGTCACCGACCACGCCAAGGGATCGCGCCCGATCATCGGCCCCTCCTGGCGGATCACGCCCGACGGCCCCAGCGTCGAGCGCGGCGCGCCGCTGCCCGGCGAGCACAACGATTACGTCTATCGCGAAATCCTGGGCTTGCCACAGGATCGTTTGGACGATCTGATAGCGCGCAAGATCGTGGACTGAGGCATCCTGGCCCCGGCCACAAGAGGCCGGGGAGGACACATGAAGCTCGCATTCTCGATGCCGCACCAGTTGCGGCTCAAGGCCATGACACAGCCCTGGGAACTCGCCGTCACGGGGCCGGACCAGATCAGGCTGCTCAAGCACGCCGAGAAGCTGGGCTTCGAGATGGTCTCCGTGCCCGAGCACCATGTCATGCCCAGGGAGCACCTGGATCTGTCCGGCCCGTTCCAGATGAACGCCTACGTCGGCATGGCGGCCTATGCCGGCGCGACCGAGCGAATGCGCGTCAACTCGTGCATCGCCATCCTGCCGCTCCAGCACCCGATCACCACGGCCAAGCAGCTCGCCACGCTCGACTGGCTGTCGGGCGGCCGGGTGACGGTGACCTGGGCGGTCGGCTGGGTGCCCGGCGAGTTCGAGCTGATGGGCGTCGACTTCCACAAGCGCGGCGAGATCGCCGAGGAATACACCCGCGCGATCATCGAGCTGTGGACCAGCCCGGACCCGCGGTTCGAAGGCAAGTACGTCTCGTTCAAGGATCTGCTGTTCGAGCCGTTCTGCGTGCAGAAGCCGCATCTGCCGATCTGGTTCGGCGGTGATGCCGATGCCGTGCTGCGGCGCACGGCGCGCTATGCCAGCGGCTGGTGGCCGTTCCTGACCAAGCCCGAGCTGATCCCCGAAAAGATCGACTTCATCAAGTCGCAGCCCGACTACAACGGCAAGCTGGAAGACGTGTTCTACGGCTTCTCCACCACCCGCGTCGGCGAGGGCCACGTGCCGATCGACGATTTCAAGGCGCGCCCCGGCCAGACCGCGCCCGAGATCATCGACCGGCTCGGCTGGTTCCGGGACATGGGCGTGACCTGGAGCGGCGTCCCGATCCCGGCGCTGCGGAGCATCGAGGAATACTGCGACTACACCCAGTGGATCGCCGAGGAGGTCATGCCTGCCGTAGCGTGAGCCACGCCCGCGCGATGCCTTGAAAATATCGGGGTGGAGGGCTTGACCGCACTGCCCCTCCTACCCCTAGAGTTCGCGCAACTTGCGTGGGAGCGGCAAGGCAGGAGAAGCGATGAGCACGGGCAGTCTCGACGGGCCCGGCAATCGCGCCGCCACCGGGGCGCCGACCGGCGGTGCGCTCAGGCCCGGCTGCGCCCGCGCGAACTGACCTTTCCTCTTTACCCGGAGCAAGACCCATGTCCTCCCCACCCCGGCCCAAGCCGAAGCTCGACCAGGAAAACCGCGCCTTCTGGACCGGCGGCGCGGAAGGCAAGCTCAACATCACCAGATGCGGCGACTGCGGGCAATACACGCATCCGCCGCGCATCCTGTGCCGCCACTGCCAGTCGGAAAACGTCGCGCCCGCAGCGGTTGCCGGCACCGGCACGATCGACACCTTCACCGTCAACCACCAGCCCTGGGCGCCGGGCCTCGAAGTGCCGTTCGTCATCGCCCGCGTCGCGCTGGACGGCGTGCCGGGGGTCTACCTCACCACCAACATCGTCAATTGCCCGGTCGACGAGGTGAACTTCGGCGACAAGGTGCGCGTCACCTTCGAGCAGCAGGACGACATCTATTACCCCCTTTTCGAGAAGCATGTCCTGAGCGACGTCGAAGGAGCGAACTGAGCCATGGCAAGCCGCGAAGCCTATATCACCGGTGTCGGCCAGTCCGAAGTCGGCGTCCGCCTTCCCCGCCACCCGCTGCTGCTGACGGTCGATGCCGTCAGGGAAGCGCTCGACGACGCCGGGCTGACGCTCGACCAGATCGACGGCGTGTTCAGTTTTCCCGGCAAGTCGGCCGGCTACCTCGCCTTCTCGCCGGTCGGCACCGACGACCTGATCGAGGTCCTGAACATCAAGTCCAAGTGGCAGATGGGCGCGATGGAGCAGCCCGCGCAGCTTTCCGCCATCGCCATGGCCGCCTGGGCGGTGAAGGAAGGCATCTGCCGCCACGTCATCTGCTTCCGCACGGTCTACGAGGCGGGCGGCATGGCCAACCCGGCCGAATACATGCCGCTCAGGCATGATACCGTGTCGGGCTCCTCGCAGTGGACCTCGCCGTTCTGGGCAACCTCGGCCGCCTGCTGGACCGCGCAATATGCCGCGCGCCACGTGCACAAGTACGGCATGACGCGCGAACAGCTCGGGCAGATCGCGGTCAACGGCTCGAAGAACGCGATGCTCAACCCGCGCGCGCGGGCGATCACCAAGGAGGAACTGACGCTCGACAAGTACATGTCGGCGCGGATGATCTCGACGCCGCTGTGCCTCTACGACTGCGACCGCTTCAGCGACGCCTCGACCGTGATCATCGTCTCGGCCGGCGACGCGCTGGACGAGGTCAAGGCGACGCCGATCCGCATCGCCGCCACCGCCGGCTCGGTCGACCGCTATAGCTGGGACCAGGTCGAATGGTCGGCCGCCTACGACTGCGGCCCGGACCTGTGGAAGAACACCGATTACCGGCCCAAGGACGTCGACACCGTCCAGTTCTACGACGGCTTCGCCTTCCTGCCGATCACCTGGCTGGAGGGTCTGGGCTTCGTCGCGAAGGGCGAAGGGCACAAGTTCATCGAGGGAGGCACGCGCATTGCCCGCGATGGCGAACTGCCGCTCAACACCGGCGGTGGCCAATTGGGCGCCGGGCGCCTACACGGCTTCGGCTTCGCGCACGAGGCGGTGACCCAGCTTCGCGGCCAGGGCGGCGCGCGCCAGATTCCGGGCGATCCCAGGGTGGCGGTCGCCACCTCCGGCGGCGGCCCGATGGCGGCGGCGCTGCTGCTGGCGAAGGACTGAGGAGACCAGCGAACGCGCTCCCCGTCCCGCTTGCGGGAGGGGGAACCCGCGGGACTTGGGGAAACTCCGTGAACGCTCCTTGAACCTCGGCCCCGGAAACCGGTAGCAACCCTTCCATGTCGAAGCCGACGATCAACGATGTCGCCGCCCGGGCGGGCGTCTCCAAGAAGACCGTCAGCCGGGTGATCAACAATTCGCCGCAGCTCAACGCGGCGACGCGGGCGCGGGTCGAGCAGGTCATCGCCGAGCTGGGCTATGTGCCCAACCCGCAGGCGCGGGCGCTGGCCACCGGGCGCAACTTCGTGATCGCGCTGGTGCACGACAACACCAACCCGCAGCTTGTGCTGAGCGCGCAGCAGGGCATGCTGGAAGCGATCCGCGATACCGAATATGCCCTCGTCATCCGGCCGGTGGATCGCCGCGCGGCCGGAATGGAGCACGACCTGCGCCACTTCCTGGAGATGCACCGGCCGGCCGGCGTACTCTTGCTGCCCGGCGTCGCGGAAACGGAATCGGCGGTACGCGCCTGCCGCGAGGCCGGCTGCAAGTACATCCGCATGGCTGCCAGGCTCGACGAGCCGCACAGGCTGGTCGCCTCGAACGATCGCCGGGCCGCCGCCGACGCGGTCTCCCACCTGATCGCCTTGGGCCATGAGCGGATCGGCATCATCTCCGGCCCCGAAGAGGCCGGCCCGGCGCAGCAGCGCGAGCTGGGCTACCTCGACGCCATGGCCGACCATGACCTCGACCGCGGCCCGGCGCTGATCGCCAACGGCGATTTCAGCTTCGAATCGGGCATCAAGGCCGGCAACCTGCTTCTGGAGGTAAGTCCCCGCCCCACCGCCATCTTCGCGGTGAATGACGATATGGCCGCGGGTGTGCTCCACGCCGCCCGCGCGCGGGGCCTCACCGTGCCCGGGCAGCTTTCCATCGTCGGCTTCGAAGACACGCCGATCGCAGCGCAGATCTGGCCGCCGCTGACGACGGTGCACGTGCCGGTGGCGGTCATGGCCTGCGGCGCGGTGTTCAAGATGATCTACCCCGACCAGGCCGAGACCCTGCCCGCGCACTTCCCGCTGGAGCTGATCAAGCGCGGCTCGGTGGCGCCGCCCGGAGCATAGGGCCGGAGCATAGGGCTGGAAACGGCGGCCTTCAGACGGCCCGCGGCGCCGGGGCCTTTGTCCTGGAGCGCTTCACCCACTCCGGATAATCGGGCAGCCCGAAGATCAGGAAGGCGCTGAACAGCGTGCCGGCGATGGCGACCCACAGATAGGGGTCATAATTGCCGTAGATGTCGTAGACGAATCCGGCGAGCAGCGGCCCCAGCCCCGACCCGGCCGCGATCAGGCTCGCCATCGCGCCGAAGATCGCCCCGAAGTGCCGCATCCCGCCGTAGGCCGAAGTCAGGTAGCCGGCGATCTGCAGCTTGGTCCCCGCGGCATAGCCGTTGATGAACATCGCGGCGAAGATGATCGGCATCGAGCGGTCGGGCAGCAGCAGCAGGATGAAGGTCAGCGACGTGGCGGCCAGCGTCAGCCCGCCCACCCAGCGCGCGGCGTAGCGATCGAGCAGCCAGCCGGTGACGAGCTTGCCCGCCACCCCGGCCAGCCCCGCCATGCCGGCGTAATAGGCCGCGCTCGTGCGGTCGACGCCGATCTCGACGAGGATCGGGATCTGGTGGACGACCAGCGCGATCGTCACGATCATGATGACGAAAGTGGAAATGGCGATCCGCCACAGCGCCACGCTGCGCCAGGCTTCGGCAACCGACAGGCCCGGCGCGTCGCCGAGCAGCGACTTCGACGACGCGGCGGCATCAGGGTTCTGCGCGCGCGCCTTGCGGCTGGCGTCATAGCCGTCGTACAGCAGGAAGAAGCAGAGCAGGATGGCCAGCCCGCCCCAACCCCCGGCCAGCCAGACGAACGCCTGGCGCCAGCCGAAGCTGTCGATCAGCCAGTTGGTCAGCGGCGGGGTGAGCGCCTGGGCGAAAGCGCTGCCCGACAGCGTCAGCCCCAGCGCCAGCCCGCGCCCGGCATCGAACGCGCTGGCGACGCCGGCGGTCCAGACGGTCGACTTCGTGGCGAGCGCGGCAACCGCATAGACCGTCCAGATCGCGAACCACATCCAGACCGAGCCGTCGAGCAGGCTGAGCGAGGCCATCGTCGCCGCCAGCAGCGCGAGGCCCGGCAGCGCCATGCGGCGCGTGCCGATCCGGTCGATCAGCACGCCGAACAGCGGCGAGAACAGGAACGTCGTCACGGCCGTGATCGACATGCCGGACGAAAGCAGCGTCCGGCTCCAGCCGAATTCCCTGGTCCACGGCTCTATGAACAGGCCGGTGGACGCCGTCATCACCGACGTGAAGGAGAACGCGAAAGAGGCGGCAAGCACCAGCGGCCAGTGCCTGCGCCATTCGGCGCGCGCCAATGCCTTCGTGTCGGACAACCGGTTTCTCCTCTCGCCGGCGCCTTCACACGCCTTGCGGGGGACTTACAGGGACACGGCGCGCGGCGCCAGCGGCCATGGCTACGATCCTCCCCCTAAAGGGGGAGTATTCCAAAGCTACCGCTTCAGCTCATCCAGCCCGAACGTGTTGCCGGGCGCGGTCTGCTGGACTTCGATCACGTTGCCTTCGGGGTCGTAGCCGTAGAGCGTCTTGACGTGGCCGACGTCGACGAAATCGCGGTCGTTGAAGGTCATCCCGCATTTCTTGAGATGTTCGATATCGTTGGCGATGTCGGTCACGTCGACGCAGAAATGCGTGTAGCCGCGGTCATGGGGGCGCAAGGGCCGATCGAGGTCCGATGGCGGTGCGCTGTATTCGAACATCTCCAGATAGCAGTTGCCGGCGCGCAGCATCAGCCCCCGGGATGCCGATCCCTTCACGTCGACGATATGATCCATCACCGGCTCGTCGGCCCAGGCGAAGCCGTCCGCGTCGACCGGCTCGAACCCGAACGCCTCGCAATAGAAGCGCTTCATCCGATCCAGGTCGCGGCAGTTCATGCCGATGTGGTGAATGCCTCGGATCATCTCTCTCGTCTCCCGACTTGCTTTGCCGCGACTATCTCCAAGAGGACGCGCCGGGGCAATGGCCCCGGTTGTCCCGAGCGGCGCAGCAACTAGTCCGGATCGACCCACTTGGTGCTGGTCACCCGCGGCGAAAGGTACTTGGTCTTGGTCCAGCCGCCGTCGACGACGATCGACTGGCCGTTGATCATCTCACTGCCCGGCGAGCAGAGGAAGGCGATGACCGCCGCCGTATCCTCGGGATCGGCAAGGCGCGGATAGGGCGTGGTCTCGACGTTGACGCGCTTGAACGCCTCGTCCTCGAAGCGGTGCGCGACCATCTCGGTGCGGGTCACGCCCGGCGCGACGCAGTTCGAGCGGATGCCGCGCGGGCCGTATTCGCAGGCCATGTGCTCGGTCAGCGACTTGAGGCCGCCTTTCGCCGCCGAATAGGCACCGCCCCGCCGCCCGCCGATATGCGCGAAAGTGGAGGTGATGTTGACCACGCTGGAACCCAGGCCGAGGTGCGGGATCACCTCGCGGCAGAGGCGGAAGGGCGCGACCAGCATGATGTCGAGGAAATTGTCGAGCGTCTCGTCGTCGGTCTCGTCCAGCGGCTTGGGGCTGCCGATGCCGGCGTTGTTGACCAGGTAGTCGATCCGCCCGAAGCGATCGAGCGCGGTCCGCACGATCTTCTGCGGCGCGTCCTTGGCGGTCACGTCGACCGAGATCGTGGCGACGCGCGTGCCGCCGAGTTCTTTCTCCAGGTTGGCCAGCTTGCCGGTGTCGCGGCCGACGCCGACGATGGCATGGCCCGCGGCATGAAGCAGCTTCGCCGTCTCGAGGCCGATGCCGCTGCCCGCGCCGGTGATGATCGCAACCCTGGTATCGCTCATGTGCCTTGTCCTGTCCTTCAGCTTTGCCGGTCCGGTAGCGCCATAGCGCATCGTAGTCGAGATCGCGTCGGCCCGGGCCCGACCGGGGACCGCCGGCGGCCGGGCCGAACGTCGCGTCGATGAGGCCGGCGGTCCCCGGTCGGGCCCGGGCCGACGGTTATTTGAGTTGCAGCGACGTATCTTTCTCGCTCGGCGCGCTTCCCTGCCCGCGCAGTTCGGCCGCGCGGGCGCGGAGGTAATAGCGGATGTCCTCCAGCTTCGCGTCGCTCAATTCGCCGAACCCGGGCATGCCCTGCACCTCCAGCGCGCCGCCGCGCACGACCTGCTCGAACGCCGCCTTGTCGAGCGGGATCGGCGAGCGGCGCAGGTCGGGCCCTTGCGACGAGCCGACCGCAAGGCTGCCGTGGCAGTTGAGGCAATGCCGCGAGAAAGCCATGGCCCCGGGCATGAACCGCGCCGGCTCGGGCCGGAAGTCCGGATCGGGAAGCGGCGCCGGCGCTGTCTGGCGCGGCGGCAGCGCGGCCTTGCCGCCGATCGCGAAAGTCAGGACCCGCCGCGCCTGCGTGCGCGGGTCCAGCCCGTACTTCTCCATGGCCGGTCCGCCGAGCACCGCGGCATTCATCGGATAGGCCATGCCAAGACCGGTGAGCACGGTGACATACTGCTTGCCGCCCGCCTGGTAGGTGATTGCCGAGGCAATCATCGGCGCGCGCGTGTCGAAGGACCAGAGCTGCTTGCCGTCGCCGGCCGAATAGGCCTTGAACAGACCGTCGACCGTGCCCTGGAATACGAGATCCCCGCCCGTCGCCAGCACGCCGCCGTTGATATAGGTCGGATGGTCGATTTTCCACGCCGGCTTCTGCGTAACCGGGTTCCAGGCGATCAGCATGCCGGCCGGCGGTTTCTCGCCGACCAGCGGCCCGCCGACGATGTTGGCGCCGGCATCGGTGTTGCGATCGGTGGCGGGCTGCCAGTCCGGGCTCGGCTGGCTGAACACGACGCTGAATTCGACGGCGGGAATGTAGGCCAGCTTCGTTTTGGGACTGAACGCCATCGGCAGCCAGTTGTGCGCGGCCAGCGGAGTCGGCGCGACTCGGGCCGGCTTGTCCTCATAGCGCGCGCCCGGCACTTCGACAGGACGCCCGGTCTGCTTGTCGATGTGCGTCGCCCACGTGACCGTCACATAGGGTTCGGCCGAGATCAGCTTGCCGTCGGTGCGGTCGATCACATAGAAAAAGCCGTTCTTGGGCGCCTGCATCAGCACCTTGCGCGGCTTGCCGTCGATCTCGAGGTCGGCAAGCTGGATGTCCATGGTCGCGTCGAAGTCCCAGGTATCCCCCGGCACGGTCTGGTAGTGCCACTTGTACGCCCCGGACTTGCCGTCGACCGCGACGATCGATTCGAGGAACAGGTTGTCCCCCTTGCCCTGGCTGCGCAGCTTGTGGCTGTAAGGATAGGGGCTGCCGACGCCGAAATAGACGGTATCGGATTGCGCATCGTAAGCGATCGAGTTCCAGACGTCGCCGCCCCCGCCGAACTTCCACCATTCGCCCGACCAGGTCTTGGCGGCCATTTCCATGGCCTCGTTCTCGAAGCCCTTCGCCGGGTCGCCCGGAACCGTATGGAAACGCCAGAGAAACTTTCCGGTCCTGGCGTCGTACGCGGAAATGTAGCCGCGGCTCACGCCGCTCGATCCGCCGAAGCCGATCAGCACGCGCCCGCCAAGCACGCGCGGCGCGCCGCTGATGTAGGCGGCCATGTTCTTGTCGTAGGTCTGCTGGGCCCAGACGGGCTTGCCCGTCTTGGCGTCGATCGCGATCAGCCGGCCATCCTGCGTGCCGACATAGATCCGCCCGTCCCACCACGCGAGGCCGCGCACGCCCCAGCCGGCGCGCAGGTTCAGCCCGGCGACCTTGCCCACCTCGGGATCGTACCGCCAGAGCAGCTTGCCGCTAACCGCATCGACCGCGTGGACCACGGAAAGGCCGGTGGCGAAATAGAGCACGCCGCCGATCGCGATCGGCTGGGTGGCGGTATTGCCGAGCGGCAGGTCCATCGACCAGGCCAGGCCGAGCGAACCGACGTTCGTTTGGTCGATCGCGGCAAGCGGGCTGTAGTGCTGCTGGCCGTAAGTGCGGCCGTAGCCGGGCCAGTCGCGCCCGTCGCTGTCGTCGGCGAGCTGCGCCTCGGGACTGCCGGTGCCCGGCCCCGCGCCCTGGCAGCTCCCCAGCGCCAGCGCCATGCCGGCAAGCGCCGCGATCAGCGGCAGGCGGACGTCAACGATCATGCTCCCTCCCCTTGGACGGGCCGACTATTCGTCGGTTTGACAGCGCTTGGCAATCCTTCTCCCCCGCCCTTCGCCCCCGCGTCACCCGAGAAGGGGCTTTCGTACACATCTTCCTCTTGGCCAGCGCCGAGGGTGCGGTTAGAGGCTCTGCCCATGAGCACGAAACCCAGCGCCCTCCAGGGCATTCGCGTCATCGACATGAGCCGCGTGTTCGCGGCCCCGGTCGGAGCCCAGATCCTCGGCGACCTCGGCGCCGACGTGATCAAGATCGAACGTCCCGGCGTGGGCGACGACGGTCGCGGCTACGGCACCGCCTGGGTCGAGGGCAAGGACGGCATCGAGACCCGCCAGTCGAGCTTCTTCACCGTTTCCAACCGCAACAAGCGCTCGATCACGGTCAACCATTCCAAGCCCGAAGGGCAGGAGATCATCCGCAAGCTGGCCGAGACGGCCGACGTGCTGATCGAGAACTACAAGGTGGGCGACCTCAAGCGCTTCGGCCTCGACTACGAGAGCCTGAAGGCGATCAACCCCCGGCTGATCTACTGCTCGGTCACCGGCTTCGGCCAGTCCGGCCCCAGCGCCGCGCTGCCCGGCTATGACGGGCTGTTCCAGGCGCAGGGCGGCATGATGGCGGTCACCGGCATTCCCGACGGCCAGCCGGGCGCCGGGCCGCTCAAGGCCGGGCCCAGCCTCGTCGACTTCATCACCGGCCACAACACCGCGCTCGCGATCCTGGGCGCGCTGATGTACCGCGAGCGCACCGGCGAAGGGCAGTTCATCGACATCGCCCTGCTCGACACCTCGGTGGCGATGGTCAGCCACATCATGCAGGACTACCTGATCAGCGGCGTGCCGCCGCCACGGCTCGGCAACGGCGGCAATGGCGGCGGCCCGGCCGACCTCATCTATTGCAGCGACGGCATCGTCTACCTGACCGCCGGCACCGACGAGCACTATCGCCGCCTTACCGTGCTGATGGAGCAGCCCGAGCTGTTCACCGATCCGCGCTTCGATTCCAACTTCAAGCGCGGCAAGACCAACCGGGCGGAGCTGATCGACATCATCAACGTCTGGAGCCGGCGGTTCACCCAGGCCGAAGTCCGGGCGATGCTGGACGAGGCCGGCATCCCGGCCGCGAAGTACAACGAGCTGTCCGAAGTCTGGGAAGATCCGCAGGTGCAGTACCGCAATCTGCGCGCGCGCACCCCGCATGCCTACGCCGCCGCCGGCCACGTCGACCTGATCGCGAGCCCGCTGGCGCAGATGTCGGCCAGCCCGGCGACCATCCGGCGCGCGCCGCCCATGCTGGGCGAGCACAATGGCGAAGTCCTGGCCGAGCTGGGCTATGATGAGGAACGCCTCGCCGCGCTGCGGGAAGCGAAGATCATCTGATGTGATGCATGGTCCCGGGTGATGAAGCCCGGGACCACACCTAATTACCGCCCCTTGAACTCGGCCGCCCGCTTGCCGGCGAATGCCGAGATGCCCTCGACGAAGTCCTCGGTGCGGCAGGCCTCGCGCTGATGCAGGCGTTCGTAGGTCAGCGCTTCCTCCAGCGTCATGTCCGCCGCCGCCCAGGCGACATGCTTGATGATGCCGAGCGAACGCGGCCCCCTGGCCAGTTCCCTGGCGAGGTCCATCGCGGCCGTTTCCACCTCGTCGTCGGGCACGACGCGGTTGACGAGGCCCCATTCGTGGGCCTGCCGGCCGTAGAGCCGCTCGCCCAGCAGCATCATCTCCATCGCCCGCACCCGGCCAACCGCCTTGGTCAGCAGCCACGAGGAGCCGCCGTCGGGCGCGAGACCGACGTGGCGGAACGCCTGCAGGAAGAAGCCGCCCTCGCCGCAGACGATGAGGTCGCCCGCCATGGCGAGGCCGCAGCCGACGCCGGCCGCCGCGCCGCGGATGGCGGTGACGACCGGCTGGTTCATCGTCTTCATCCGGATGACGAGCGGGTTGTAGTAGCGATCGAGCAGGACGCCCACGTCGCGCAAGGGATCGTCCATGATCGCTTCCGCGTCGGCGAGGTTGGCGCCCGAGTTGAAGGCCTTGCCCTCGCCGGTGAACAGCACCGCGCGCGCCTCGGCCTCGGCGCGGTCGAACGCATGGAGCAGTTCCTCGCCCATCTGGGTCGAGCCGGCGTTGCGCGTGGCCGGATCGTTCATCGAAATCCGCGCGACGCCGTCGTGGAGCGAATAGAGGACTTTTTCGTAGGTCACGGCCGTCCTCCTCAGGCCAGCATGCCGCCGAGGCGGCCCTTCACGATCTCCTCGGCCTCGCCGATGATCCGGTCGATCAGTTCCTGGCAGGTGGGGATGTCGTGGATCAGCCCCTGGACCATGCCGGCCCAGAAGATGCCCTTGGACAGGTCGCCGGTCTGCAGAAGCTCGCGGCCCACGGCGCCGGCGACCAGATGGCGGATATCCTCGAACGTGGCGTCGGGCTGGGCCGAGATGCGCACGACCTCGTCCGAGACGTCGTTCTTGCCGACGCGGGCGGTGTTCTTGAACTTGCGGAAGATCAGGTTCGTGCCGCGCTCGTCGTTCTCGACGTACTTGGCCTTCACGTTGTCGTGGATCGGCGCTTCCTTGGTGGCGCAGAAGCGGGTGCCCATGTTGATGCCCTCGGCGCCCAGCGCCAGCGCCGCGACGAGGCCGCGGCCGTCGCCGATGCCGCCCGAGGCGAGCATCGGGATCTTCACCTTGTCGGCGGCCGACGGGATCAGGATCAGGCCGGGGATGTCGTCCTCGCCGGGATGGCCGGCGCATTCGAAGCCGTCGATCGAGATGATGTCGCAGCCCGCGCGCTCGGCCGAGAGCGCATGGCGCACGGCGGTGCACTTGTGCAGCACGGTGATCCCGTGCGGCTTCACCATCTCCCAGATCTCGCGCACTTCCTGCGTGCCGGCGGTCTCGATGATCTTCACGCCGGCGTCGATCGCCGCCTGGGCATAGCCCTTGTAGTCGGGCGGCAGGATCGTCGGCAGCACGGTGATGTTCACCGCGAAGGGCTTGGAGGTCATCGCCTTGCAGCGCTCGATCTCGTCGCGCAGCGCCTCGGGGCTCGGCTGGGTCAGCGCGGTCAGCGTGCCGAGGCCGCCGGCGTTCGACACCGCGCTCGCCAGTTCGGCATAGCCGACGCCCTGCATGCCGCCCTGGACGATCGGGTGCTCGATGCCGAGCATTTCGGTGATGCGGGTCTTGAATGCCATGGAATCGTGTCTCCTGAGGGTCAGGCCGGAATTTGCCGAAACCGGCTCATGCCGGAATTCGATTGAACGGGATGCCTTTGTCGGGGCGATGGTCCTGCGGCAAGCCCAGAATCTTCTCGGCGATGGTGTTGAGCAGCATTTCGTCGGCCCCGCCGGCGATGCGCATGGTCGGCGCGCTCAGCCAGCTCATCGCCCAGTCCTCCTTGAGATAGGCCTGCGCGTCCCAGCCGAGGCCGAGATTGCCCTGGAGATCCAGCGCCAGTTCCGACAGTTTCTGCCGGCTGCGCACCGAGACCAGCTTGTTGAGCGCGCCTTCGGGGCCGGGCTCCATGCCGGCGGCCATCATCTTCATCGCGCGGGTGTTGATCGATTCCAGCCCCGCGCGCAGCGCATAGGTCCGCGCGATGACCGAGCGGATGCGGCCGTCCTCGATCGCCGGCCGACCACCGATCTCGACCTCCCGCGCCAGATCGACGAACAGGTCGAGCGGCGGACCGAAGCCGGCGGGGTCGGACGCCGAATAGCGTTCGATCATCAGCGTCGCCATGGCCGTGGCGAAGCCGCCGCCGACCGGGCTCAGCCGCTGCCCGTCGGTCAGCCGCACCTCGTCGAAGAACACCTCGTTCACATGGCTGTCGCCCGCCGCCAGCCGAAGCGGACGGACGGTGACGCCGGGCGCCTGCATGTCCACCCAGAAGAAGGTCAGGCCCTTGTGCTTGGGCACTGCGGGATCGTTGCGCGCGATGATGACGCCGTAATGCGAATGTTGCGCCCAGGTGGTCCACAGCTTCTGGCCGGTGAGATTCCAGCCGTTGCCGTCGGGCTCCACGCGGGTGCGCAGGCCGGCAAGGTCCGACCCGCCCGAGGGCTCGGAAAAGAGCTGGCACCAGATCTCCTCCCCCCTGAGCGCGGCGAGCACGCGTTCCTTCGCCCATTCGCGATCCTGGGCGAAGCGCATCACCACCGGCACCGAAATGCCCAGCGAGACGCCGAAATAGCCCATCGGCAGGCCGAAGGGCATCTCCTCCTGCTCGAACACCAGCTTGTGCAGCGGCGACAGCCCCTGCCCGCCGAACTCCGGGTCCCAGTTGATCCCGGCATAGCCGGCGTCGAACTTGGCGCGCTGATAGCGGCGGCCGAGCGCGAGGTGCTCCGCGTCCGACAGGCCCGCCTGCGCGGCCCGGCCGAACACCGGCTCGACCGATTCGAGCCAGGCGCGCGCCTTCAGGCGATAGGCTTCGAGATCGCTCATGCACCCGCTCCCGACAGTTCCGCGGCCAGCAGGTCTTCCCAGAACAGCGTGTTGCCCTGCTCGATCGCCAGGCTGCGCGCGCGGCGCATGTGGAGGTGCAGCCCGCCTTCCCAGGTGACGCCGATGCCGCCGTGGATCTGCACCGTGTCGCGCGCGGCGGTGTCGTAGGCTTCGGTCGCGGACAGGCGCGCCGCCGCCGCCGCCCGAAGGAAATCGCCCTCGCCCCCCTGCTCCCCGGCCCGCGCGGCGGCGTGGATGCAGTTGGCGCGGGCGATCTCGACGAGGCCGTAAAGCTCGGCGATGCGGTGCTTGACCGACTGGAACGCGCCGATCGGCTGGCCGAAGGCCTTGCGCTCGTTGGCATAGTCGCGCGCGATGAACAGCAGCGCCTCGGCCCCGCCGAGTTGCTCGTGCGCCGTCACCACGGCCATGCGCGCGAGCAGGTCGAGCGCCGCCGCGCGGGCCGGCTCGCCGTCCAGCAGCAGCATCGCCGGCGCGCCGGCAAACGTCAGGTCCGCGAACAGGCGGCCGTTGTCGAAGCTGTCGACCGCCTGCCGCGTCGCCCCGGCCAGTTCGGCCAGCGCCAGCGCCGGCCTGCCCTCGTGCAGACACCAGACCACGGCGAGATCGGCCGCGAGCCCGGCCGTGACGCCCGGCTTGGCGCCTGAAAGGCGGCCGTCCGCCAGCACGCAGGCGGGGCGCGGCGGCAACTGCGCCGTCCCCTCGGCCAGCGCGACCGCGACCACCACCTCGCCGGCGGCGATCCGGGGCAGCCACCGCGCCTGGAGCTGCGCGTCGCCGCTCGCCAGCAGCGCGCGGACCGCGCCGTAGTTCGACGTCAGGAACGGCGCGCCGGCGGTCTCCGCCCCCGCCGCCTGCGCGACGAGGCCGAGTTCCACCAGCCCGAGGCCCAGCCCGCCATGCGCCTCGGGCACGGCAAGCGCGGTCCAGCCCTGCGCGATCGCGGTGTCCCAGAACGCCCGGTCGTATTCCCCGGTACGCTCGATCAGGGCGAGCAGCCGCGCCTTGTCCATCCGCGCGGCCAGCACGCGCCGGGATTCGCGCGCGATCGCCTGCTGCTGCTCGTCGTAGAGTATCGACATCCGCCCTCCCCGCTTTGGCTATCGGGCTAGGCCAAGCCGCCCGCGGCATCAAGCGGCCTCGCGTCCGCCCGCCTGACTGCAGGGGTTGCCGCCATGCTCTTTCACCGCAATCCGGCACCGCAATCCGGCACCGGACGGAGACGGGGCCGGGAATGGGAACGGCCTTTCCTACATCGCCCGAAGCTGCGAAGCTCCCGGTGCTCTTTCTCATCGTCCCGACCGCCGATTTCCGCAGGGATCGATTGTCGCGATATGTCCGGGGCATCGGTCGTGCGGCGTTGCCGAAAGTCACACAGATTTGAGGAAAATATCTATATATCAATATGTTGTACAGAGTTTTACCCACCACCGGGTATCAACTTTGTACCCGGCAGGCACGGCCCGCTAACCCCGGTCCCGCGCGATCACCGCCACCGTGAAGCGCGAGATGCACACCAGCCTGCCGGCCTCGTCCTCGATGCGGATCGACCAGACGTGGCTGCTGCGGCCCAGCGCCTCGGGGCGGGCGGTGGCATAGACCCAGCCGTCGTAGGCAGGGCGGACATGGTTGGCGTTGATCTCCTGCCCGACGGCGACGTGCTTCTCCGGATCGAGGCAGAAGTTCGCGGCGATCGAGCCCACCGTCTCGGCCAGCGCGACCGAGGCGCCGCCGTGCAGCCGGCCGAACGGCTGGTGCGTGCGCGCGTCTACCGGCATCCGCAAGCGCAGCCAGTCGTCGCCGCAGTCCACCACCTCCATGCCGAGGTGGGCGTGGAGCCCGCGCGTGCCGACATGATCGAGCTGTTCGCGCGTGGGCCGCGCGCCGCCGTACCAGATCATCAGTCGTGCCCCGAGACCGGATGCGGCACGTAGGGCGCTTCGAGCGCGGCCATGTCCTCGGCCGACAGGCTCACCGCCAGCGCGCCGAGCGCGTCGTCGAGATGCTGCATCTTCGACACGCCGACGATCGGCGCCGTCACCCCCGGCCGGGCCAGCAGCCAGGCGAGCGCGACGTGCGCCATCGGCACGCCGCGCGCGCCGGCGAGTTGCTCGACGACGGCGACCACCTTGCTGTCCGCGTCGTCGGTGGCTCCCGTGTAGAAGCCGGCGCCGGTCTTGTCGGTCTGCGAACGCTCGGTCACCGTGCCCCAGGGCCGCGTCAGCCGGCCGCGCGCCAGCGGGCTCCAGGGGATGACGCCGATCCCCTCCTCGCGGCAGAGCGGCAGCATCTCGCGCTCCTCCTCGCGGTAGAGCAGGTTGACGTGGTTCTGCATCGAGACGAACCGCGCCCAGCCGTTCTCGCGCGAAAGGTTGAGCGCGCGGTGGAACTGGTAGGCGCGCATCGAGGACGCGCCG
The DNA here is from genome assembly GCA_041677785.1 of Novosphingobium sp. Taxonomy (GTDB): domain Bacteria; phylum Pseudomonadota; class Alphaproteobacteria; order Sphingomonadales; family Sphingomonadaceae; genus Novosphingobium. The sequence continues at coordinate 24,868 of JBAYPJ010000023.1, read as the reverse complement.
ATGTAGCGCGCCTTGCCCGCGCGAACGATGTCGTTCAGCGCCTCCAGCGTCTCCTCGATCGGCGTCTCGAAGTCCCAGCGGTGGATCTGGTAGAGGTCGATGTAGTCGGTGCCGAGCCGCCGCAGGCTGTCGTCCACCGCCTGGAACAGCGCCTTGCGCGACAGGCCCGACTGGTTCGGCCCCTTGCCCCAGCCGCCATACGCCTTGGTGGCGATGACCACCTCGTCGCGCCGGGCGAAGTCCTTGAGCGCGCGGCCGAGCACTTCCTCCGACGCGCCCGCCGCATAGATGTTGGCGGTATCGAAGAAGTTGATCCCCGCCTCCACCGCCCGGCGCAGGATCGGCCGGCTCGCCTCCTCGTCGAGAATCCAGGGGTGGAACCCCCGGCGCGGATCGCCGAAGCTCATGCAGCCCAGGCAGAGGCGCGAAACCTTGAGGCCGCTGTGGCCGAGCGGGACGTATTGCATCATGATCTCCCGATTGCGGCCCGCATCTATAGGCAGCCGGCGCGATTCGGCGCGCGCAAAATTTTTCCGGGCGTCGTCCCGGGCTCGCTCCGGGACCGCTGGCGGCTTGGCTGAACCTCGCGTCGACAAGGCCGGCGTCCCGCCTTTCGCCGGGACGACGAGCAGGTTACAGGGAGCGTATCGGATACATTTGGGAGTCGCCATGATCAGTCTCGAACAGGCCCGCACCGTCCTCTCGGCCACCCGCAGTCACGGCCGCGAGCACGGATTGAAGCCGCTTACCGTGGTCGTGCTCGACGCCGGCGGCCACCTCGTCGCCATGGAGCGGGAGGACGGTTCGGGATACGGCCGGCCGCAGATCGCGCAGGGCAAGGCCGCCGGGGCGCTGGCGATGGGGACCTCCAGCCGCGTGCTGGGCGAGATGGCGGCGGACCGCCCCACCTTCCTCGCCGCGCTGTCGGCCGCCTGGGACGGCAAGCTGATCCCGGCAGCCGGCGGCGTGCTGGTGCGCGACGCGGCGGGACATCTGCTCGGCGCGGTCGGCGTCAGCGGCGACCTTTCGGACAAGGACGAGGAAGCCGCGCTCGCCGGCATCCTCGCCGCCGGCCTGCACCCGGGCTGATCGCGCGGATCGACTTGACCGGCAACACGGCACATGATCGATGCCGGAACGAGAGAGGGAGAGACAGGAATGACCGACGCCCCGCCCAGCCACGGGATGCAGCTTCTTTCGACGCTCGGCTCCGACGGGGTGCTGCGGCTCTCCCTTGCCGACACGCCGGTCGACCGTCCCGGCGCGGACGAAGTGCTCGTGCGGCTGGAGGCCGTGCCGATCAACCCCTCGGACCTGATGACGCTGCTGGGCCCGGCCGATCCGGACCGGGCCCAAGCCGGCGGAACCGTCGAACGGCCCGAAGCCGCGATCCCGCTCCCGCCCGAGGCGTTGCCCGCCTTCGCCGGTCGTGCCGGCACGCCGATCCAGCCCGGCCTCGGCGGGGCCGGCCTCGTCATCGCGGCCGGCAGGGGTTGCGAGGACCTGGTGGGCCGCCGCGTGACGGCGCTGTCCATGCGGCGCGGCGCTTTCGGCCAGTACGTCACCGTCTCGAAGGACGAATGCGCGCCGCTGCCGCCGGAAGTCTCCGCGCGCGAGGGCGCCGACGTGTTCTGCAATCCGATGACCGCGCTCGCCATCGCCGAAACCGTGCGGCTGGAAGGCCATACGGCGCTGATCCACACCGCCGCCGCCTCGAACCTCGGCCGGATGCTGGTGCGCATCTGCCGCGAGGACGGCATCCCGCTGGTCAACGTGGTCCGGCGCAAGGAACAGGCGGAACTGCTGACCGCGCTGGGCGCCGAGCACGTCTGCGATTCCGCCGCGCCCGACTTTCGCGAGCGGCTGCGCGAGGCGATCGCCGCCACCGGCGCGACTGTCGCCTTCGACGCGATCGGCGGCGGCACGATGGCGGACACACTGCTCCGGGCCATGGAGGAAGTCGCGGCCGCGCGGATGGAGTCCTACAGTCCCTACGGCTCGCTCACGCTCAAGCAGGTCTACGTCTACGGCCACCTCGACAGGTCGCCGATCGTGCTGCGCAACCAGGGCTACGGCATGTTCTGGGACGTGCGCGGCTGGGCGCTGCCGCAGACCATGGCGCGCGTCGGACCGGAGCGCGTCGGCGAGATGCAGCGCCGCGTGCTCGCCGGGCTGAAGACCACTTTCGCCAGCCATTTCAACCGCGAGATCTCGCTGGCCCAGGCGCTCGATCCCGAAACGATACGGGCCTACAGCCGCATGGCCACCGGCGAGAAGTACCTTATCAATCCCACGCTGTAGCCGGCCCCGCGCCGGACGACGGCGCTATTCCTTCTCGTTGCCCATGATGCCGTCGATGACGAAGTTCGCGATGGCATCACGGATCTGGGCGTTGCTGGCCATGCCGGCCGGGAACAGCCAGTCCTTGAACATCAGGTTGGCCAAAACCGCGACGAACGACACGCGGACCATCAATTGGGGATCGACCGTGGGGTGCTCACCGATGCGGCGGGTCATCGTCTCGGTGCCTTGCGCGAAATAGGCGCGCAGACCCTCCATCTCGCTCACGGGATCGGTCGCCTCCGGCGAATAGGCGGAGGCGACGATCAGCGACATGAACATGCGCGAATGCTGCTCCACGAAGTCCTGCAGTTCGCTGATGTAGCGCCGCGCCATTTCGCGCATCGAGCGCGCGTCGCCCGGGTCGGCCCGGTTGGCGGCGTGGAACTCCATGAAATGGCGGTTGAGCGGCTTGAAGATCGCCGCGTGGAACAGGTCCTGCTTCGAGTTGTAGAAGCGGAAGATCTGCGCCTCGGTCACTTCGGCGCGGCGCGCGATCGCGGCGGTCGTGGCGCCTGTATAGCCGGCGATCTCGAACTCCTCGGCCGCGGCGTCGAGAATGCGGTCGGCAACCTCTTCCGACGAACGGCGCTTGCGGCGCGGCTGTTCCGGCCCCACCGTCGACGCACTGCCTTTCGCCACCTGGGCCTCCCTGTCCGCAAGAAGATAGTTCCTACTATCCCGCCCCCGCCGTGCCAAGTTCATCGCGGACGAAACGCGTTGAAACCTCGCGGACGCGTGCCAGCACCGGGCCGGCGCGTCAAAGCTGAAGCGGCATCCCGGCCGCGAGCATCGGCTCGATCTCGCGAGGCGGAAGCGCCGGCGCGATCAGGAAGCCCTGGATCCGGTCGCAGCCCAGCATCTCGAGGATCTGCGCCTGCGGCAGCGTCTCGACGCCCTCGGCCGTAACCGTCTTGCCGAGCCGGTGCGCCAGCGCGATCACGTTGCTGACGACCGCCCGGTCGGCGTCGTCCCGCTCGATGGCGCAGACGAAGCTCTTGTCGATCTTCACCACTTCCACCGGCAGGTCGCGCAGATGGCGCAGCGAGGCGAAGCCGGTACCGAAATCGTCGAAGGCGACGGCGACGCCCGCCGCGTGCAGCCGCTTGATCTCGGCCCGCGCGCGGCTGCCGCCGCGTCCGACCAGCATGTCCTCGCTGATCTCGACGCAGATGTCGGAAGGCACGATCCGGCGCTGCGCGATGGCGGCAAGGATGGTGTCGACGTAGCGCCCCGAGCGGAAATCGCCCAGCGTCGCATTGACCGAAACCGAGGCGAAAGGAACCCCCGCCCGGCGCCAGCGCTCCATCTGCCCGATCACCTCGCCAAGCACAAAGCCGCCGACTTGCGCCGCCAGATGCTCGTCGGCCAGCGCCTCGAGGAAATGCGGCGGGCTGACCAGGCCGCGCTCGGGGTGGTTCCAGCGCAGCAGCGCCTCCATGGCCAGCGGAACCGCGCCGCCCAGGGTGACGATCGGCTGGTAATGCACGACGAACTCGCCCACGCCCAGCCCACGCGCGAAGGCGTCGCGCATGTCGGCGCGCCGCTGCGCGTGCTCCTGCATCTCGATGCCGAACAGTTCGGCCCGGCCGCGGCCGTTGGCCTTGGCTTCGTGCAGCGCGATGTCCGCATTCCTGAGCAGTTCGCTGCGGCTGCCGCCTTCGCCGGGCACCATCGCCAGGCCGCAGCTCGCCGAGAGCAGGCGCTCGGTCCGGCCGACCGGCACCGGCGCGGTGAAAGCGCCGAAGATCCGCCTGATACGCCCGCGGATTTCGTCGTCGCTGCCACAATTGCGCAGGATCACGCCGAACTCGTCGCCGCCGATCCGCGCGATCGCGTCGTCCTGCCCCATCGCGGCGCGCAGGCGCAAAGCGATCTCGCGCAGCGCGCCATCGCCCGCGGGATGGCCGAGGCTGTCGTTGATGTCCTTGAAATGGTCGATATCGAGCAGGCCTACGACGATGCGGCCGCGCGGCGCGGGCGCGCCGATGACCTCGTCGAGACTGTGCAGAAAGCCCTCGCGGTTGGGCAGGTCGGTCAGCGGATCGACCGTCGCCAGCCGCAGCAGTCGCTCCTCGGCCAGCTTCTGCGCGGTGATGTCGAAGCGGATGGCCATGAAGCGCTCGATCCCGCCGCCGCGCTGGCGATGGGGTACGATCGTCGTGTCGACCCAATAGCGCGCGCCGTCCTTCGCGCGATTGCAGATTTCCCCGCGCCAGACCCGGCCGCGCGCGATCGTCTGGCGCATGTCCTGGAAGAAGGCCCGGTCGTGCTCTCCCGAGCGCAGCAGGCGATGGTTGGCGCCGACCAGTTCGCCGCGCGAATAGCCGGAAATCTCGCAGAACCTGTCGTTGGCCGATAGGATCGTGCCGAGCGGATCGCTGATCTCCACGATCGCCGCCTGTTCCAGCGCCTCCTTGTAGAACGCCGCGAGGTCGGCCGCCATCGCGACCGGTATCGCCGAATCCACCGATGGCGCGTCGAGCACGGGCGGATGCGCCGATCGCTCGCGCCAGGTCACGGCTTCCGGTTCCGGGAACGCGTCGCGGGGGCCAAGCTTCATCGCCGCCCGCCTCTTAAACGCGGTGCGCCCATGCCGCCGGTGCGGTCGCGTCCGGCACGCTCTCGAGCGGCGGCTGGTTGCCGAACTGGTGCAGCCATGCCTGGAACTGCCGCAGCGGCAGCGGATGCTCGAACCGGATGCCGTTGCCGTTGGCGCGCTGCCAGCGCAGGACGCCGCCCAGCACGCCCAGCCCGTCGATCCGCAGCATGACATGCGCGTGCCGGGGCAGCAGCACGGCGCCGTCGGTAACGACGTGCACGCCCGAGAGCGAGATGTTGCGGGTGGTCGCCGGCCACTGCCGGCCCTCGCACTGCAGCGTTGCGTCGACCGTGCGGTCAAAACGCGGCGGGCGGATGCGGTCGACCACGTCGTCGGGGCTGCTGGTGCGCAGCGCCGCGGCGATGTCGATCGCGTGGCCGAGATGGATTCCGGCCATGCCGTCGCGCGTCCAGCGCACGCAGCCTTCGATCGGATTGCCCGACTGGATCTCGATGACCACGGGTTCGTCGACGCACAGCCGCAGCCGCGTTTCGATCATCACGCCTTCGGTCGAGATGTTGCGGATCAGGCCGAGGTCGTCAGCCAGCGCCGTGCCGATGCGCGCGGCCTTGAACACCGTCATGACGCGCTGCGCGCTGCGGCTGTCGGGCCGTGTCACGACACGTTCCCCGCGCGGGGTTCGGGCCGGCCGCCGAAGCGCCGCACCGCCGGTCGCGCATGCGCATGTTCCGAATTGGGCAACAACATTTCCGCCTACCTACGTCAGTCTCATACAGGATGACTGGCAGAATATGATTTACCCGGAAATAACCCCTCGATCCGAGATTTTGCGATCCCGCGTTAACCAATATCTCATGATTTCAGATTCCGCGATATTCGTGGAACATCGGCGGAAAATCCTGCACGAACGGGCGCGATGACACGCCGGGCGGTCCGATACCGGGAGACTGCACGGCCGGCCAACGGGTCGGAACCCGCCAGCCGCCGCGCCGTCAGGACTTGTTGCAGCAGGCGAGCGCGGCCCCGGCCAGTTCGTCGATCGGCAGTTCGCGCTCGGCGGCGTTCAGCCCCAGCGCGGCCTCGGGGGATTCGCCGACCGTGGCGCTGGCGCGAGCCTGCACGAAGGTATGCGCCCCGGCATCGCGCATCAGCTTGAGGCCCTTGGCGCCGTCGCTGCCCATGCCCGAAAGCACCGCGCCCACCGCCGGAATCGCCGCGCGGGCGATCGTGCCGAACAGCAGGTTGGCCGAAGGGCGCGTACCCTCGATCGGATCGCGCGCGAGCAGGCGCAGCCTGGGCGGCTGGCCGGGCTCCAGGACGACATGCTGTTCCGGATCGGCGGCGATGTGAACCACGCCCGCCTCCAGCACGGCCCCGTCGGCCATCGCGCGGACCGCGCACTTCAGGTCCGCATTAAGACGCTTGATGAAGGTTTCGACCAGTTCGGGCGCGGCCTGCAGGGTGATCACCGTCGCGGGGCAGTTCGCCGGATAATGGGCGAGAAGCTCGGTCAGCGCCTCGATGCCGCCCATCGACGCGCTGAAGGCGACGATGCGGCCGTTCCAGTCGAACCGGCTTTCGCCGGCGCGAACCTCGGCCTTCTTCTTCCGGTCCTTGACGTTGCTGTTGGCGGCCGCGAGCACGATCTTGCCCAGCTTGCCGACGGTCTTGTTGAACTGTTCAGGGGTCGCCTTGAGCGGCTTGGGAAAGCACTCGACGGCGCCGAGTTCATAGGCCTTGAGCGAGATCTCGGTACCGCTCTGGGTAAGGCTCGAAAGCATGACCACCGGAAGCGGATTGGTGTTCATGATCTCTTCGAGGAACTCGATGCCGCTCATCCCCGGCATTTCGACGTCGAGCGTGATGACGTTGGGGCGCAGCGCCGCGATCTGGTCGCGCGCCTCGTTGGCGTTGGCGGCGGTGCCGACGACCTGCACGTTCTTGGCCTGGTCGAGGACGTCGGAGAACAGGGCTCGCATGGCCGCTGAATCGTCGACTACAAGAACACGTGCGTCATTCATGGACATAGGACCGTCTTAACCTCCGCTCAGCGCCGCGGATCGACCGAGGCCGCCCGGCTATAACCCGGCAAGTCATAGTAAACGGCTGCAGCGCAATCGTAGAAATACCAGGTCGGCACTAAGCCGCGAATTCACCGGCCATGGTTAATTCCGCCTCTCCAGGATCGACCCTCCTCCGCGCCATGGGCAGGCCGGGGTGCGACAATCACATGCGACGGCTGGAGACGAAATGCTGAACTGGTTCGAAAAGAAGGCACCCATCCGTGACAAGTTCAAGGCCCTGCTGGCGGTAAACACCGCCCTGGCCAGCATCGGCGTCATCTCGACCATCGCGGCGGGCGCGGGCCCCGTGCTGATCGGCGCGGCCGCGCTTGCCCTCGCCGCCGGCGTCGCCGTTCTGCTGGTCGCCTCGGCGAAGATCTCGACGCCCTATGTCGACACCGTCCTGCGCATGGAAGCGCTGGCGGCCGGCGACACGGCCAGCCCCATCAAGTACACCGATCATGCCGATTGCGTCGGCCGGATGACCCGGGCCATGGCGACGCTGCGCGACAATTCGACCAAGCTGGACGGTAGCCAGCTCGCCGAGGCACGGCTCGTCGAGACGCTGAGCACGGGCCTGAAGAAACTTTCGCAGAACCAGCTCGACTTCCAGCTCACCGAACCTTTCGCCGGCGTCTACGACGATCTGCGCAAGGACTTCAACGCGGCGGTCACATCGCTGGCGACGACCATGCGCTCGGTCCGGGCCTCGGCCGCCAGCGTGCACAACGGCGCCTCGGAGATCCGTTCGGCATCCGACGACCTCGCCCGCCGCAACGAGCGCCAGGCGGCCAACCTGGAAGAGGCCGCCGCCTCGATGAACCAGGTGACCGACAACGTCCGGCTCACCGCCGAGCGCGCCACGGTGGTCCAGCGCACCATCGCCAACACCCACCACGAGGCGACCGAGGGCGGCGAGGTCGTCGCCCGGGCGACCACGGCGATGGCGGCGATCGAGAAATCGGCGCAGGAGATCGGCCAGATCATCAACGTCATCGACGGGATCGCCTTCCAGACCAACCTGCTGGCGCTCAATGCAGGCGTCGAGGCGGCGCGCGCGGGCGATGCCGGCAAGGGCTTCGCCGTCGTCGCCAACGAAGTGCGCGCGCTCGCCCAGCGCAGCGCCGACGCGGCCAAGGACATCAAGGAACTGATCACCGCCTCGACGCGCCAGGTCGGCGACGGCGTGGCGCTCGTCGCCGAGACCGGCACGCTGCTCGAGAAGATCCTGGCCAGCATCGGCGAAATCACCGGGCTGATGACCGACATCGCCGAGAACGCCACCGTGCAGTCGGCCAACCTCCAGCAGGTCAACGGCACCGTCGGCGAAATGGACCGCATGACCCAGCAGAACGCCGCGATGGTCGAACAGTCGACCGCCGCCTCGCGCAGCCTGGCCGACGAGGCCAACGAGCTGACCGCGCTGGTCTCGCGCTTCGCGACCGGCAACGGCGGCGCGGCGATGCCGCCGGTCGCCGCGCGGCCGATGGCCGCCGCGCCGGCCCCGCACATTCACGGCAATCTCGCCGTCAAGCCGGCCCCCGTCGAGGATTTCGACGACTGGTCCGAGTTCTGAGGCCAATCGGCGAAAGGGGCCCCTATCGATGTCTCCCATTACCCTTCCCGCACGCTGCGACCGCGCAACGGTCGAATCGCTCCTGCCCGACTTCGTGGCGGCGGTCGGCACCGGCGCACTGCGCATCGACGCCAGCCAGGTCACGCACGTGGGCCAGGCCCTGCTGCAACTGCTCGTCAGCGCCCGCCGCAGCATCGAGAGCGTGACGATCGACGCCTCGCCCGCGCTGCGCGATGCCGCCGCCGTGACCGGTCTGACCGTTGAACTCTTCGAGGAGACGCGCGCGTGACGCCTGAGGAAATCCAGGAGATATTCTTCGTCGAGTGCGAGGAATCCCTCGCCGCGGCCGAAGGCGGCCTTGCCGCCTGCAAGGCCGGCACGCAGGACGCCGACACGATCAACGCGGTGTTCCGCGCGGTCCATTCGATCAAGGGCGGCGCCGGCGCCTTCGGCTTCGCCGCGCTGCAGGCCTATACGCATACCTTCGAGACGCTGCTGTCCGACGTGCGCGACGGGCTGGTCGAGCTACCGCCGCTGGTCGACCTGCTGCTGCGCGCGCTCGATACGCTGAGCGACCACGTCAACGTCGCGCGCGACGGGGGCGCCCCGCCGGACGACGTCATGCTGCTGCAGGAACTGAGCGCGGCCCAGGCCGCCAACGCCGGCGCCGCGCCGGCTGAGCCTGCGCCGGTCCAGCCCGATCCGGCCCCCGTCCCCGCCCCCGCCCCCGCCGTGGCGCAAGCCGGCGACGCGGACGAGGAAGACCCCGACTTCGGTGACGCCTTCGACGAACTCGATCTCGACGCCATGTTCGGCGACATGGCCGCCGCCGCGCCGGCGCCCGAGGCCGAGGCCGAGGCCGAGGCCGAGCCGGAGGCGGAGACCTCGTTCCATGTCCACCTGCGCCCGCACGCGGGCGCCATGCTCAACGGCGGCGAGCCGCTGCTGCTGCTGCGCGAGATCGTCGGCCTGGGCGGCGAGTGCGTCATGTGCGACGTGTCCAAGCTGCCGCCGCTCGACACGCTGGACCCCTGCCAGGGCTATCTCGGCTGGAGCTTCCGGCTGCCCGGCGGCGTCAGCCAGGACGCCGTGCGCGAGATCTTCGACTTCGTCGGCGACGATTGCAGCCTCATCTTCGGCGAAGCGGCGGAAATGCCGCCGCCGATGATCAGCGCCCCGGCGCAGGCCATTCCCGCGCCGGCGTTCGCGCCGGCACCGGCGCCTGCGCCTGTTCCGGTGGCCGTCGCGGCGCCCGCGCCGGTCGCGCCGGTCGCGGCAGCTCCGCAAAGCGCGCCCGCGCCCGCCGCCGTCGCGCCTGCGGCCGGCGCCCCCGCCACAGCCGCTGCGGCAGCGGCTGCGGTTGCCGCCGGCAACGGCGGGCAGTCGATCCGCATCGACCTCGCCAAGCTCGACCGGCTGATCGATTCGGTCGGCGAACTGGTCATCGCGCAGGCGATGATGGCCCAGCGCCTGTCGAACGAGGGCGTCACCGCCAACGAGGAACTGACCCTGCTCGAAACGCTGACGCGCGACATCCAGGAAAGCGCCATGTCGATCCGCGCCCAGCCGATCGGCACGGTATTCAGCCGCGTGCCGCGTATCCTGCGCGAGCTGGCCTCGTCAACGGGCAAGCACGTCCGCCTCGAACTGATCGGCGAGGCGACCGAGCTGGACAAGACCGTCATCGAGCGCCTCGGCGAGCCGCTGACGCACCTCATCCGCAACGCCGTCGACCACGGCATCGAACCCGCCGAGGAACGCCTGGCCGCGGGCAAGCAGGCCGACGGCACGCTGACCCTGTCGGCCGAGCACCGCTCCGGCCGGATCCTCATCAAGATCGCCGACGACGGCAAGGGCATCGACCGTACCCGCGTCTTCGCCAAGGCCGTCGAGAAGGGCCTGCTCTCCCCCGACGCGCAGCTTTCGCCCGAGGAGATCGACAACCTGATCTTCGCGCCCGGCTTCTCCACCGCCGCCAGCATCACCAGCGTGTCCGGCCGCGGCGTCGGCATGGACGTGGTGCGCCAGAACGTGAAGGACCTGGGCGGGCGCATCACCATCGAATCGGAAGAGGGCAAGGGCACCACCTTCACCCTCACCCTGCCGCTGACGCTCGCCATCTCGGACGGCATGATCGTTAGCGTCGCCAACGAATCGATGGTCGTGCCGCTGGCGCACGTGGTCGAATGCCTTCGGCCCAAGGCCGGCGAACTCCAGGGCCTGGGCCAGCGCTCGATGTTCAACATGCGCGGCCGCTTCATCCCGGTGATCTCGGTGCGCGACGTCATCGGCGCCAGCGGGCCCTCGCGCGAATCCGACAACGGCGTGCTCATCGTCGTCGACACCGAGTCCGCCGGCCAGGCCGCGCTGCTGGTCGACGACATCTGCGACCAGCGCCAATTCGTCATCAAGAGCCTCGACACGCATTTCCGCGCGGTCGACGGCGTGGCCGGCGCCACCATCCTGGGCAACGGCCAGGTCGCGCTGATCCTCGACGTCGACGGCCTCGTCGGCGGCGCCATGGGCGAGCCGGAAAGGCAGGCCGCATGACCCTGGCCACCGCGCTGGCGGAGCCGATGCCGGGGATCAGCCCCGACGTCTACAGCTCCGCCGATTTCCGCGCCGTTTCCCAGATCGCCTACGCCAACGCCGGCATCGTGCTGGAGGAAGGCAAGGCGATGCTGGTCTATTCGCGCTGGGCGCCGCTGGTGCGCGCATCCGGCTGCGGCACCTTCTCGGCCTATATCGAGCTGATCCGGAACGATCCCGCCGAGCAGACCCGCGCGGTCGGCGCGCTGACGACGAACCACACCTTCTTCTACCGCGAGCCGCACCACTTCGAACACTTCGCCCGCGAGGCGCGCCCCGCGCTGCTGCGGCGGCTGCAGGACGGGCAGCCGGTGCGGCTGTGGTCGGCCGGCTGTTCGAGCGGCGAGGAAACCTGGTCGATCGCCATGACGCTGCTGGGCGAGGACGCCGCGCCGGGCCGGCGGCTGGCGGGCATGAACCTGCGGATGCTGGCCAGCGACATCGCCCAGCACGCGCTGGCGAAAGCCGCGGCCGCGACCTACCCCGCCGCCGACCTGGAGCCCGTTCCGGCCGCGCTGCGCAAGGCCTGGACCAGCGAGAAGAACGGCATGGCGACGCTGTCCGACACCGCCCGCGACCTCGTGCGCTTCCGCACGCTCAACCTTCACGGGCAATGGCCGATGAAGGGGCGGTTCGACATCATCTTCTGCCGCAACGTGATGATCTATTTCGACACCCCGACCAAGGAACGGCTGGTCGCCCGCTTTGCCCAGGCGCTGGCCCCCGGGGGCTTTCTCTACATCGGCCACAGCGAGCGCGTCACCGGCCCCGCCTCGGCGCAGCTCCGGCCGGCCGGTCCCACCATCTATTGCAGGAGCGCAGCATGAGCATCCGGGTTCTGATCGTCGATGATTCGCCGACCATGCGCGCGATCCTGGCCGCATGTCTTTCGGCCGAGCCCGGCATCACCGTCGTCGGCGCGGCCGGCGACGCCGCCGAAGGGCGCGAACTGATCAAGCTGCACAATCCCGACGTGGTCACGCTCGACATCGAGATGCCGGGCATGAACGGACTGGATTTCCTCGAGAAGATCATGACCCTGCGGCCGACGCCGGTGATCATCGTCTCGGGTTCGACCCAGCAGGGCGCGGAAACCACCGCGCGGGCGCTGACGCTGGGGGCGATCGACTGCTACGCCAAGGCCGACCTCGACGCCGCGCTGCGCTCGGGCGGTCCGACCAAGCTGGGCGACCTGATTCGCCAAGCGGCGCAGGTCAGGTTCGAGCGGCGCGCGCCCGGCGCGCCCAGCCCGGCGGCTTCGGCCGCGGTCCGCACCGGATCGGCGATCCGCGCGCACAAGCCCGAGATCATCGCCATCGGCTCTTCGACCGGCGGCGTCGAGGCGCTGCAGACGGTGCTGGCCAGCTTCCCCGCCGACTGCCCGCCGACGGTGATCGTCCAGCACGTCAACCCGCGCTTCGCCCAGGCGATCGCCAAGACGCTGGACGCAAGCTCGCCGGCCACCGTCACGCTGGCGGAGCCCGACATGCCGCTGCGGCCGGGCCACTGCTACCTCGCGCCCGGCGACGAGCGGCACCTCACCGTCGGCGGCGTGCCGGGCAAGTATTACGCGCGGCTGCGGCCGGGCAATCCGGTGTCCGGCCACCTGCCCAGCGTCGACATGCTGTTCGGCTCGGTCGCCCAGGCCGTCGGCCCGCGCGCGGTGGGCGTGCTGCTGACCGGCATGGGCAGCGACGGCGCGCGCGGCCTGCTGGCGATGGCGCAGGCCGGCGCCCCGACCATCGCGCAGGACGAAGCCACCTGCACCGTCTTCGGCATGCCGCGCGCGGCGATCTCGCTCGGCGCCGCCGGCGTGGTCGCCCCGCTCGGCGACATCGCGCAGTACGCGCTGGGGAAAGCCGCATGAACGCCATGACCGGCTTACCCGGAGCGCCCCGCCGCGCCACCGCCGCCATCCGTGTGTCGGTGATGCAGGGCGAAGTGCGCGTCAGCACCGACCCAAGGGTCGAACTCGGCACCGTGCTCGGCAGCTGCGTCGCCGCCTGCCTGTTCGATCCCGTCGCCGAGGTGGGCGGGATGAACCATTTTCTGCTGGCCGAGCCGCCCGCCAGTCACGGCGGCGGCGGCGCGGTGGACGTGCACTACGGCGTCTACCTGATGGAAATGCTGATCAACGAGATGCTCGCCTGGGGCGCGATCAAGACGCGGATAAAGGCGCATCTCTATGGCGGGGCCAACCTGCGCACGGGCATGCAGGCGATCGGCACCGCCAACGCCGAGTTCGCGCGCTCGTTCCTGGAGAGCGAACGGATCGCGCTGATGCGTTTCGACCTGGGCGGCGTGTCCGCCCGGCGCGTCGATTTCCGGCCCGCGCTAGGCCAGGTCCGCTGCCGCGCCGTCGACGCGCAGCTGGCGCCCCAGGAAAAGCCGGTCGCAAGGCCGCCGGTCGCCTCGGGCGACGTCGAACTGTTTTAAGGAAAGCGAGGGCAGACCCAATGACCGATACGACGCGGATACTGACGGTGGACGACAGCGCGAGCATGCGCGCGCTGCTGAACCACGCGTTGACCACCAACGGCTTCGACGTCGTGCAGGCCGAGGACGGCATCGCCGCGCTCGAATGGCTAGCCACGCACGAGGCCGACGTCGTCATCACCGACATCAACATGCCGCGGCTCGACGGCTTCGGCCTGATCGAGCGGCTGCGCGGCGGCAGCCGCCATCGCGACCGGCCGATCCTGGTGCTCACCACCGAAAGCTCGGAAGAGAAGAAGGCCCGCGCCCGCGCCGCCGGCGCCACCGGCTGGATCGTCAAGCCGTTCGATACCGACAAGCTCATCGCGGCCGTGCGCCGCGTCTCCCACTGACGTCAAGACAGGAGCAGGCCCCATGCACCGCGAACTCATCACCTTCGAAGTGGCGGACCAGATCTTCGGCATCGACATCATGGCCATCCGCGAGATCCGCGCCTGGTCGCCCACGGCACGTCTGCCCCGCGTGCCCGCCTATGTCGCCGGCGTGGTCAACCTGCGCGGCACGGTGCTTCCCGTCGTCGACCTGGCGGCGCGCCTGGGCTGGGAGCCGACCGAGGCGACGCCCCGCCACGCGATCATCGTCACGCAGTACGCCGGCCAGGCGCGCGGGCTGATCGTCGATTCGGTCAGCGACATCGTCACCGTTCCCACCGAGACGCTCCAGCCGCCGCCGTCGATGGCGCAGGACGGCGTCGTCCCCTTCCTCGAAGGGCTGGCGGCGATCGACGAGCAGATGGTGATGGTGCTCAACCTCCAGGCGCTCAACGCCGATGTCGACGAGCTGGCGCAGGCCGCATGATCGCCGCCGAGCCCAGACCCCACTTGCGGGCGGTGGCCGACGTGCTGCTGGATCTCAGCCTCGACATAGAGATGCTGGGCACGACGCTCTGCGCCAATCCCGCGGTGGTGGGGGAGCATATGCAGGAACTGCAGGCCATCGACATGATCGCCCAGATGCAGCGCTCCCTCGCCGCGCTGCTGCAGGCGGACTGTCCGCAGCGCGCCCTGTCCGAGATGGGCCTCGAGACGCTGCGCACGCGGCTGCACGAACTGATCGCAAGCGACCCCGGCCGCCTCAACTGAGCGCGGGCCGATGGCGTTTGCGCGCCGCGCGTCACCCCGACGCAGAAAGACCCGGGCCGGCCTGCGCCGCCCCGGATCTTTCTGCGTCGATCACACGGCCGAATTCAGGCCGCGTCGGACAGGAGCGCCGGCACGAAGCTCGGCAGCGAGGCCTCGATCGCCAGACGGATCGCCTCGGCGCTGTGGCGCGCGCCAAGCTTGCTGAGCAGGTTGGCGCGGTGGAGTTCCACCGTCCGCGGGCTGATCTGAAGCTCCTTGCCGATCAGCCGGTTGCTCAGCCCCTCGACCATGCCGGCCAGGATCTCGCGCTCGCGCTTGGACAGCTTCTCGATCCGGCTGAGCGCCATGGTCTTGCGCGAACCGGCGGCGATCGCGCCCGAACGCTTGCCGGCGCTGCGGATGGCCGCGATCAGCGCATCGCCACTGCCCGGCCACGCCGCATAGCCGACCGCGCCGTCGAGCACCGACTCGACGATCCGCGACGGCGCGGGATCTTCGGAATAGGCCACCACCGGCAGCCAGGTATGGCGGCTGCAGATCTCGTGCATCAGCGAAGCGACCGCCTTGTCATCGTCGTGGACGAGCACGACGCCCGTTTTGGGCCAGCAGTCGACGAATTCGCCGATGTTCTCGAAAGGCTCGGCGAAGATGCCGTGGTTGTTGAGGAAGAACGACACCGAAGCGCGGCGCTTCACGTCCTGATCGATGGTGAAAACAAGATCGTACATGTCAGGCTCGCGCGCTCTCCAGCCGGGACCGGGCGATGGACAAGGGCTCGCCACGGTCGTGCGACGAAACGAGGCAGCCCGGCAGGAACCGCGGCCCATGCATCCGCACAGGCGCGTCACACCTTCCAGGAACTTCTGGAAGGCAGATACCGAACGACATTCGAGAGCCCCTTTTCGCCCCCCGGCACGATACCGGGCGGAGCCTGCCTAGCAAGGCAGGCGGGATCGCGCTTCGCATTCCACGACATATGGTTGCCGATACGTGCCAACACGTAATGGACAAGCGGCCGGAAAGCGTCGCCGGCTAGCGGAGCAGGATCGTGCGACTCGGTATCGGGAGTCAGGGCGCCCTGGTGCCGGAGATGGCGAACGTGCCGAAAGGCCCATTCGCGTTGTCGCCGGTCAGCTTGCCGTCCTTCAGCGCCAGATCGTAGCTGACGGTGATCGGCATCGGCATGCTCGCCCGGCCCGAGAACTTCGCCCGGCCGTTCTCCACCTTGCCGGCAACCGCGACGCTCCCCTCGTCGGCCGTGACCTTGCCCGCCAGCTTCTCGCCATCGGCGCTGAGGTCGATCACCGCGCGGGTCTGCCCCACCGGCGTCTGGATGACCACGTTCCACTTGCCGGCGAAATCCGCCGCCCTGGCGCTCGATGGTCCGGCCGCCTGCCGCCGGGCGATCAGCGCCTCGCGCTCGGCCGGGTAGGCCTGCGCCCGCGACCGCAGGTAGAAACGCATCGTCTCCAGCTCCGCATCGGTCAACTCGGCGAACTGCGGCATGCCGTTGAGCTTGAGGCCGCCGTCCTTGACCACCGTGCGGAAAGTCGCCGCATCGACGATCATCGGCGAAAGCCTGAGATCGGGCGCCGCGCCGGCGGCCACGGCGTTCCAGCCGTGGCAGACCATGCACGATCGCGTGCCGAACAGCATCGCGCCGGCCTGGGCCCGCGCCAGATCTGGCTTGAAGGTCGGATCGGCGGGCGGCTGGGGCGCCGTTCGGTCGAGCGGCGGCAATGTGTCGGTGCCGTCCAGTGCGAATGTGAGCACGCGGCGGGGCAGGCGATAGTCGGTGTCAAGCTCCTGGTTGCCCAGCGTCTGCATGCCCGATCCCTGCCCGCCGGCGCCGGTGATCACCGTCACGTACTGCCTGCCGTTCACTCGATAGGTGATCGGCGCGCCGACGATCGGCGCCTGCGCATCGAACGCCCAGACCTCGGCGCCGGTCTTCGCATCATAGGCGACGAACTTGCCGTCCATGCGCCCCTGGAAGACCAGGCCGCCCGCGCTGGCCATCACGCCCGCCGGCCAGGAACCGGGCAGTTCCTTCTCCCAGGCCAGCTTCTGCGTCACCGGATTCCAGGCCCGCAGGAAGGCGTGCGCCCCGCCCTTGAGATCGGCCTCGGGGATCAGCGTGACGCCCATGTTGGCGATCATGCCGGTCGCGTCCGGCGCCACGTCGCCGATTACGGCGCCCTGCTCGATCACCGGGATATAGACCAGCCCGGTCAGCGGGCTGTAGGCCTGCGGCTGCCACGAATGCGCGCCCGTCGGCCCCGGCCACATCTCGAACAGGCCCGGCTTGCCGGCATAGCGAATGCCGGGATTCTCGACCGGGCGGCCGCTCTTGGGATCGATCTTCTCGGCCCAGGTGACCTTGGCGATCTTCTCGGCCGAGAGAAACTCCCCGGTCTTGCGGTCGAGCACGTAGAAAAAGCCGTTCTTCGGTGCCTGCATCAGCACCTTGCGCCGCTTGCCGTCGATTTCCATTTCGGCCAGCGTCATGTCGGTGGTGGCGGTGCAGTCCCACTGCTCGCCGGGGCAGACCTGGTAGTGCCAGACGTATTCACCCGTGTCCGCCTTCACCGCGACGATCGAGGCGAGGAACAGGTTGTCGCCGCCCTCGGGGCTGCGCTTGTTCTGGTTGTAGGGGAAGCCGTTGCCGACGCCGAGGTAGATGAGATTCAGGTCCGGATCGTAACTGAACGCGTTCCACATGGTGCCGCCGCCGCCGCGGCGCGTGCCGTCGGGGTTGGTCCAGCCGCCGGGCCAGGTGGGGCGCATGACCTGCTCGGCCCGGCTGGTCGCCGGCTGCTCCGGGCCGCCGGGCACGGTGTTGAAGCGCCAGGCGAGCTTGCCGGTCCTGGCGTCGTAGGCCGAGACGTAGCCGACCAGCGGCGTGATGTCGGCGCCGCCGTGACCGATGATGACCTTGCCGCCGAACACGCGCGGGGCGCCGTTCATCGTGCGCGGCTCGTCCTCGGCGAAGTCCTGTACTTTCCATGCTTCCTTGCCGGTCGCGGCGTCGAGCGCGACGACGTAGCCGTCGCTGGTGCCGAGGAACACGCGACCGTCGGAATAGGCGATGCCCTTGTTGCCCCAGCTCAGGTCCATCGGCGAGGTCGCGCGCTGGCGCGTGCCGCCGTCGTATTCCCAAAGCTGCTTGCCGCTGACCGCATCGAGCGCGCGGATGTGCGAATGCCCGGTGGTCAGGAACACTTTGCCTTCAGCCATCAGCGGCGTGCTGGGCGTGAAGCCGGGTTCGAGGTCGAAGTGCCAGGCGAGATTGAGGTCGGCGACATTGCCGGCGTCGATCTCGTCGAGCGGGGAGTAATGCGTCTCGTGGCCGGTGCGCCCCCAGCTCGGCCACTCGTCGCCGCCCGCGACCATCGCCTCCTCGATCGGATGGGCGCTACGCTGACAGCCGGCCAGGGCCAGCGCGGCGAAGGCAAGCGTCAGAACGTTGCGACCAAAGGCTGACGGCACACGATATCTCCCCACAGTATCTTCCCCACAGTCCGCGCGGCGGCGCGCGGGCTGATGCGATACACTGTGGCTCACGTCAATCGGGAACGACGCCTGATCCGACGAAACCATCGCCGCCCGGCACGCCCCGCAACCGGCAGAGGCAAGCGGACACTATACTTCGGGGAACGACATCGTCCGGTTGAGCCGGTCGATCACCTCATCCATCGGCTCAACCACGGTCACGCTGCGGCCCTCGCCGAAACGGATGCGGGTGCCCTCGCTGACCGAGGAAATGAACGTGACCTGCGAGGCGTTGACCGCCGTGGCGACGCGGTCGGCGCTGGTGAACTTCACGAACATGCGGCTTGCATCCCCTCTCCTGTGGTTCGGCGAACCTAGCCCTTCCCCGCCAGCCCGCAAGTCCGCCTTGAACGCGCCCGGCGAAGCGCCTAGGCGGCCGGCGATGCCGCGCCTCTCCGAACTCAAGCCGCCGTCCGGCCGCCAAATCGCCGCCGGCATCGCGGGCCGGTGAGCGACGCGTTGACCTTCGACGCCATCGTCCTGGGCGCGGGCGCGGCGGGCATGATGTGCGCGGCGACCGCGGGCCAGCTCGGCAAGCGGGTGCTGCTGATCGACCATGCCGACGCGCCGGGCAGGAAGATCCTGATCTCGGGCGGCGGGCGGTGCAACTTCACCAACGTCCACACGGCCGCCGATCGCTACCTGTCGGGCAATCCCCACTTCGCCAAATCGGCGCTGGGCCGCTACACGCCGCAGGATTTCATCGCGCTGGTGGACCGCCACGGCATCGCCTGGCACGAAAAGACGCTGGGCCAGCTTTTCTGCGACGGCTCCGCGCGGCAGATCGTCGCCATGCTGGTCGCGGAGTGCGAGCGCGCCGGCGTCATGCTCCTGCCCGGCCATCCGGTGAGCGGCGTGGAGCATGGCGGCGGGCTATTCCGCGTGAGCCGGGACGGCCGGGAATACAGCGCGCCCGCGCTCGTCCTCGCCACCGGCGGCCCGGCAATCCCCAAACTCGGCGCCACCGGCTTCGCCTACGACGTCGCGCGCCGCTTCGGCCTGGCGATCGTCCAGCCGCGCCCGGCGCTGGTGCCCCTCACGCTGGGCCCCGACGAGGCGCTGTTCCGCGAGCTTTCGGGCGTTTCCACCGAAGTCGAGGTGCGCTGGAACAAGACCCGGTTCCGCGAGGCGGCGCTGTTTACTCACCGCGGATTGTCCGGCCCGGCCATGCTGCAGATATCGTCGTACTGGCAGCATCGCACGCCGATCGGCGTGAACTTCCTGCCCGACGCGGCCGCCGGCTGGCTGCTCGCGGAAAAGCGCGCCCATCCCCGCGCGCATCTTCAGGCCGCGCTGGGCCGCCACTTTCCCGATCGCCTCGCCGGTGCGCTGGCCGAAAGGCTGGGCCTTGCGACGGAACTGGCGAACCTGCCCGACAAGGCCCTGCGCGCGGCCGAAGAGCGCCTGCGCGACTGGCAGTTCACGCCCACCGGGACCGAAGGCTTCGCCAAGGCGGAAGTGACCGCAGGCGGCATCGCCACGGCCGGGCTTTCCTCCCGCACCATGGAAGCGGCGCGCGTGCCGGGGCTCTACGCGATCGGCGAGGCGGTCGACGTCACCGGCTGGCTCGGCGGCTACAACTTCCAGTGGGCCTGGGCGAGCGGCCGGGCCGCCGGGCAGGCTATCGGTCGAACATGACGACCGAGCGCGCGATCGCCCCGTTCTTCATCTCGGCGAAAGCCTCGTTGACCTGCTCGAGCGGAATGCGGCGCGCGATCAGCTTATCGAGATGGAGCTTTCCGGCCAGGTAGAACTCGACCAGCCGCGGCACGTCGATGGGAAAGACATTCGACCCCATCATCGAGCCGCGAATCGACCTCTCCCCCAGGAACTGCGCGCCGGGGACCGATATTTTCTGGCCGACCGGGATCATGCCGACGATCGTCGCGACGCCGCCGCGCGCCAGCATGGCGAACGCCTGCTCGGCCGTGACGGCGAGGCCGACCGCCTCGATCGCGTGATGCACGCCGCCGCGCACCAGATCGCGCACCCCCTTGACCGGGTCGACGCCCGACGCATCGACGAAATCGGTGGCGCCGAAACTGCGCGCCAGCGCCTCCTTGGCGGGCGACCGGTCCACCGCGATGATCCGCCCGGCGCCGGCGATCGCCGCGGCGTTGACCGCCGAGAGACCGACGCCGCCGCAGCCGATCACCACCACGTTTTCGCCCGGGCGGACGCCGGCGGTGCGCGTGACCGCGCCGAAGCCGGTGACGACGGCGCAGCCGAGCAGCGCCGCCCGGTCGAGCGGCATGTCGGGCCGGATCGCGACGCAGGCGTTCTCGTGCACCAGCATCTGTTCCGCGAAGGCCGATACATTGAGGAACTGCGCCATCGGCGCTCCCGCCGCGCCCAGCCGCGGCTCGGTATCGTCCGGACGCTGCACTTCGGGCGAGGCGCAGCGGCTGAGGTGCCCGGTCAGGCAGTGGTCGCAGTGGCCGCAGAAGGCGGATAGGCAGGTGACGACGTGATCCCCGACCTTGAGCCGCGAGACCGCCGAGCCCACCGCCTCGACCACGCCCGCGCTTTCGTGGCCCAGCACGGTCGGCAGCGGGGTCGGATAGCTGCCTTCGAGGAAATGCAGGTCCGAATGGCAGACCCCCGTGGCCACCGTGCGGATAAGGACCTCGCGCGGGCCGGGCTTGCCGATCGCGACGTCTTCGACCGTAAGCGCCCGCCCGACCTCGCGCAGCACCGCTGCCTTCATCGTTGTTCTCCTGCTGTTGAATATCTCCTAAGCCCTGTTCCACCGCGATGGAAGCGCCGCTCCCGACAACCGTAGCGCCGCAGCGGCGTTTATCGTCCCCGAGATGCGAGTGTACATTTTACGACAGATTGCGACTGGACGCCGAAGCATACGAAAGCCATCCCACGCATAATGAAGCCCGCACACGCCATCCTGCTCGCCAGCGCGCTCCTGTCGGCCTGCAGCGTGGGTCCCGACTATCGCCCCCGAAGCGCCGCCGAACTCGGCGTTCCGGACAGTTGGTCGGTCACCGCGCCGCCCACGGCCGAGGACCTGACGCGCTGGTGGCGCAATTTCGACGATCCCGTGCTTGGCCAGCTCGTCGAGCAGGCCGCGGCGGCGAATCTGGATGTGGCCCAGGCGGTGGCGCGGCTGCGGCAGGCGCGCGAGGCGCTGGTGGGCAGCCGGTCCGACCTGCTGCCGACGCTGTCCGGATCGGGCGGCTACAGCCGCACCGAGAGCCTGCGCGGCGGCGGCACTACCGTCACGCTGCCCGACGGCAGCGTGACCACCACCAGCGGCGGGAACAGCAACTTCTCGCTGGGGCTCGACGCCAGCTACCAGGTGGACCTGTTCGGCGGCGTGCGGCGCAACGTCGAGGCCAGCCGCGCCCAATACGAAGCCGCCGGCTTCGACTATGCGACGATGCTGCTTTCGGTGGAGAGCGAGGTCGCGCGCAACTATGTGCTGGCGCGGGTCTACCAGGCGCAGCTCCGCAACGCCCGCGACAACCTGGCCATCCAGAACGACAATCTGGAGATCGCGCAGTTCCGCGTGCAGGCCGGGCTGGTCTCTTCGGTCGATGTCGAGCAGGCGCGCGCCAGCCGGGCGCAGACCGCGGCGGGCATTCCGACGATCGAACAGCAGTACAACGCGGCGGTATCGCGCATCGGCGTGCTGACCGGACAGGCGCCGGGCGCGCTCAAGCAGCTCATGGCACCGGTCCGGCCGATCCCCACGGGGCCGGAAAGCGTCGGCGTCGGCATCCCCGTCAACGTGCTGCGCCAGCGGCCCGACGTGCGCGCGGCCGAGCGGGATCTGGCCGCCGCCACGGCGCGGATCGGCGTTGCCAAGGCGCAGCTTTTCCCCGCGCTCAACCTCAGCGGCGGCCTCGACACCCGCGCCAGCAGCATCGGCAGCCTGTTCGAGACGATCACCGGCAGCCTGTTCGCCGGGCTGAGCCAGGCGATCTTCAACGGCGGGCGGCTGGAGGCCCAGGTCCGATCGAACCGCGCGGCCGCGGAAGGCGCTTTCGCTGCCTACAAGTCGTCGGTACTGACGGCTATGGAGGACATCGAGAACGCAATCGTCGCGCTGCAATCGGCGCAGGAACGCGAACGGCAGTTCACGATAGCCCACAACGCCGCCAACGCCTCGGCGATCATGGCGCGCAGCCAGTACCGCGCGGGGCTTACCGATTTCACCACGTTGAACGCGCAGGAAGCCGCGCTGATCTCTGCGCGCGACGGACTCGTCCGGGCGCGCTCCGACAAGGCGACGGCGCTCATCGCGCTCTATGCCGCGCTCGGCGGCGGCTGGGATTCGTCGGTGACGCCCACCGCTCCGCCTACACCTGCCCCTGGGACCACCGATCATGGCTGACGACAATCTCGACGAATTCCTCGGCGTGAAGCCGCAGCCCGCCTGGCGGCGCTATGCCAGGTGGGGCGGCGCGGGGCTTGCCGTGCTGGTGCTCATCGTGCTGGCGGTGCGCTATCTGGGCGGATCGGACCAGCCCAGGTACGCGACCGGACCGGTCGAGCGCGGCAGGCTGGTCACGACCGTCTCGGCCACCGGCAAGCTCGCGCCAACCAACCAGGTGACGGTGGGCTCGCAGCTTTCCGGCCTCGTCGTGCGCGTGCTGGTCGACGTCAACGACCGCGTCACCGCCGGCCAGGCGCTGGCCGAGATCGACCCCGAGCAGCTCGACGATCAGATCCGCCAGAACCGGGCGCAGCTTGCCGCCAACCAGGCGCAGGTCGCGCAGGCGCGCGCCACCGTGGCCGAGGCGCAGGCACAGCTTGCGCGCCTGGAGGAAGTCCATCGCCTGTCGGCCGGCCGGGTGCCGTCCGCGACGGAGCTGCAGGCCGGCCGGGCCAACGCGCAGCGCGCGGCCGCGGCGCTCAAGGTCTCGGAAGCCAACGTCGTCGCCAGCCAGGCGTCGCTGGCGCAGACCCAGACCCAGCGCGCCCGCGCGGTGATCCGTTCGCCCGTCTCCGGCGTGGTGCTGGCGCGGCAAGTCGATCCGGGCCAGACGGTGGCCGCCTCGTTCAACACGCCCACCCTTTTCGTCATCGCCGAGGACCTGACGACGATGAAGCTGGAAGTGGCGATCGACGAGGCCGACGTCGGCGCGGTCAAGCAGGGGCAGAATGCGACCTTCACGGTCGATGCCTTCCCCGGCAAGACCTTCCCGGCACAGATCACGCGCGTAGAGATCGGCTCGAACCTGACGGCGCAGAACGCCAGTTCCTCCTCGTCGACCTCGGGCACGTCGAGCACGGGGCAGGTCGTCTCCTACGCGGCCGATCTCTCGGTCGCCAACCGCGACCAGCAGCTCCGCCCGGGCATGACCGCGACTGCCGACATCATCACCGCCGACAAGCAGAACGTCCTGCTCGTGCCCAATGCGGCGCTGCGCTTCACCCCGCAGACGCAGGCGCAAGGCGGCCAGGCGCAGTCCAGCGGCATTGCCGGCGTGATCACCTCCCGCCCGCGCCGCGGCAATCGCGCCGACCGCAGCGTCACGATGACGCGCGGGGCGACGCAGACGGTCTATGTGCTAGGCCAGGACGGCAAGACAAAGGCCGTCCAGATCGTCACCGGCGATACCGACGGCACGCAAACGGAAGTGGTCTCGGGCGAGCTGAAGCCGGGCATGAAGGTGATCACCGGCCAGCTTGCGGGATCGGGCGACGCCTCGGGCTCGAACCGCGGCCAGCGGCAGCGCCAGGGCGGAGGCGAGCGTGGAGGCCGCGGTGGCTGACGCACGGCCCGGCGAGGCCCCCCTCATCGCCCTGCGCGGCGTCACCAAGGTCTATGGCGAAGGCGCGACCGCGTTCCAGGCGCTGAAGGGCATCGACCTCGATATCATGGAAGGCGATTTCGTCGCGGTGATGGGGCCCTCGGGCTCGGGCAAATCGACGTGCATGAACATCCTCGGCTGCCTCGACGTGCCGACCGCGGGCAGTTTCCGGTTCAAGGGCCACCGCGTCGAGACGCTCGATCGCGACCAGCGCGCGCTGCTGCGGCGCAAGTATCTCGGCTTCGTGTTCCAGGGGTTCAACCTGCTGGCGCGGACCTCGGCGCTGGAAAACGTCGAGCTGCCGCTGCTCTATCGCGGCGACGAGAAGCAGGCGCGGCGCGACGCGGCGATGGCGGCGCTCGACAAGGTCGGGCTGGCGGAATGGTGGGACCACACCCCGGCCGAGCTTTCCGGCGGCCAGCAGCAGCGCGTCGCCATCGCCCGCGCCATCGTCACCAACCCCGAGGTCCTGCTGGCCGACGAGCCCACCGGCAATCTCGACAGCGAGCGGTCGATCGAGATCATGCAGTTCCTCAGCAGCCTCAACCGCGATTCCGGCATCACCGTGCTGATGGTCACGCACGAGCCCGAGATGGCGGACTTCGCCCGCACCATCGTCCACTTCAAGGACGGCCTCGTCGACGCCATCGAACAGCGCGATGGCGCAAAGGTCGGCGCCTGATGCTGGGGACGATCTTCTTCCTCGCGCTGCGCTCGATCCGGCGGCACGTGCTGCGCTCGTTCCTGACGGTGCTGGGCATCGTCATCGGTGTGGGCGCGGTCGTGGCGATGACGACGCTGGGCAAGGCGACCACCGCGGCGGTGCAGCAGCAGAT
>JBAYPJ010000022.1:0-44141 GCA_041677785.1 Novosphingobium sp. | reverse complement strand
CCCATGTCGTGGTACCACGGCAGCCACGAGACGCAGCGGTCGGCCGGCCTGATCTCCATCCCGTGGCCGTGGCCGGCCAGGTTCGCGAGCAGCGAGCGGTGCGTCACCGCGACGCCGTGCGGGAAGCGGGTGGAGCCGCTCGAATACTGCAGGAAGCAGATGTCGTCGGGCTTGGGCGTCGGCAGTTCGGCCTCCGGGGCCGGCTCTTCGGCGAAGGCTTCCCAGGCGAGCCCTTCGCAGCCCTGCCGCTCGGCCGCGGCGCGCGCCATGCCGTCCAACTCGCCGGGGAAGAGCAGGATTTTTGGCTGGGCGCTCGCCATCTGGACGGCGATCTGCTCGATATAGTTCTCCTTGCCGCCGAAGCTGGTCGGCAGGGGCAGCGGCACGGGCCAGGCGCCGGCATATACCACGCCGCAGAACAGCGCCGCGAAGTGCGGGCCGGTCTCGGCGATCAGGGCAATGCGGTCTCCCGGCTTCACCCCGTGCGCGACGAGGCGATAGGCCATCGCCAGCGCGTCCTGGCGCAGTTCGGAGAACGGGTAGGGACGGATCAGCGCCCCGCGCGGATCGTGGAAATTGAACCCGCGCTTGCCCTGCGCGGCATAGTCCAGCGCTTCGCAGAAGTTGGCGAAATCGGCGTAGCGGCGCGGCAGATCGTCTTCGTTGGCAGTCGGAATGAGCGTGTCGTTGGCCGTCGGCACCAGCGTGGCGGTGTCGGTCATGTGCGATAACCCGTTGTTGTTACAAGATTTGTATCGGCGTCTGGGTGCCCTATACCGGAAACGATCGATCCGGGCATAGCAAATCCCTCTTCGTTCGCGGGCTTTTCCATTCCGATCCGACTGTGGCACGAATAGGGCAATGTTGCCACAACCCCCCGACAGCCGGCGGCGTCACCCCGCCAGGCCGCTCGATTCGGCGCGGCTCGAGGAGCTGGCGCTGGCCTATGTCGCACGCTTCGCCACGAGCCGCGCGAAGCTGGAGGGCTACCTCGCCCGCAAGCTGCGTGAGCGCGGCTGGGAAGGGGAGGGCGAGCCCCCGGTTGCGGCGCTGGCCGAGCGTTTCGTCGCGGCGGGCTATATCGACGATGCGGCTTACGCGCGCGCCAGAGCGGGCAGCCTGCTGCGCCGCGGCTATGGCCAGGCGCGGGTGGCGCAGGCGCTCGGCGCGGCCGGCATCGGCGAGGACATCCGCGCGCAGGTCCGTCCCGGGGAGGGCGCGCGTCGGCGCGCCGCGCTGGCCATGGTGCGCAAGCGCCGCTTCGGCCCTTTCGGCGCCGGGCCGGCGGACCGCCCCGCGCGCGAGAAGCAGATCGCCGCCATGCTGCGCGCCGGGCACGCTCTGGACAGCGCACGCGAATTGGTCGATGCCGCCAGCGTCGAGGCGGCCGAGCACTGGGCCGCCCAAACCGGCGAGGACGAGTGATGCGACGGACGCTGGGTTTCATGGCGATCGCGCTGGCGCTCACCGCCTGCTCGACCCGGCCGGCCGAGGGCGGAGCCAGGCCGTCGGCGGAGGCATCCGCGGTCCACCCCGAATCCGGCCTGCCGGTGATCCCGCTTACGGTCACGCGCGACGGCCGCAGCCACGCCTTCCGCGTTGAGGTGGCGGGCAGCGGCGCCGAGCAGGCGAAAGGCCTCATGTTCCGTACGCGGATGGGGGCGGACGAGGGCATGATCTTCCCGATGGACCCGCCGCGCCCTGCCAGCTTCTGGATGAAGAACACGGTGATCCCGCTCGATATCATCTTCATCGGCACTGACCGCCGCATCCTCAACATCGCCGCGCGGGCGGTGCCCTATTCCGAAACCCCGCTGCCTTCGGCGGGCAAGGTCAGCGCGGTGCTCGAACTCAACGGCGGCCGCGCGGCGGCGCTGGGGATCGGGCCGGGGGACAAGGTCGACTGGTAAGCTCCGGGCCCCGGGCCATCGGGGAATTGCGCATCGCGACTTGCCCAGACCCCCCGAAATCCGCTAGGCGGCGGCGCCATGGGAATTCTCTCCAAGATCTTCACCTGGTGGGACGGTGCGACCATCGGCACCCTGCTCGACAGTTCGCTGCGCGGCGAGCATGTCGGCACCGATGCCCAGGGCAACCGCTACTTCCGCGCCGGCAAGCCGAAGAACGTCGACGGGCGCGAGCGGCGCTGGGTGATCTACGCCGGGGCCAACGACGCGAGTCGCGTGCCGGCCGAATGGCACGGCTGGCTGCACGGCAGCTTCGATGACGTGCCCGAAAGCCACCTGCCGCCGCCGCGCATCTGGGAAGTGGACTACACCCCCAACGCCACCGGTACCGACAAGGCCTATCGCCCGCAGGGCGCGCTCGAGCGGGGCGGCCGGCGCGCGCAAGCCACGGGCGATTACCAGGCCTGGTCGCCGGACGCCTGATCCCGATGCGCGGGGCGCTCGTCCTCATGGCGCTTGTCGCGCTCGCCGGGTGCAAGCGCGGCGACGGTGACGAGGCGGGGGCCGCCGCGACCGAGGTGCCCAAGGCGGTCGCCGCCGCGCCGGTCGGTCTGTCGGCGGTCGAGAGCCAGTTCGGTACCCCGGTCAAGGATCGCGTCGCCACGCTCGGCCTGCTCAACAAGCGCAACAACGAGACGCAGGATTTGGTGATGAAGTCTGGCGAATCGCGCCGGGTCGGCAACGTCATCGTCCGCCTCGCCACTTGCGAGCGGACGCTGCCGTGGGAAAGCCCGCCCGAAGTGGGCGCCTTCGTCCAGGTCTTCGTCGAGGAGCGCGCCGGCACCAGCCGGCCGCTTGCCTGGCGCAAGGTGTTCTCGGGCTGGTTGTTCAGGAACTCGCCGTCGCTCAACGTCGTCGAGCATCAGGTTTATGACGTCTGGGTTAAGGACTGCGCGATGAAGTTCCCGGGGGAGGAGGAGGCGGCCGCCGCGTCTTCGAGCAGCGCGGCGAAGCCCGCGGGCAGGCCGAGCGCCGCGCCTTCGGCCTCCGCCTCTGCAATCGCCTCCGCTCCGGCCGCGCCCTCGCCGAGCCCATCGCCCAGGCCGGCCGAATCCTCCGAATAGCGCCGCTGCGCCGCGCGCAGCAGCGCGACGTAACGCCGCTGACTGATCTCGACCGCGCCGAGCGACGCGAGGTGGTCGGTGATGAACTGGCAGTCGAGCAGTTCCGCGCCGGCGCGGCGCAGCGCCGCGATCAGCCACGCCAGCGCAACTTTGGACGCGTCGGGCACGCGGCTGAACATGCTTTCGCCGCAGAACACCCGATCGAAGCCGACGCCGTAGAGGCCGCCGACCAGCCTGCGCTTGCCGGTCCCGTCCGTCTGCCAGCATTCGAGCGAATGCGCGTAGCCCAGTTCGTGCAGGCGCTGATAGCTCGCGGCGATGCGGTGGCTGATCCAGCTCTCGCCGCCGTCGTCGCGCCGGGGGGCGGCGCAGGCGTCCATGACGCCGGCGAAGGCGGCGTTGCACGTGACCGAGAAGCGTTCGCGCCGCAGCGTCCGCGCGAGCGAGCGCGACAAGTGGAAGCCGTTGAGCGGCAGGATGGCGCGCCGGCGCGGCTCGACCCAGAATATCTCGGGATCGTCGCGATGGTCGGCCATGGGAAAGATGCCGCTGCGATAGGCGAGCATCAGCAGGTCGGGGTCGAGGATCGGTAGCGAAACGGGAGCGTGCACCGGTCTATTATAGCAAGACGTGGCGGAAAAATCCTCCCCGGAACGGTCAGGATTTTGCGTCGAGTCGCCTTGCCATCGGCGTCGGCAGCCACTAGAGGCTCCGGCGCCCGCAGGAGTGTAGCTCAGTTGGTAGAGCGTCGGTCTCCAAAACCGAATGCCGGGGGTTCGAGTCCCTCCACTCCTGCCAGCGGCACCCGCGCAGCCGCGTGATGAACCGGCAAGGCCGATGCAGATATCCCAGTCGATAACGCGCCGTCAGGACGAATCCCGTATCGATCACGCCAGGCCGCGCGTCCCGGCGCGCGTGGGGTTGTGCCTGGGCCTGCTGCTCTCGCTCTTGGCGGCCATGCCTTTCATCGTCGCCGCGACGCCGCAGCTTACCGACTATCCTTCGCACCTGGCGCGCTACCACATCATGCTCGATGGCGGCCGCGACGCGTTCCTCGCGCGCTATTACGCCTTCCGCTGGCAGGTCAGCGGCAACCTGGGCGCCGACCTGCTGATCTGGCCGCTGGTCCAGGTAATGAGCCTGGAGACGGCGGGCAGGGTCTTGGGGATGATCATCCCGGCGCTGACCGGCCTGGGCATCGTCGCCGTCGAATGGACGCTGCGCCGCCGCGTCGGAATCGGCGGCCTGCTGGCCTTCACCTTCATATGGTCGCCGGCGATGGTCATGGGCTTCTACAACTACTGCCTGTCGCTGGCGCTGGCGTTGCTGGCTTTCGCGCTGTGGGTGAGGCTCGACGGACGGACGTGGCGCTGGGCGCCGTTCATCGCCATCGGGCTGGCGACATGGCTTTGCCATGCCTCGGGCTGGGGCGTGCTCGGCGTGCTCGTGTTCGGCTACGAATGGCATCGGCGCAAGAGCGTTTACGCCGTTCTCGCCACCTGGCCGCTCGCCTTTCCCGCGATCGCGATGCTGCTTGCCAGCGAGGCCGCAGGCGGCTTGTCCTACGGCGAGGACGTGGCGCTATACAAGGCGCTGGTCTGGCTGCAGGGGATGCGCGACCAGTCGTTCGTGCTCGACATCGTCACGCTCGTCCTGGGCCTGTTCCTGGTGTTCGTCGCGGCGCGGCACCGCAGGATCGACGGGCGGCTGGGTTGGGCGGCGCTGATCCTGATCGTCCTCACCATCGCCATGCCGCGCCACTTCGGCGGCGGCGACTATGCCGACTACCGGCTGGTCGCGGTGGCGCTGATGATCGGCTGCATGGCGATCGACTGGCAGCCGCCGCGCTGGCTTTTCTGGGCGGCACCCTTGCTGTTCCTCATCCGGCTCGACATAACCTGCGACGCCTGGCAGGTGAACGCCCGGCAACTGGACGAAGACCTGAAGGCGCTCGCCTACCTGCCCGAAGGCGCCCGTGTCGCTGGCGCCGTGATGGTCGAAAAGACGGATTGGCGGTTCAATCCGTTCGAGCATGCGCCGAGCTATGCGACCATCCGCCGCAACGCGCTGGTCAACACGCATTTCGCCATTCCGGGCGTCCATATGCTGCACGTGAAGGAAGGCGGGCCGGATTTCGTCGATCCGTCGCATCGCATCCTGCGCGAACCGGGCGAGCCGATCCGGCTCGACGATTTTCCGCCGGCGCGGCAGGCCGATTATCTCTGGTATTTCGGCGACGAGGCCCCCGATACGCTGCCGCCGGGAGCGCAGGTGCTTTTCGCCACGCGGCACTCGCTTCTCGCGCGGCTTGCAAATCCCCCTGCTGCTCGCTAGATCGCTGGCCATCTTCCGACAAGGAAACGCAATCGCCCCTCCCGGCAGCAGCCGGGGCGGCGATGAGCCCTTGGCGGAAACCTTAGGAATTTTTGCGAAGCGAAAGGCAGCCATGGCCAAGACCAGCCCCGGCGAATTCATGCGCCAAGTCCAGGCAGAGATGCGCAAGGTCGTCTGGCCGACGCGTCAGGAGACGGTGACCACGAGCATTTTCGTGGCGATCATGATGACGCTGCTGGCGCTGTTCTTCCTGGGCGTGGATTCGCTTTTCGGCGCTGTCGTGCGCTGGCTGCTCTCGCTCGCCTGATATTCGAAAGAAAGACGACAATGGCCCGCTGGTACATCATCCACGCCTACTCCGGCTTCGAGAACAAGGTCCGCGATTCGATCCTTTCGGAGGCCGAGCGGCTGGGACTGTCCCATTTCGTCGAGGCGGTGGAGGTCCCGACCGAATCCGTCACCGAGGTGAAGCGCGGCAAGAAGGTCCAGGTCGAGCGCAAGTTCATGCCCGGCTACGTTCTCGCCAAGCTGGCGATGAACGACGACGTATACCACCTCGTCAAGAACACCGCGAAAGTGACCGGCTTCCTCGGCGCCAGCGGCAAGCCGCAGCCGATCTCCGAGCGTGAGGCCGCGCGCTATTTCGGTGCGCGCGAGCAGGCGGCCGCGCAGCCGCGCCATCAGGTCTCGGTCGATTACGAGATCGGCGATTCGGTCAAGGTGCTCGACGGCCCCTTCGCCAGCTTCAACGGCGTGGTGGAAGAGCTCGACTTCGACAAGAACCGCGTCAAGGTCTCGGTCTCGATCTTCGGCCGCGCCACGCCGGTCGAACTGGATTTCGAGCAGGTCGAACTCAGCAAGTAATGTCATCCCGGCGAAAGCCGGGGCTGCTGGCGGCTGGGCGACACGGGTTGATTTCATCCCCCGTTGCCGCTATCGGCGCGCGCTCCCGGGCCTTTGGTCCGGGTTCCTGCGGAAGAGGGCTTCGGCCCTTGCCTGACCGCTTACTCTGAGGATTCGCCCTGGCGGTCCGACAGGAAGAAAGGAGGCCCATCGTGGCCAAGAAGATCGAAGGTTACATCAAACTGCAGGTGCCTGCGGGCTCTGCCAATCCCTCGCCGCCGATCGGCCCGGCGCTCGGTCAGCGCGGCGTCAACATCATGGAATTCTGCAAGCAGTTCAACGCTGCCACGCAGGAGACGGAAAAGGGCACGCCGCTGCCGACGGTGATCACCGTCTATGCGGACCGCTCGTTCAGCTTCGTCACCAAGTCGCCGCCGGCGACCTATTTCATCAAGAAGGCCGCAAACCTCAAGTCGGGCTCGAAGGAGCCGGGCAAGGTCTCGGCCGGCACCATCAAGCGCTCGCAGCTTGCCGAGATCGCGCAGGCGAAGATGGCCGATCTGAACGCCAACGACATCGAGCAGGCGACGAAGATCATCGAAGGTTCCGCCCGTTCCATGGGCCTGCAGGTTGTGGAGGGCTGATCCGATGACGAAGCAGACCAAGAAGCAGAAGGCCCTCGAGACCAAGCTGGGCGACAACCAGAAGCTCTATGGCGTCAACGAGGCGATCCAGGCGCTCAAGGACCTCAAGTCCGCCAAGTTCGACGAGACGCTTGAAGTCGCGCTGAACCTGGGCGTCGATCCGCGCCACGCCGACCAGATGGTCCGCGGCATGGTCACGCTGCCCTCGGGTACCGGCAAGGACGTCAAGGTTGCCGTGTTCGCGCGCGGCGACAAGGCCGAGGCGGCGCTGGCGGCCGGTGCCGACAAGGTGGGCGCCGAGGACCTGCTGGAAGACATGCAGGCCGGCAACCTCGACTACGGCCGCGTCATCGCCACGCCCGACATGATGGGCCTGGTCGGCCGGCTGGGCAAGGTGCTGGGTCCCAAAGGCCTGATGCCGAACCCGAAGCTCGGCACCGTCACGCCGAACGTCGCCGAGGCGGTCAAGGCGGCCAAGGGCGGCCAGATCGAGTTCCGCGTCGAGAAGGCCGGCATCATCCATGGCGGCCTCGGCAAGCTCTCGTTCTCGAACGACGCGCTGCGCGCCAACTTCGACGCTTTCCTCGACGCGATCGTCAAGGCCAAGCCGGCCGGCGCCAAGGGCAAGTATCTGCGCAAGGTGGCACTGTCCTCGTCGATGGGCCCCGGCCTCAAGCTCGACGTGGCGCAAGTCCAGGGTGGCTGACACAAGCCATCCGAAGGCACGCCGCAAGGGGCCGGGAGGGAAACCTTCCGGCCCTTTTCGTGTTTTGGTGGTGCTGTGCGGAGCCGCGGACGCGGGGCGCATGCGCCGTACTTGATTTTCCGCCCGAACCGCCTAGGTGACACGCTGAACACCTGTTCAGCGTATTTGCCGAGAGGAATGTAATGGCCATCCGGTTCGAAAACATCAAGGAATTCATAGGCTCGCGCGTGAGTTGGGACGACCGCGCCGAGTTGTTCACCCCCGAAGCCGCCGCGGCGATTCGGGCCAAGGTGGAAGAACGCACCGTACTCGTCTTCCCCGAACTCGACCTGACCGACGCCGAGCAGCTCCGCCTGACCGAAGCGATGGGCGGGACGCAGAATCTCACCGGCCGATTCAACGTCCAGGACACGGACGAGAACGTCTATCAGGTCACGCTCGACCCCAAGATCAACCCGCAGCCCGAGTACGTGCTGGGCACCTTCTTCTGGCACATGGACGGTGTTTCGGTCGATCTGCCGCCGCCGTTCGCCACGCTGCTGTCCTGCCGCATCGCGCCCGACAAGGGCGGCGAGACCGAGTTCGCCAGCACTTACGCCGCCTACGAAGGGTTGCCTGACGAGGAGAAGGCGCAGATCGAGGGCCTGAAAGCCGTGCATTCGGTCAGGGCCAGCCTGCGGCCGATCGAGGACGCCATCCCCGAGAAGCATCGCGAGAAGGTGCTCGGCATCGGGCTCGAGAAGGAGCATCCGCTGGTCTGGACGCACGAATCCGGCCGCAAGTCGCTGGTGGTCGGCACCACCGCCGATCGCATCGTCGGCATGGACATCCCGGCCGGCCGCGCGCTGTTGGTGCGGTTGCAGGAATGGGCGGCGCAACCGGCCTATTCGCTGCGCCACAAGTGGAAGAAGGGCGATTTCGTCATCTGGGACAATACCGGCGCGATGCACCGGGCGATCCCCTACGACAAGTCGACCGGGCGCATGATGCACCGAACTTCGATCGCGGGCACTGAGGCCGTGGCCGCCTGAGCACGTGACGGGGGCCGGGGAGGGATGCCTTCCCGGCCTGTCCCTCGATGCCGGTCAGATTCCGCCGGCGATGGCCGGCCGGTCGATCGCCTCCAGCGCCCGCGCCAGCGCCCGCGTGCAGGCGGCCAGCGTTTCCGCGTCGGTCGAGCGGATGACGAAGTTGGCGCCGTTCCTGCCGTCGCGCCAGAACGGATACGAGCCGATCTGGCAACCTGGATGCGCCTTCTCGGTCTCGCTCAGCAGCACCGCGACCTCGCTTTCCGCGACCCAGCAGCCCACCGTTTCCGAAAGCAGCGGCGCGCCGCCTTCGAGCGTGCCGGTAAGGGCGTCGAGCATGCCCGCGGTGATCTGTGGCACGCCTGCCATCAGGAAGACGTTGCCATAGCGGATGCCGGGCGCGCCGGTGTAGCGGTTGGGGATGAGTTCGGCGCCTTCGGGCACGCGCGCCATGCGCAGCCGCGCATCGGTGAGGCCGCCGCGGGTCTCGTAGTATCCGGAAAGGATCTCACGCGCCTCGGGATGGACGATTACTGCAACGCCCACGGCCTTGGCGACGGCGTCGACGGTGATGTCGTCGTGCGTCGGCCCGATGCCGCCGGTGGTGAACAGATAGTCGTTGCGCGCCCGCAGCGCATTCACCGCCTCGACGATCGCCTCGGTCACGTCGGGCACAACGCGCACTTCCTGCAGGCGGATGCCCTGGACACCGAGCCAGCTTGCCACTTGCGCGATGTTCTTGTCCTGCGTCCGGCCCGAGAGGATTTCATCGCCGATGACGATGAGCGCGGCCGTGTAGATGCGGGACGATTCGGACATGGGGCATGGGGTTAAGGCAAAGCGGGGGGCGCGACAATTGCGGTCCCCGATTTCGCCGGGTCGCCATGCGCCCGCGCGAACCGCAGAACCCCGTCGTCGATCGGCGCGGCGCGCATCTCCTTGCGGTCGGCCAGGTAGTCCATGCCGATCCGCCAGGGCGCGGTGGTGGCGCTTTTGGGGATGAGGTGCCGCGCGCGGCGGAGATAGCCCGAGGAGAAGGCGTCGAACGGATGATCCTCGGCCAGACCGTGATCGGCGGGAAGATGTGGCGTGACGACGTCCATGCCCCATTTGTCCATGTGGCGCAGCAGCCGGCACAGCCACTCGGCCACCATGTCCACCCGCAGGGTCCACGAGGCGCTGAGATAGCCGAACAGCGCGGCGAAGTTCGGCAGGTTCGAGAACATGCAGTGGCGATAATAGAAGCGGTCGGCCATGTTCACCGGCGCGCCGTCCACGCTGAGCGCGATGTTGCCGAGCAGCAGGATGCGCAGCCCCGTTGCGGTGACGATCACGTCGGCGTCGAGCCGGCGTCCGTCCTCGAGCCGGACGCCGGCGGCATCGACCCCGGCGATCCGCCCGGTGACCACGTCCGCCTTGCCCGAGCGGATCGCGGCGAACAGGTCGCCGTCGGGGATCAGGCACATGCGCTGCTCCCAGGGGTCGTAGGGCGGGGTGAAGTCCGCGGGATCGAAGTCCGCGCCGATCCGGTCTTCGATCTGTTTGTGAAGAAACGCCTTCATCCCCTCGGGTGCACTGCGGGATTTTCTGAACAGGTAGTCCTGCATGCGCACGCTCTTGAACCGCGTCAGGGCATAGGCGGTGTGGGCCGGGAGCAGCCGGCGCAGCCAGCCGCCGAGCGCGTCGCGCGCGGGACGGGTGATGTACCAACTCGGCGTCCGCTGCAGCATGGTCACGCGCGCGGCCTTTTCCGCGAGCGCCGGAACCAGCGTCGCGGCCGTCGCGCCGGAGCCGATGACGATTATCTTCTTCCCTGTATAGTCAAAGTCTTCCGGCCAGAATTGCGGGTGGATTGTCACACCAGCGAATGTCTCCAGGCCCGGGATCTGCGCGTCGTGCGGATCGTCGTAGTCGTAATAGCCCGAACCGAGGAACAGGAAACGCGCGGCAAGGCTGCTGCGCGTGCCCTGGCCGTCCTCCATCCACACGGTCCACAGGCGACTACGGTTGCCCCAGTCGGCCGCTACTACCGTCTGGCCGAAGCGGATGTGCGGGTGCAGGCGGTGATCGTCGATCACCTCGTCGAGGTAGCCCAGAATCGCCTCGCCGCCGGCGATCGCGCAATCGTGACGCCATGGCGCGAAATCGTAGCCCAGCGTGAACATGTCGCTGTCCGAGCGGATGCCGGGATAGCGGAACAGGTCCCAGGTTCCGCCCGCGCGCGCGCGCCGCTCGACGATAGCGAAGCGTTTGTCCGGGCATTCGTGCACGAGGCGCGCGGCCATGCCGATGCCGGAGATACCGGCGCCGACGATGAGCATGTCGAGCGGCGCGGTGAGGGGCGTTTCGGCGTTCACGGGCGGGTTCCTTCGTTCCCCGGGGGGCGCATTGCCAGCCGGGCCTCGGTTTGCCACAAGTCCTCTATGCCAGTCGTCGCCGCGCGCCGCTACACTTCGAGAAGGTGCTCGCAGGAAGGCATCGCCATCGACGGCGGCCCGCGCGCGCCGTTATCGGACGGGTGCTTCGACTGGGTCGGCGTCGCCGAGCCGACCGATCAGGAAATGGAATTGCTGCGCCGCCAGTTCGGTCTGCATCCGCTGGCGGTGGAGGACGCGCTCAATCCCAACCAGCTTCCCAAGGCGGAAGTCTACGGCGGGCAGCTTTTCATCGTCGCGCGCACCGCCGCGATCCCAGAGGGCGAGAAGATCGAGTACGGCCAGACCGCGATATTCCTCGGCCGTGATTTCATCGTCAGCGTGCGGCAGGGCTCGACCCGCGCCCACGTTGCCCTGCGCGACAAGCTCGAGCATGACAGCGAGCATCTGGCCGAGGGGCCGGATTATGTCGCGCATGCCATCCTCGACTTCATCGTCGACGGCTACCAGCCGATCATGGACAAGCTGGAGCTTGCCGTGCAGGCGATGGAAGAGCGCACGATCGAGGCCTTTCCCGACCGGTCGACGATTCGCCGCATCTTTCGCCTGCGCCGCCAGCTCCGCCGGTTCGAGCACATCGTCGGACCGATGGAAGCGGTGTGCGACCGGCTGGTGCGGCATCAGCTCGCCATGGTCGATCCGGAAGCGCGCGTCTGGTTCCGCGACGTGCTCGACCATTGCCGGCGCGCCATGGCGCGGGCGAATGGCCTGCACGATACGCTGGCCAGCATCGTCGAGACGGCCAGCCTGCTCGAGCAGCACCGCCAGGGCGAAATGACCCGCCAACTCGCCGCCTGGGCCGCGATCCTGGCGGTGCCGACCGCGATAGCCGGGATCTACGGGATGAACTTCGACGTCATGCCCGAACTGCGCTGGCATTACGGCTACTTCGTGGTGCTGGGCGCGATGGCACTGATCTGCGGCGGCCTGTGGTTGCGATTCAGGCGGATCGGCTGGCTATAGACATCGCGTGAACGGCGATCGGCGTGCATTCCGCAATGCCACACCGAACGGCAAAAAAAGGGCCGGTCCGAAGACCAGCCCTGGAAAGGTTAATTGGGAGAGGATGCCTGAAAGGCCCGCCTTATATGGGCGAATCCGGTTTATGCTGCAAATGCGAAATGCACCGTGATTGTTGCGCATTTTGCAACCGGAATCGCCCCGGCGATCCCGTCTGTTCAGCTTTGTGCAATTACGCCGAACAAATCGTGCGCATCCGCGTCCTCGACCAGCACGTCCACGATCGCGCCAGGGGCAAGATCAGCTGGAACGTCGCGCAGGAAGACGTTGCCGTCGATCTCGGGTGCGTCGGCCTGCGAGCGGCCGGTGGCGCCGATGTCCCCATCCTCGTCGGGCTCGCCCACTTCGTCGACAATCACCGGCAGCACGCGGCCGACCTTGGCGGTGAGCTTGGCCGCGCTGATCGCCGCGGTCTTTTCCATGATCCGGGCATAACGCTCTTCCTTGACCGCATCGGGCACGGCGCCGGGCAGGTCATTCGCCGCCGCGCCGGCCACCGGCTCGAAGCGGAAGGCGCCGACGCGGTCGAGCCGGGCTTCGTCGAGCCAGTCGAGCAGGTACTGGAAATCCTCCTCGGTCTCGCCGGGAAAGCCGACGACGAAGCTCGACCGGATGGCGATGTCGGGGCAGATCGCACGCCAGTCGCGCAGCCGCTCGAGCACCCGGGCTTCGTTGGCAGGGCGTTTCATCGCCTTCAGCACTTTCGGGCTGGCGTGCTGGAAGGGGATGTCGAGATAGGGCGTCAGCAGCCCCTCGGCCATTAGCGGGATCACCGCATCGACGTGGGGGTAGGGGTAGACGTAGTGCAGCCGCACCCAGGGCGCGCGGCCCTCGGGCGTGCGCAGCCCGCCCAGCTCGCGGGCGAGGTCGGTCATGTGCGCCCGCACCTCGCGGCCGTGCCAGGGCCGTGCTTCGTGGCGGATGTCGACGCCGTAGGCGGAAGTGTCCTGGCTGATCACCAGCAGTTCCCGGGTGCCGGCCGCAACGAGCTTTTCCGCCTCGCGCAGCACCGCGTCGATCCGCCGGCTCGCAAGCTTCCCGCGCAACTGCGGGATGATGCAGAAGGCGCAGCTATGGTTGCAACCCTCTGAAATCTTGAGATAGCTATAGTGCCGGGGGGTAAGCTTCACATCGGCCGGCTCGCTCTGGCGCTGGGGGATCAGGTCGATGAACGGACCCTGACTGGGCGGTGCCGCGTCGTGCACCGCGCCCACTACCGCCTCGTACTGGTGCGCGCCGGTGACCGCCAACACGTCGGGGAACCTGGCGCGGATCGCATCGGCCTCGTTGCCCATGCACCCGGTGACGATGACGCGGCCGTTCTCGGCGATCGCCTCGCCGATGGCGGCCAGGCTTTCCTCCTTGGCGGAATCGAGGAAGCCGCAGGTGTTGACCAGCACGACGTCGGCGCCGGCGTAGTCTGGGCTCATTGCATAGCCGTCGGCGCGCAGGCGCGTGAGGATGCGTTCGGAGTCGACCAGCGCTTTGGGACAGCCGAGGCTGACCATGCCGACCTTCTGCTGGGCGGGAAGTTCAATTGCCATGATCGGCGGCCCCTACACGTTGGCGGGACATTTCGCTACGGTGTTGCATCGACGGCAAATGGGAGGGGGTATGGGCCCGGTCAACTGGGTGGCGGTGATACTGGCGGCGAATCTGGCGGTAGCGGTGGGCATCGTCTGGCACGGACCGCTGTTCCGCACCGGGCGCCCGCTGCTGGAAGGCAGCGGCGGGCCGGGGAAGAGCTATGCTGCGGTCATCCTCGTTATGCTGATCGGCGCGGCCATGCTGGGCCACAACCTCGCGCGGATCGGGCCCGGGACGCTGGCGGCCAAGCCCTGGCTCTACTTCATGCAGTCGGGCGGGCTGGCCATCGCCTTCGTTATCCCGGCGGTCTGGCTGACGCAGGCGCGCCATGGCCAGCCGGTGCGCGACCGGCTGACCGATTGCGCCTTCTGGCTGGTCGCCTACCTGACCATGGGCGCGACGTTCTGGGCGCTGGCCTAAGGTTTCCGGAGCACGATCGGATGAGACTTAATCCCCCTCCTCTGAAGAGGAGGGGGAGAAGAAGCGTTCGGCCAAACCCGGTCGTGCTCGAAAGCTCAGGATTCGGCCGGCGCCGTCGGGATGATTTCCACGATGACGTCGCCCGGCTCGATGCAGCGGGCGCCTTCTTCCCAGAAGCCGATCGCCACGCCCCGGCGATAGATGCGCAGCCCCCGGCCGGCCAGCGCGGCCAGCGGTCTGCCCACGTCCGCCGCCGTCGCCTCGCGCTCGATGAGTTGCACCTGGCCGGAGACCGAGGCGAGGTCGGCCAGATAGCCGGCGATATGGCTACCCTGCGCCGATCCGGCCAGCAGCAGGCCGGTGAAGCGCACCGGGTTGATGACGTTGTCCGCCCCGGCCTGGCGGGCGAGCAGTTCGTTGTCCTCGGCCCGCACCACCGCGCTGATCGGCACCTTGGGCGCCAGGTGGCGGACGGTCAGCACGATGAGGATAGAGGTGTCGTCGCGCCCGGCCGAGACGAGCACGGTCCTGGCCTGGGCGATCCGCACCGCCACCAGCGTCTCGTCGCGGCTGGCGTCGCCCTGCATGACGTTGCAGCCCAGCGCCTCGGCCTCATCCAGCCGGTCCTGGTCGGGATCGAGCACGACGATGATGCGCGGATCGGTGCCGCGTTCGATCAGTTCCTGCACCGCCTGCGACCCGCTGATGCCGTAGCCGAGGACGACGATGTGGTCGGTCAGCGTCTCCTGGATGCGCGCCATCCGCCATTTCTCCCAGCTTCGCTTGATGATGAAGGTATAGGCCGTGCCGACGAAGATGAAGAGCACGGCGAAGCGGATCGGCGTCACGATCACTGCTTCGATCAGCCGCGACCGGTCGGATACCGGCGTGATGTCGCCGAAGCCCGTCGTGGTGATCGAGATGACGGTGAAGTAGACGACGTCGAGGAAACTGACGACGCCATCGTGGCTGTCCTCCAGCCCGCCGCGGTCGGACCAGTGGATCAGCACGACGAGGAAGATCAGTGCCAGCGCCGCGGCCAGGCGGACGCCGACATCCGCCCAGACGGGAACCCGAAGCGCCCGTTTCAGCGGCTGGAAGCGGCTTGCCGGCCTGTCGCGCCTCATTTCGCCTCCGGCAGTTCCTTCGCCGGGTCGACCGGCCGGTTGTTGCGCCTCAGCTCGAAATGGACCTCGGGCCCCTTGGCCAGGCCAGTGCGGCCCGAAAGGCCGACACGCTCGCCGGCGCGCACATCGTCGCCCTCGCGCACGGTGATCCGGCTGAGGAAGGCATAGGCCGAATTCCAGCCGTTGCCGTGGTCGAGGACCACGAGCTTGCCGAACTGGCGCGGCTCGGACCCTGCGAAGACGACTTTGCCGGCGGCGGCGGCGCGCACGGCGGTTCCTTCCGGCACGCGGATGTCGATGCCGTCGTGGTAGTCGCTCGTCCCCCGCGCGGCGAAGCCGCGCCGCACCGTTCCCGCAACCGGCCAGGCGAAGCGGGGCGCGGGGGCGGCTGCCGGCGCGGAATCGGGCACGGCGATGATCGTCGGGATCAGCAGGACCTGGCCGGGGCGCAGCGGCGCCTCGGTGTCGATCCCGTTGGCGACGGCGATGTCGCGCCACGGCACGCCATGGCGATAGGCGATCGAGAAGCCGGTATCGCCGCGGATCACGGTGTGGCGACGTGTGCGTGGGATCTTCAGCGTCTGCCCGGCGCGCACCACGTAGGGCGGTTTCAGGCCGTTGGCCTCGGCGATCAGCACGCGCGGCACCTTGGCCCGGTTGGCGATGCCGGACAGCGTCTCGCCGGGGCGGACGAGGTGTTCGGTCTCCTGGTCCGGCGGCACCGGCGCCGGCTCGGGCTCATGCGCCGCGATGAGCAGCAGCGCCGCGGGGAGAAGCGCTGCGCGCTTCACCGATAGCGCGCCGCCAGCGGCGCCAGCGAGGCGCCGTGCGTCAGATCGAGCTGTAGCGGCGTCACGGCGATATAGCCGTCGGCGATCGCCTCCAGGTCGGTCTCCTGGCCGGGCGTATGCTCGATGCCGTGGAGGCCGAACCAGAAGTAGGGGAAGCCGCGCGGGTCCGTCCCCTCGACCACCGATCCGCGCGAATAGTCGTGGAAGCCCTGCCGGACGACG
Organism: Novosphingobium sp.; assembly: GCA_041677785.1. GTDB lineage: Bacteria > Pseudomonadota > Alphaproteobacteria > Sphingomonadales > Sphingomonadaceae > Novosphingobium. Next base: position 27,953 of record JBAYPJ010000022.1, on the reverse strand, counting down.
CGGATGCCCTTCACGTCCTCGGCGCCCACCGGCGGGAAGTTGACGTTGACCAGCGTGCGCTCGGCGAAAGGCGCGTTGAGCAGCGGCCGCAGCACCGTCTCGCCCCAGTGCTCGGCGGCCTCGAACGGTATCAGATCGCCTCGCCGCCCCGCCGAATAGACCTGGCTCAGCGCCACCGCGCGCACGCCGGCCAGCGCGCCCTCGAAGGCGGCCGAGACGGTGCCCGAATATGTCACGTCGTCGCCCAGGTTGGCGCCGCGGTTGACGCCCGAAAGGATGAGGTCGGGCCGCTCGGGCAGAAGCTTCTTGAGCGCCATGGTGACGGAGTCGGTCGGCGTGCCGGTGACCGAGAAGCGGCGCGCGTCGTGCTGCCTCAGCCGCACCGGATGGTTGAGCGTCAGCGAATGGCCGGCGCCCGACTGCTCCTCGGCCGGCGCGCAGATCCAGATGTCGTCCGACAGGCGCGCGGCGATGCGTTCGAGCACGGCGAGTCCGGGCGCGTTGATGCCGTCGTCATTGGTGAGGAGGATGCGCATCGGTTCGATTACCTGCCAGTCTCGTCACCCCGAACCTGCTTCGGGGCCCATGTCTTCACGCGCCGGGAACGAGCCGCGTGATCCCGCCCATGTAGGCGTGCAGCGCGGCGGGCACCTCGACCGAGCCGTCGGCCTGCTGGAAATTCTCCAGTACCGCTACCAGCGTGCGGCCGACCGCGAGGCCCGAGCCGTTGAGCGTGTGGACGAACTCCGTGCCCTTCTGCCCCTCGGGCCGGTAGCGCGCGTTCATCCGCCGCGCCTGGAAATCGCCGCAGTTGGAAATCGAGGAAATCTCGCGATAGGCGCCCTGGCCGGGTAGCCAGACCTCCAGGTCATAGGTCTTGCGCGCGGTGAAGCCCATGTCGCCGGCGCAAAGCAGCACCTTGCGATAGGGCAGCTCCAGCGCGCGCAGGATCGATTCGGCGGCCTCGGTCATCCGTTCGTGCTCGGCCTCGGATTCCTCGGGGCGGACGATCGCGACGAGTTCCACCTTGTCGAACTGGTGCTGGCGGATGTAGCCGCGCGTGTCCTTGCCCGCGGCGCCGGCTTCCGAGCGGAAGCAGGGGGTCAGCGCGGTCATCCGCATCGGCAATGCGCTCTCGGCCAGGATCTGCTCGCGCACGGCGTTGGTCAGGCTGACTTCGGCGGTGGGGATCAGCCAGCGGCCGTCGGTGGTCCTGAACAGGTCGTCGGCGAACTTGGGAAGCTGGCCGGTGCCGAACACGGCCTCGTCCTTCACCAGCAGCGGCGGGGCGCATTCCGTGTAGCCGTTGGTTCCCGTCTGCCGGTCGAGCATGAACTGCGCGAGCGCGCGCTGGAGCCGGGCCATCGGGCCGCGCAGGAAAGTGAAGCGCGCGCCCGAGATCGCGGCCCCGGTCTCGAAATCGAGCCCGAGCGCCGGGCCGAGATCGGCGTGCTCCCGGGGCGCGAAATCGAACGCGCGCGGGCTGCCCCAGCGCGCCACTTCGACGTTGGCGGTCTCGTCGGCGCCATCGGGCACTTCGGCGGCGGGGATGTTGGGCAGCTTGGCCAGTTTGTCGCGCTGGCGGGCGTCGAGTTCGCGCTCCTCCTGCTCCAGCGCGGGCAGGACCTGCTTGAGCTGGGCCACTTCGGCCATCAGCGCGGCAGCCTCGTCCTCGCGCTTCTGCGCCTTGGCCGCGCCGATCGCCTTCGAGGCCTCGTTACGCCGGTTCTGCGCCTCCTGCATGCGCGTCGCCACCGCGCGACGCTGTGCATCGAGCGCAAGGATCGCCTGGGCCGACGGTTCCACCCCCCGCCGCGCGAGGCCGGCGTCGAAGGCTTCGGGATTTTCGCGGATCAGGCGTATGTCGTGCATGGCGCCGGGCTATGCCGCCCGGCACCCCGCAAGGCAAGCGCCGCGCGTCATTCGAGCGGGCAGGTGTCCATGCCGATCAGCTTGTAAAGCGGGCACATGCCGAACAGGCCCGTCGCCAGCGGAATCAGCCCGACCCAGCCCCAGGCGATGTTGGGCGGAAAGAAGACCATGGCGATGAGCGCGATGCCGATGCAGATGCGCACCAACCGGTCCATGGTGCCGACGTTCTTCTTGAACATGATGTTCCTCCATGAATGTGGAGGAACGATACACCCGCGGAGCACGGCGCGCATTGATTCGTGTCAACCGAAGGAATGGTGGGCGCGACAGGGATTGAACCTGTGACCCCACCCGTGTGAAGGGTGTGCTCTACCGCTGAGCTACGCGCCCATTCCATCGGGAAGCGCGCCCTTACGCAAGGCGGAGCGAATTGACAAGCGCCGTAAGCGGGATAGAGGCCCGGTTCATGAGCGAAGAACAGATTCCGGCTCCGTCCGACACCGCCGGCCACGAAGTCCCGCCCGATCGCCTGGCGATCAACCCGCGCAGTCCGCATTTCGACGCGGAAAGGCTGCAGCGCGGCATCGGCATCCGCTTCAAGGGTGTCGTACGCCACAACGTCGAGGAATATTGCATTTCCGAAGGCTGGGTGCGCGTGCAGGCGGGCAAGACCATGGACCGCAAGGGCCAGCCGCTGACGCTCAAGCTGAGCGGTCCGGTCGAAGCCTGGTACGAGGATCTGGGCGAGAACCCGCCGGTGGCCAAAGCGGGTTAGTAGAAGCCGCTCCGCTTCCGCTCAGCGCCCGGTGCGGGCGATGATCTCACCGATGGGGTCGCTGCCGCGCGTGTCGGCGCGCGCGGTAGTTTTCGCGGCGCGGGGCTTTTCGTTGTAGATGAAGCCCTCCACCGGCCAGGCGGTCGCGCCCAGCGCCTCTATCGGGGCGAACCAGACGCGGACCTGGCTCCAGTCGTTTTCCGGCGAGACATCGACCGCGCGGACATTGTCCTCGATCTGGCCGCGGCGGCCGTCGATCGGCGACCAGTTGGCGTGGCGGATCAGCACGGTGCGCGAATCGACGATCCTGCTCACCGCCGCGACGTGGCCAAGCTGCGAGTTGCCATGGGGGCGGAACGCCATCACCGCGCCGACTTTCGGCACGTGGCCGCGGGCATAGCGCCCTTCGGCCTGGCCCCACCAGGTATAGGCATCGCCATAGATCCGGATTCCCGAGACCTGGCGGGCATAGGGGACGCATTGCAGATAGGGCGCCTGCCGCGCGTCGCCGCCGCCGGCGGCGGTGTCGATATCGATCGTGGGGCGCGCCTCGGCCGTACCGGCGACGGCCGCCAGCGCCAGAATCGCAACCCCGAGATGCCGTCTCGCCATGGCGGCGCCATGCGGCCGCCATGGTTAGGGGCAGGTTGCCGGACATGGTTAACGCGCGGGTAATTTCGCTTCGGTGCGCGGTACCCGCCGTTTCGCTTGCCAATCGGGCCGGCAGCGGCCACTTGAGCAGGCTCATGCTGCCTCAGGTCATCATTATCGGCCGGCCCAACGTCGGCAAGTCGACGCTGTTCAACCGGCTCGTCGGCAAGAAGCTGGCGCTGGTCGACGACCAGCCCGGCGTCACGCGCGATCGCCGCTTCGGCGAGGCGCATCTGCTGGGGCTCGACTTCACCGTGGTCGACACCGCCGGCTGGGAGGACGAGGACCCCGCCAGCCTGTCTGGCCGGATGCGTGCGCAGACCGAAGCCTCGCTGCACGGCGCCGCGGTGGCGCTGTTCGTCGTCGACGCGCGCGCCGGCCTGACGCCGCTGGACGAGGAGATCGCCCGCTGGCTGCGCGGTTCGACCGTGCCCGTGGTGCTGCTCGCCAACAAGGCGGAAGGGCGCGCGGCCGAGGCCGGGCTGCTCGAAGCCTGGGCGCTCGGCTTCGGCGAGCCGGTGGCGATCTCGGCCGAGCATGGCGAAGGCATGGCCGACCTGTTCGAAGCGCTGCTGCCCCACCTCGACGACAAGCAGCCGGGCGAGGACGCCGAGGACGCCGAGGATGACCTTTCCGGGCCGCTCAAGCTCGCCATCGTGGGTCGGCCCAACGCCGGCAAGTCGACGTTGATCAACCGGATGCTGGGCGAGGATCGGCTGCTGACCGGGCCGGAAGCGGGGATCACCCGCGATTCGATCGCGGTCGACTGGCTCTGGACCGATCCGAAGGGCGGCGAGCAGCGCCCGGTGCGGCTGATCGACACCGCCGGCATGCGCAAGAAAGCGCGCGTCATCGACAAGCTGGAGAAGCTTTCGGTCGCCGACGCGCGCCGGGCGGTGGACTTTGCCGAAGTGGTCGTGCTGCTGCTCGACGCCACCAAGGGGCTGGAGCACCAGGACCTCAAGATCGCCTCGATGGTGATCGAGGAGGGCAGGGCGCTGATCATCGCGATCAACAAGTGGGACGTGGCGGAGGACGCCTCGGGGCTGTTCAACGGCATTCGCGCCGCGCTCGACGAGGGGCTGGCGCAAGTCAGGGGCGTGCCGCTGCTCGCGGTCTCGGCGCGCACCGGCAAGGGGCTCGACGACCTGCTGCGCGCCGCCTTCGATATCCGCGCAGCCTGGAGCAAGCGCGTGCCGACCGCCGCGCTCAACCGCTGGTTCGACGATGCGCTCGCGGCCAACCCGCCGCCGGCGCCGGGGGGCAAGCGCATCAAGCTGCGCTACATAACCCAGGCCAAGACGCGCCCGCCGGGCTTCGTGCTGTTCGGCACGCGGCTGGACATGCTGCCCGAAAGCTATCGCCGCTATCTGGTGAACGGCATCCGCCGCGAACTGGGGTTCGAGGCGGTGCCGATCCGGCTGACGCTCAGGAGCCCGAAGAACCCCTTCGCGAAGCAGTAGCGGCTCCGGCGGCGGGAGGGATTACCCTTCCGCCGCTTCACTCTGCAGCTGGATGTAGTTCTGCAGGCCCATGTTCTTGATCAGGTCGAACTGCTTCTCGATGAAGTCGACATGCTCCTCCTCGCTTTCGAGGATGTCCTCGAAGAGCTCGCGGCTCACGTAGTCACGCGCGGCTTCGCAATGGGCGATGGCGTCGCGCAGCAGCGGCATGGCCTCCATCTCGAGCGAGAGGTCGGCCTTGAGGATCTCCTCGACAGATTCGCCGATCTTGAGCTTGCCCAACTGCTGGAAGTTCGGCAGTCCTTCGAGGAAGAAGATGCGCTCCGCCAGCCTGTCGGCGTGCTTCATCTCGTCGATCGATTCGTGCCGCTCGTACTCGGCCAGCTTCTTCACGCCCCAGTTGTCCAGCATGCGGTAGTGCAGCCAGTACTGGTTGATTGCCGTGAGCTCGTTGAGGAGCGCCTTGTTAAGAAAATCGATGACCTGGGCGTCGCCTTTCATCGCGGCCTCCTTCAGTTTCCATGAAGGCCGATATATGGGACGCGCGGCATTGAAGGGCAAGTCGCCCCGGGAAAGAAATTTCCCAAATTTTGCAATTATATCAAACTAATAATGCGTCGCGTTCTTAAGCGAAGGCCGGGGTGTATTCTGTCGCGCGTTCCTCGCCGAGGATCTCCGCCGCGTCGTCGAGGCACTGGCGGCACTGCGGCGGACGGCCGAGCGCGTGGTAGACCTCTTCCGCACCGCCGGGGCAACCGCGCGCAGCGCCTCTCAGTTCGGTTTCCCGGATGGCATTGCAAATGCAGACGTACATCGCGTCCTCTCCGAATCGATATGCTGCGAATCGATTTCCCTCGCTATACGACTAATGCGAACGCCTCGCAATACTATTGCGAGCGAATCTCATTCGGCCCGGCGCATCGGCAGCGCCCGCCGCTCGATCAGCGAGCGCCAGAGCCATTCGAGCGGGCCTTGGCGGAAGCGCGCCAGCCACGGCGCGCTCCAGCCGAGCATGAGTGCCCAGCCGAGCGCCACGAAGCCGAACTGGCCGGCATGGCCGACCTTGCCGACAAGGCCCAGCCCCCAGCCGTAGAAGATCGCGGTCATCACCATGGTGGTGGCGAGGTAGTTGGTGAAGGCCATGCGCCCCGCCGCCACCAGCCGCCGGCCCAGCCGCGCGCCCGCCAGCCGCGGCGTCGCCAGCACCAGCAGCGCGGCATAGGCGAGGGCCATCAGCAGGTGCGGCAGCGCGGTCGCATAGAGCAGCGCCACGCTCATCGCGCGCAGCGGGAAGTGACGCGGCCAGACCCAGCCGAGCAGGGCCAGCGTCAGCGCCCCGCCGACCAGCCCGCCGCCCAGCGCCAGCGTCCACAGCCGCCGGCGCGGCCAGGCGCCGGCGAAGAAGCCGCTGCGCAGCAGCGCCATGCCGATCAGGACCAGCGGCAGCGTCTCTGGCAGCGTCGCGGGGGCCGTCTCGATCGGCCGCAGCGGCCGCTCGGACAGCTTGACGCCGATCTGCTGGGCGAAGCCCATGCGGTTCTCGACCAGTTCGGCCGCCGCCCGCGCGGTCACGTCGTGCAGGAACTCGGCGTGGCGCGCCGCCTCGGCGGGGCTGGCGGTGCCGAGGCGGACGTGTTCCTCGGCGCGCAGGTCGGGCACGCTCGCCGCCAGTTGCGCCAGGTGCCATCCGGCGAACGCGACGAGCGCCAGCGGGAGCATGGTCCGGGGCGGCAGGTGGCGCAGGAACAGCGCCAGGATGCCGGCCATGCCATAGAGGAACAGGATGTCCCCCCACCAGAACAGGAAATAGTGGAGCAGGCCGAACAGCATCAGCCAGGACAGGCGGCGAAGCTGCAGCACGTCGCCGTTGAGGCCCCGCGCTTCGGCGCGGTCGATGAACAGCAGAAGGCCGGCGCCGAACAGGATGGTGAAGAGTGCGCGCATCTTGCCTTCGAACAGGACGAAGGCGGCGGCGAAGGAAGCCTCGTCGAGCGGGCCGGCGGGACGCGGGATGTGCGGCGTCAGCGTCGCCGCCGAGGGGCCGGCGAAGCCCGCGATGTTGATCGCGAGGATGCCGAGTACCGCGACGCCGCGTATCAGGTCGAGCGATACGATTCGATCGGCCGCCTCGGCCAAGCGCTCAGTTCCTTGCGGCGATGCAGGCAAAGCCGGCCGCCGCAAGCCGGGAGCAGGCCGCGCGCGCCTCCGCCTCGCTGGCGAAGCCGCCGGCCTGGAGCTTGGTGACTTTGCCCGTGGGCACCAGCAGCTTGCTCCGGCCCGCAAGCTCGGGCCGCGCCTTCACCCGGCTCCACAGCGCCTCGGCATTGGCGGCGACGCCGAAGGCGCCGAGCTGGACGCGCCAGGCCCCGCTCGAGGCCGACGGCGAGACGGGAGCAGGGGCAGCGGCAGGGGCAGGTGGCTTCGATTTCGGCAGCGTGACCACTTCGGGCGTCCGGGGGCGGGCATAGTCGGCCCCCGCCGTGCGCGGGCTTTCGGCGGCGCGCTCCGCCGTGGCGGCGGCGCTTTCGGGCGAGACGGCTTGCGGCGCGCGTGCGGTGTGGGCGGCGCGCGCGCTGGCCGGCGGGGTCGAATGCGGCGAAGGCACGGTCGCGTCCAGGTCGAACGCCGCGAGCTGGCTTTCGCGCGCCTGCTGCGCCGCGCCGGCCAGCTCGGATGCCAGTGCGACGCTCTGCTGGCGCTGCTGGAGCGGGATGTACTTGTCCATCTGCGCCCGCGCGGTGGACGCCTGCGGCAGGCCTGCCTGCTGCGCCAGGCCGACCAGCGCATAGGCGCGCACCCAATCCTTCTCGACGTTGTCGCCGTTGAAGTGGGCGATGCCCAGAAGGTATTGCGAACGCGGATCGCCGCGCCCCGCCGCGGCCTTGACGTAGGGCATGGCGCGGGTGTGCTCGCCGCGCTGGAACAGCAGCAGGCCATAGTTGTCCGCCGCCTGCAGGTGGCCGCGCGCCGCCGCCTTGCCGAACAGTTCCTCGGCCCGGGCGAGGTCGACGGGCACGCCCCGGCCCAGCTTGTAGGCCTGGCCCATGTTGAACTGCGCGTCGGGATCGCCGCGCTCGGCCGGGCCCTGCCATTCGGCGATGGCGCGGGCGTAGTCGCCGCGCGACCAGGCATCGACCCCCGCCTTGACATCGGCTGCCGCCGGCCCCGCCATGGCGAGCGCGACCCCGGCGAGCAGCGAAGTTCGAAGCAGTGCCCTGATCGTCATCCAACCCCCCGCAAAAAATCTTCCCCGGAACCGCCGGTTACGGCCGGGCCGCCACGGCCGGCCGCGACGCAGCCCGACTCCGCCTAGCGGCCCCGATACGTTATTTAACGCGCACGGTTAGCAACGGCTTAGCAAAATCGTCATTCATGACAATGCGGCGCTTTTCGCTGGCCGGACGCGGCTACTTAACGGAAAATTAGGAACGATCTGCGATCTCCGGACCCAGTTGAAGCGCATCTTCTTGCCTTTGGGGGACTAGCATTGCGGGTATTGGCATTGGCATCGCAAAAAGGCGGGTCGGGCAAGACTACCTTGTCCGGCCATCTCGCCGTGCAGGCCCAGCGTGCCGGCGCGGGGCCCGTCGTTCTGATCGACATCGATCCGCAGGGCTCGCTGGCCGACTGGTGGAACGAGCGCGAGGCGGAACTGCCCGCCTTCGCCCAGACCACGGTGGCGCGGCTGGCGAACGATCTTCAGGTCCTGCGCCAGCAGGGCTTCAAGCTGGCGGTCATCGACACGCCGCCGGCGATTACCATGGCGATCCAGAGCGTCATCTCGGTCGCCGAACTGATCGTCGTGCCGACCCGGCCGAGCCCGCACGACCTGCGCGCCGTCGGCGCTACGGTGGACTTGTGCGAGCGCGCCGGCAAGCCGCTGATCTTCGTGGTCAACGCCGCTACCGCCAAGGCCCGGATCACTTCGGAAGCCGCCGTCGCGCTGTCGCAGCACGGCACCGTCGCGCCGGTCACGCTGCACCACCGCACCGATTTCGCCGCCTCGATGATCGATGGCCGCACGGTGATGGAAGTCGATCCCAAGGGCCGCTCGGCCACCGAGGTCGCGGCGCTGTGGAACTACATTGCCGACCGGCTCGAAAAGAATTTCCGCCGTACCGTTTTCGCTTCGCCGAGCGCCGTCGCCATGCCGGGCCATCGCCCGGCCGGCGGCTTCGGACGCCGCGTTGCCGGATCGTAGGAAGGGCGCAGGGGGCATGAACAACCGACCCGTCGCCTCGCTTACGCCGACGCTGCTTGCACGCAAGGGCGCCGCCCGGCCGGCGATGCGTCCGCAACTCCAGCCGCTGCGCGCCTTCCAGGACAACGCCGCGCGCCAGCTCGACGATCTCGGCTGGAACGACATGGGCGCCAACGATGCCGACGCCAATGGCGTAGGCACCAACCACCCGGACGCCCGCCACATGGCCGCCGTCGCCGGCACGCCGCCGCGGGCGGAACCGCCGGCGTCCGTCGCCCCCGTCGAGGCAAAGCCGGTGGCCGAGGTCGTCGCGCTGAACCCCGCGAGTGAGCCCGTGCCGCATGTGCCCCCCGTGCCGCATGTGCCCGAAGTGGTGCGCCAGCAGGAAGCTGCCGCCATGCGGCTTGCGAAGCCGCGCCGGTCCGCGCTGTCCGAGGGCCGCCGCGCCGCCTTTACCCTGCGCCTCGATGCGGAGCGTCATCTCAAGCTGCGGCTGGCCAGCGTCACGCGCAACCGCAGTGCGCAGCAACTCGTCACCGAAGCGCTCGATCGCCTGATCGCCGAGTTGCCCGAGGTCGAGGAACTGGCGGCAAAGGTCCGCAAGGGCCGCTGACCCGGATTACCAGAGGGAATTTTCCATGTCTCGCATGAGCCATACTGCCAAGGCCATCCGATACGCGATCACCGGTGCGCTCGCTTGCGGGCTGCTCACCGGCTGCGCCGGATCGAGTTCGCGCCATCTCGCCAAGGCGGGCGATTATGCGGCGCGCTCGGGTGCCCAGCAGGACAGCGCCATCGACGCGGCCGAGAACACGGTCGCCCGCGATCCGAACGACGCGGCGGCCCGCCGCGCGTTGGGCCAGGCCTATCTCGACGCCGGCCGCTTCGAGTCGGCGGCCACGACTTTCGGCGATGCGATCGCGCTCGGCGACGAGAGCGGCCGCACCCGTCTCAGCCTCGCGCTCGCGCGGATCGGCGCCGGTGACAGGCCCTCGGCGGTCGCGGTGCTGGACGAGGCGCGCGATGCGATCCCCGCCGCCGATCGCGGGCTGGCGCTGGCGCTGGCGGGCGAGACCGGCCGCGGTGTTGCGATCCTGCTGGACGCGTTGCGCGGCGGCGAGAACACGCCGAAGATGCGCCAGAACCTGGCTTTCGCCTTCGCGCTCGACGGCCGCTGGCGCGAGGCGCGGATTGCGATGGCGCAGGACGTGCCCGCCGACAAGATCAACGACCGCATCGGCGAATGGGCGGCGATGGCCCGGCCCGAGGACGTGCAGCGGCGCGTCGCCACTCTGCTCGCGGTGCCGCTCGGCGTCGCCGATCCGGGGCAGCCCGTGGCGCTGGCGCTGGGCGCCGTGCCGCAGGATGCGCGGTTCGCCGCCGCCGAACCCGCCGATGCCGAGCTTGCGCCGATCGATGCGGCGCCCGGTCCGCAGACCGCATCCGCCGAGCTGCCGCCGCTCGACCCGGCTCCGGCCGAGATCGCGCCGCCCGCGCGCTATAGCGCCGCGCCTGCGTTCGCTCCGGCCGCGGTGCCCGCGTCGGCCAGCTTCTCCGCCGCCTTTGCCGCGCCGCAGGCCGATGTCGTCTCGCAGCCGGTGGTCCAGGCGATCCCGGCGCCGCCGGCCTATCGCGCGCCGCGCACGGCCCATGCTGCCGCGCCCGTGCTCGCCCCGAAGGCGCCGCGCCATGCGGTTGCGGCGGTCAGCAGCGGCCAGGGCACGCATCTCGTTCAGCTCGGCTCGTTCTCCAGCGAGGCGAATGCGCGCCGCGCCGTGGACATCTTCACCGCGCGCGATCCCGAACTGCGCAACCGCACGCTGACGATCACGCCGGCGGTGGTCAACGGCCGGAACTTCTGGCGCGTCGCGGCGAGCGCCCACGACGGCGGCAGCGCGCTGCGGCTGTGTTCGAGCGTCAAGAGCCGTGGCGGGGCCTGCTTCGCCTATGCCAGGGCGCGGGCGCCGGCCGGCGGCCAGCCCCAACTGGCCATCGCCGTTTCCGCTTCGGGCCGCGCGCGCAGCCGCTGACGGCATTTGCGGTTCTGATCGAACCGGGATGCCTCCGGATTTTTCCGCTATCTGCGCAGGTGTTGGCTGCCGAGCGGCATACCGCCCTTGAACAGCGCGAGCACGCGGCCCTGCACGGGCTGCTTGTCGAACGGCGTGTTGCCGGCGGCGGCGGCCATCCTGTCCGAATCGACGATCCACGGCCGTTCGGGATCGATCACCGCGATATCCGCCTCGGCCCCGACCGCGAGCACGCCTGCCTCGACGCCGAGCAGGCGCGCCGGATTGGCCGCGAGCAGGCGGAAGGCGCGGACGAGGTCGATCACTCCGTCGCGCACCAGGCTCAGCGTCAGCGGCAGCAGCGTTTCGGCGCCGGCCATGCCGGGCTCGGCATCGGCGAAGGGCAGGCGCTTGTCCTCCGGCCCGCGCGGGTCGTGGCCCGAGGCGATGACGTCGATCGTGCCGTCGGCCAGCGCCTCGCGCACCGCCAGCCGGTCGCTCTCCGCGCGCAGCGGCGGCGAGAGGCGCGCGAACGTGCGGAAATCGGCGACGGCGATCTCGGACAGCATGAAGTGCGCCGGGGTGACGCCGGCGGTGATCGGCAGGCCCCGCGCCTTGGCGGCGCGCACCAGCGCGAGGCCGGCGGCGGTCGTCACCTGGCGCAAGTGCAGCCGCGCCCCGCTCATCTCGGCGAGCGCGATGTCGCGGGCGACGGCCAGCGCCTCGGCCTCGGCCGGCGCGGCGGGCAGGCCGAGGCGCGTCGCCATCTCGCCGGCGGTGGCGACGGCATTGCCCGTCAGCCCGCCGTCCTCGGCATGGGTGATCACCACCAGGTCCAGCATCGCGCAATAGCGCAGCAGCCGCAGCATCGTGCCCGAATCGGCGATCCAGCGCCGGCCGGTGGCGACCGCGCAGGCGCCGGCGTCGCGCATCAGCGCGATTTCGGCCAGTTCGGCGCCTTCGAGCCCCCGCGTCGCGGCGGCGAGCGGGTGGACCCAGAGGCCCGGCTTGCCCGACTGCGCCGCGTAGCGGACGGTCGAGGGACGGTCGAGCGGCGGGCCCTGGTCGGGCATCAGCGCGGCGCGGGTGATGCCGCCGAAATGGCAGGCCGGCTTGTCGATGGCGAAGACGCCGAAGTCGACGAGGCCGGGCGCGATGATCGCACCTTTCGCGTCGACAACGCGCGCTTCGGCCTGGTTGACACTATCCCCCAATGCCGCGATCCGGCCGGATTCGAGGCGTACCGCACCCTTTGCCGGCGCGCTTTCGGGCCGGACCAGCAGGCCATTGGTGATGACGAGGGGCGGGGCCGCGCTCATTGCCAGCCCTCCTGCCCGCGCGCCTTGCGCGTCAGCACGTCGAGGCAGGCCATGCGGATGGCGACTCCCATCTCCACCTGCCGGGTGATCATCGAGCGGGCCCCTGTGCCTTCATTGGCGAGATCGGCAACGTTGCTGTCGATCTCGACGCCGCGGTTCATCGGGCCGGGGTGCATGACCAGCGCGTCGGGCTTGGCCTGAGCCAGCCGGTCGAGCGTGAGGCCGTAGAGGTGCCGGTATTCGCGCGGGGAGGGGATGAACTGGCCCTGCATCCGTTCCTGCTGGAGCCGCAGCATCATCACCACGTCGGCGCCTTGCAGCGCCGCGTCGAAATCGTGGAAGGGCGCCACCTTCATCTGCTCGATCGCCGCGGGCAGCAGCGCCGGCGGGGCGCAGACGCGCACTTCGGCGCCCAGCGTCGTCAGGCAGTGGATGTTCGAGCGGGCGACGCGGCTGTGCAGGATGTCGCCGCAGATCGTCACCGTCAGCCCGTTGAACGCGCCATTCGTCCTGCCCTTGAAGGCACTGCGGATGGTCAGCGCGTCGAGCAGGGCCTGGGTCGGGTGCTCGTGCTGCCCGTCGCCGGCGTTGAGCACCGGGCAATCGACCTTGTCGGCGATCAGCCGCACCGCGCCCGAGCTGCCGTGGCGGATGACGATGGCGTCGGCGCGCATGGCGTTGAGCGTCATCGCCGTGTCGATCAGCGTCTCGCCCTTCTTCACGCTCGACTGCGCCACCGCCATGTTGACGACGTCCGCTCCCAGCCGCTTGCCGGCGATCTCGAAGCTCAGCAGCGTGCGCGTCGAGTTCTCGAAGAAGGCGTTGATGATGGTCAGGCCGGCAAGCCGGTCGTCGCGCTTGTGAGGCTGGCGGTTGAGTTCGACCCACTGCTCCGCCTCGTCGAGCAGGAACAGGATCTCGTGCGGGGCGAGGCCGGCCAGGCCCAGCAGCCCGCGGTGCGGAAAGGCCAGCGAGCCCGCCGGATAGCGGCCCAGGTGGGAAGGTTCTGGCGATGTCATCGAAGACGGTGCCTTAAGCGCCCGCCCGCCCCCGCTCAAGCCCACTTTTCCAAACTGTCCCCAGTCCCTACTATGGCGCGGTACAGTCAGGGAAAACGCATGGCATTCGCGCGCAAGGTCTGGAAGCTGCTGGTCGCGATCAAGGACGGCCTTGCGCTGTTGTTCCTGCTGCTGTTCTTCCTGGCGCTCTATGCCGTGCTGACCGCGCGGCCGAATATCGCCACGGTCCAGACGGGCGCGCTGCTGCTGCAACTCGACGGCGCCATCGTCGAGGAGCCGACGATCGCCGATCCTATCCAGCAGCTCCTCTCGCAGCGCGCGCCCATCGCCCAGTACCGCGCGCGCGACATCGTGCGTGCGCTGGAGCTTGCCGCGACGGATGAGCGGATCAAGGCGGTCGTGTTCGATCTTTCCCGCTTCACCGGCGGCGGCTTCGTCCATCTCAAGGACGTCGGCGCGGCGATGGACAAGGTCCGCGCGGCGAAGAAGCCGGTGCTGACTTACGCGACGCTCTATGGCGACGATGGGGTGCTGCTGGCGGCGCATGCCAGCGAGGCCTGGGTAAACCCGCTCGGTGGTGCCTTCGTGCTGGGGCCGGGCGGCAACAACCTCTATTACGGCGGCCTGCTCGACCGGCTCAAGATCACCGCGCACGTGTTCCGCGTCGGCACCTACAAGAGCGCGGTCGAACCCTATATGCGCAACGACATGTCGCCCGCCTCGCGCGAGGCGGGCCGGGCGCTCTACGGCGCGCTGTGGGAGAACTGGAAGCAGGATGTCGCCACGGCTAGGCCCAAGGCGAACCTGGCGCTGGTCGGCGGCGATCCGGTGGGCTGGCTCAAGGCGGCGGGCGGCGACGCCGCGCGCGCGGCGCGGGACGCCGGGCTGGTCGACCGCCTCGGCAACCAGGTGGAGTTCGGCCAGCGCGTTGCCGAACTGGCGGGCGAGAACAAGCTCGATCCCGGCCCCGGCCACTTCGCCCATACGCCGCTGCGGCTCTGGCTGGCGGCGAACAAGCGGCCCGAGCCGGGCAAGGCGATCGGCGTGGTGACGGTGGCCGGCGAGATCGTCGACGGCGCGGCCGGTCCGGGGATCGCCGGCGGCGACCGCATCGCCAAGCTGCTCCACGAGGCGGAAAAGCGAAATCTGGCGGCGCTGGTCGTGCGGGTCGATTCGCCCGGCGGCTCGGTCACCGCCGCCGAACAGATCCGCAGCGCCATCGCGCGCTACAAGGCCAGGCGTATCCCGGTCGTCGTCTCGATGGCCAATCTCGCGGCCAGCGGCGGCTACTGGATATCGACCCCCGCCGACCGCATATTCGCCGAACCCGGTACGATCACCGGCTCGATCGGCGTTTTTGCCGTGATCCCCAGCTTCGAGCGCGCCTTGTCGCAATGGGGGATCACGACCGACGGGGTGAAGACCACGCCGCTGTCCGGCCAGCCGGACGTGGTCGGCGGCCTCTCGCCCGAGATTTCGGCGATGCTCCAGGCCAATGTCGAGCACAATTATGGCCGTTTCCTCGCCCTCGTCGGCCAGGCGCGGCATCAGACGCCGCAGCAGGTCGACGAAATCGCGCAAGGCCGCGTCTGGGATGGCGGCACCGCCCGCCAGCTCGGCCTCGTCGACGAGTTCGGCGGGCTCGAAGAGGCATTGTTCCATGCCGCGAAGCAGGCGGGACTGGATAGCTGGCATGCGGTCTATCTCGGCCAGACCGAGGACAAGCTGGGCGCGCTGCTGCGCCGTCTGGGCGCCGGCGACGAGGACAGCGCCCCCCCGGCGGAAGTGCGCGATCTGGCCGGCGCGCTGGCCGACCGGCAGACGAGCCTGATCGGCCGCGCGCTGGCGGGCGCGGAGCGGCTCGTCGGCACGCGCGGGATGCAGGCCTATTGCCTCGAATGCCCCGTCCAGCCGGGCGCTACGTTGCCGGCGCAGGGCGATCTCACCCTGCTGGCGCGGATCGGGGCGTTGCTGGGGCTGCGGTAGCCCGGGTGGCTTCCCCTCCCGCTTGCGGGAGGGGGCAGGGGCGGTCGTTTCCTACCCCTTCGGCTCTGCCACGCCCTCGGGCAGCACCAGCACTTCCACCTCCGTCCCGGGCGCCAGATAGCGCTGCGCCATGGCCTGCACGTCGGCCGCGGTGAGCGCCAGCAGGCGGTCTTTCATCTTGAGGAAGCGGTCGATCTCTTCGGGTTCGGTCTGCGCCCGGTCGACCAGCGACAGCCAGCCCGCGCTGGTCTTGAGCGCGTTGTCGATGGCCTCGATCATCGGTGCGCGGGCGCGCTGGAGCAGGTCGTCGCCGACGGGCGCGGCGCGCAGTTCGGCGATGGTCTCGGCGATCGCGGCGCGGGTTGCGGGAACTTCGCGGACGGCGACCGAGGCGGCGATGCCGAAGGTGCCGTAGCCCGTCCAGTAGCGTGAGGCGGAACTGGCCGCGCTGGGGCCATAGGCCTTGCCCAGCTTCTCGCGCAGCGTGTCGGTCAGTTCCAGCCGCACGACGCGCTCCAGCAGTTCCAGCTTCAGGGTCTCGACCGGATCGCCGGCGTCGCGCGTCGGCCAGGTCAGGCGCAGCAGCGCCTGGTCGGCCGCGCCGGTATGGCGGATCACGCGCGGGCGGCGGTCCTGCGTGAAGGGGCGGCTGCGCTGCGCATCATAGGGGCGGAAGTCCGCCTCGCGCGCGGGCAGGGCGCCGAACGTGCGCGCGACAAGCGCGATGGTCTCGTCCTCGTCGATGTCGCCAACCACGCCGATCTCGATCGCGCCGTGGGCGAGCCGGTCGGCCAGGTCGGCCTTGAGCTTGTCGAAAGTCAGCTTGCGGTAGGCTTCGACCGGCTGGAGCGTGAAGCGCGGGTCGTCGTCGGACAGGATGCCGCCGATGGCGTTGGCCAGCGCCGCATTCGGCGTCGCGCGAAGTTGCGCGAAGAAGTTGTTGATGTTGAGCCGGTACTGGATCTCGCCCTCGGGCCGATAGCCGGGATCGGTGACGAAGGCGGCCATGACTTCCAACTGCAGCGCAAGATCGCGCGGCGTCGTCCGCGTGCTGGCGACGAAAGTTTCGGTCGTGCTCGACAGATTGGTCGAGACCGTGTGGCCGGCCAGGATCGACTGCAGTTCGTCCTGGCTGTGCTTGCCCAGCCCGCCTACCGGCAGTGCCGGAACCATCTGCGTCGCCAGCGGATCGTCGCGTGTGTTCAGCATATTGCCGCCGTCGAGGCTGAGGTGGACCAGCACGCGGTCCCGATCGATGTCGGTCTGCTTCAGGTTGAGCCGTACGCCGTTGGCGAAGCGCACCTGGCGGATGCCCAGCGCCGGCTCGCGCAAGTCGGCGGTGACGGCGCCCGGCGGGCCGAAGTCGTTGTAGGCGAAGCCCGCGCCGGCAACGTCGGCGCCGCGCGCCAGCGGCGCGGTCAACGCCTGGTTCCAGGCGTCGCGGATCGCCTGCTCGCCGCCTTCGGGCTGCCGCCGGCCCTGAAAGCGCAGCAGCGGGTCGTCCAGCTTCACCGCCTCGCGCTTCAGCGCATCGCGGACGGCGCGGGGGGTGATCTGGGGGATGAAGGCCTCCAGCCGGGCGAGCGAGCCCTGCGGATCGGAAGGTACGATGTCCTTGCGCAGCAATTCGAACACCGCGGCCATCAGCACCGCGTTGCTGCGCGTGTTCGCCGCGCCGGCGGCGTTGCGCGAGGCGGCGCGGATGTTGGCGACCTGCTCGGCCACTTCGGCGGCGCTGAAGCCGTAGCGCAGCGCGCGGCGGTATTCGACCGCGGCCGCGATCAGGCCGCGCCGCCACTTGCCGTCGATCGTATCGACGACGAGGTTGGTCGTGCGCCCGCTGCGAAAGACGCTGCCGGTGCCGAACCCGGCGCCGCGGAACGGCGGGTCCGGCTGGCGGACCAGGCGCAGCAGCCGGCGGTTGACGATGGCGTAGCCGATCTGGCGCAGCAGGTTCTCGCGCCGCTGCGCGGTGGTGTCCGGCCCGTCGATCCAGCGGCCGTGGCGCGAGGCGGTGACGCGCTCGGACAGGGCGGGATCGATGTAGATTTCGGTGCGGCCGCGCGACCTGGTATCGACCGGGCCGGGATCGGGCTGCGACGCGCCGGGCCTGATCGGCCAGTCGGCGAACCGGGCGATGATCGCCTGCTCGACGTGGTCCGGATCGAGATCGCCGATGACGACGAGCGTGGTGTGCTCGGGCACGTACTTGCGCTGCCAGAAGGCCTTGAGCCCTTCGGCGGTAGCGGCGGCGATGGTGTCGGCCGTGCCGATGGGGAAGCGGTCGGGGTAGAGCGCATGCGGGTGGAGGAACTTCGCCTGGGCCATGCCGTTGCGCATCTGCCAGGTGTTGCGGTCGCGCATTTCGGCCAGGATCACGCCGCGTTCGCGCTCGACGGCCTCGGGGGTGAACGTCAGCTCGGTCGCGGTCTCGCGCATCAGCATCAGCGCGGTATCGAGCAGGGCAGGCTCGCCGCGCGGCAGGGCGAGCATGTAGGTGGTCGTCTCGAACCCGGTAGCGGCGTTGGTGTCGGCCCCGAAGGCGAGGCCGTGGCGTTCGAGCAGGCGCACCATCTCGCCCTCGGGCACGTGCGTGCTGCCGTTGAACGCCATGTGTTCGACGTAATGGGCGAAACCGCGCTCGGCCGGGCTTTCGTCGAGCGAGCCGGCGACCACCTCCATGCGCACGCGCGCCGTGCCCCTGGGGTTGGCGTTGGGGCGGATGACATAGCGCATGCCGTTGGCCAGGCGGCCGAAGCGATAGGCGGGCTCGGGCGCGATGTCGCTCTGGAGGAAGCCCCAGACGGGCCGCTCGCGCTGGGCCGAGGCGGAGGCTACGCGCTCGGCCTGCGGCGCGCAGGCGGAGACCAGCGCAGCCAGGAGCAGAAGGAGGGGAGTCAGTCGGCGCATCGTCTCGGCGTCAGCTTGTCCCCCTGAGGCAAACGCGGCGAGCGTGCTTCGACGGGCTCAGCACGAGCGGATCATGCATCGGTATCCAACCCCCGCTCATCCTGAGCTTGTCGAAGGATCACTTCCCCCGCAGCTTGCGGTGCTTCGACAGGTCGAACACCTCGCTCGGGCCGTTGTCGTCCTGCAGCAGGCCCAGCCGGCGGGCGACCTCCTGGTAGGCTTCCTGCTCGCCGCCGAGATCGCGGCGGAAGCGGTCCTTGTCGAGCTTCTCGCCGGTGGTCATGTCCCACAGGCGGCAGCCGTCGGGGCTGATCTCGTCGGCCAGGATGACGCGGCTGTAGTCGCCTTCCCAGATGCGGCCGAACTCCAGCTTGAAATCGACCAGGCGGATGTTGATCGCCGCGAACATGCCGCACAGGAAGTCGTTCACCCGGATCGCCATCGACGAGATGTCCTGCATCTCGTCGTTGTTGGCCCAGCCGAAGCAGGCGATGTGCTCTTCGGCGATCATCGGATCGCCCAGCGCGTCGTCCTTGTAGTAGTATTCGATCAGCGTGTGCGGCAGCGGCTCGCCCTCGGGGATGCCGAGCCGCTTGGAGATCGAGCCGGCGGCGACGTTGCGCACCACGACCTCGATCGGGATGATCTCCACCTGGCGGACCACCTGCTCGCGCATGTTGATCCGGCGGATGAAGTGATTCGGCACGCCGATGTGGTTGAGCCGGGTGAAGACATACTCGCTGATGCGGTTGTTGATCACGCCCTTGCCCTGGATCGTGCCCTTCTTCTGCGCGTTGAAGGCGGTGGCGTCATCCTTGAAATACTGGATGAGCGTGCCGGGCTCGGGCCCTTCGTAGAGGATCTTGGCCTTGCCTTCGTAGATCTGGCGGCGACGGGACATACGGGTTCCTTGGGAAATCGGCAGATGCGAAAAGCAAGCCCCGGCGAGGCAGGTCGCTTGCGCGACTGTGCGGCCGGGGCATCGCGCGTCTATATAGGCCAACCCTGCGCAAAAGCAAACCGGCGAGGCCGCGTCGCAGCGCGCAGGAGAGGGAACGACGGGCAGGAGACGGGCATGAGCAGCGAACTGGAAGACTTCATCCGCAGCGAGGAAGGGCGCGGCTACACGTCGGGCTGGCTGCGGGTCGACCAGGATCTGATCGATCGCTTTGCCGACACGACGCGCGACTGGATGTTCCTCCACGTCGATCCGGAAAAGGCGGCGCAGACCGAGTTCGGCGGCACGATCGCGCACGGCTTCCTCCTGCTTTCGCTGCTCGCGCCGTTGCGCGGGGAAACGCCGCGGCCGCGCCTGCCGGGGATGCGCACGGGGGTGAACTACGGCTTCGACAAAGTGCGCTTTATCAGCCCGGTGCGCTCGGGCAGCCGGATCAGGGCGCATTTCACCGTGACCGAACTGCGCCGCGACGGGCCGCGCCAGGTTCGCGAGGCAATGGATGTCACGCTGGAGGTCGAGGGGGTGGAGCGCCCGGCGGTCGTCGCCCGCTGGCTGACGATGTACCTGCTGTAAAGGGGCGGCGCGCGCGTCAGCCGAGCAGTTTGCGCACCAGCGCGTCCGCCGCCTGGTTCACTTCGCGCCAGGTCTCGGCGAAGCCAGTGTCCGGCCCGAAATACGGATCGGCGACCGAGCGGCCCTCCATGCCCGGAACGTAGTCGAGCAGCAGCGACAGCCGCGCGGTCGCGTCGGCCGGGGCGATGGCGCGCAGGTCGTCGAGATTGGTGCGGTCGAGCGCGAGGATATGGGTGAAGCGGCCGAAGTCGGCCACGCTCACCTGCCGCGCCCGATAGGTGGAGATGTCGATGCCGTGACGCAGCGCCTCGGTGCGGGCGCGGGGGTCGGGCGGCGCGCCGACGTGCCAGTCGCCGGTCCCGGCCGAATCGGCTTCCGCCGCGAGCCCCGCCTGCGCCGCCGTCGCGCGGAAGGCCGCTTCCGCCAGCGGCGACCGGCAGATGTTGCCGAGGCAGACGAACAACAGCGCCGGCCGTTGCAAGATCATTCCATCCTCCTTGCCGGCGGAACCGATCCGCGGCTGATGCGCTGATAGAATCCGATTCAGCTTCGCTGCATCGGGTGTCGTTTCCGCGCAAGTGGAGCAAACCTCTAGGGCCGGGCCTCATGCATCTCAACCCCGCCATCCCGCTCCATGCGCTCGACATGGAGATCCTGACGCGGCTCGGCGTCGCCGCGCTGCTCGGGCTCCTGCTGGGCCTGGACCGCGAACTGCGCGGCCATCCCGCGGGGCTGCGGACGCATGGGCTGATCTGCTTCAGCGCGGCGGTGATGACGGTCGCCATGCTGGGCCTCTACATGCAGCTCGCACAGGGGCAGTCGCGGATGGACCCGCTGCGCGTGATGGAAGCCGCAGGCGCATTCGTGGGCATCATCGCCGCGGGCCTGATCGTCGTCAGCCGGGGCAAGGTGCACAACCTGACCACCGCCGTCCACATGTGGCTGGCCGCGATGGTCGGCATCGCCTGCGGGGCCGCGCAATGGCCGCTGGTGGCGGTCGCGGCGCTGGTCGCGGTCGTGATGATGACGCTGCTGCGTATGGTCGAGAAGCGCTGGCTGGACCCGTGGCACGCGCGCGGCGGCCACGGTGACGAGGGCTGAGAGCAGCTGGGAACCCGGCCCGTCGCTCGCGGTTTTCCCATATGTATCCGTCAATCGCGAGAGGAACGCGCCATGGTCGACACGCTCGACGCCAGCCCGGAGACCCACCATCTCATCGCCTCGGACCGGGTCGAGGGAACCCGCGTCTACAATCGCGGCGGCGAGAAGCTCGGCTCGATCAAGAACTTCATGGTCGGCAAGATCAGCGGTCATGCCGAATACGCGGTGATCGAGTTCGGCGGAATCCTGGGAATCGGCAACGATTATTATCCCATTCCCTGGGACATGCTGACTTACGACGTCGAGAAGGGCGGCTACGTCGTCGACCTGGCGCGGGATCGGCTGGAGAACGCCCCGCGACACGGCGCGACCTATCCGGAATACGATCACAACTACGGCCGCCATATCTTCGATTACTACGGCATGGCCTATCCCTACACGTATCCGGTCATCTGATCGGGCGCAGACCGGGAGACGGCGCCGAAAGGGGAGCCGCCGGCTTCATCGGCGCCGGCGGTCTCCGCTTCCGTTTCCGCTTTTATCTCCGTTTTCAGGGATCAGGCCGCGTTTGCCGCGCTGACCACCGCGCGCACGCCGGCGGTGGCGACATCCTCGTCGACGCCCACGCCCCAGATCGTGCGCCCGTCCTCGCCGACGCATTCGACATAGGCGGCCGCGCGCGCGTCGGAGCCTTTCGCCATGGCGTGTTCGGAGTAGTCGCGGATCTCGAGCTTCACGCCGAAGGCTTCCCCGATCGTCGCGACGACCGACGAGAGCAGGCCGTTGCCGCGGCCCGAGACCGACTGCGCCTTGCCGTCGACGCCGATCTTGCCGGCGAAGATGCGGCTGCCGTCCGCGGCCCTGGTCTCTTCGTAGTCCTGCAGCTCGAAGCGGCCGCCTTCCAGCTTGTAGACTCGCCGGAACACGTCCCAGATGTCGCCCGCCTGCAGCTCACGGCCCAGCTCGTCGGCCAGTTCCTGCACGTGCTTGGAGAAGTGCGCCTGCATCCGCTTGGGCAGCTTGAGGCCCTGGTCCTGTTCCAGCACCCAGGCGAAGCCGCCCTTGCCCGACTGCGAGTTGACGCGGATCACCGCTTCGTAGCTGCGGCCCAGGTCCGCCGGGTCGATCGGCAGGTAGGGCACGCCCCAGAACTGGTCGTTGCGCTGCTCCTGCGCGGCAAAGCCCTTCTTGATGGCGTCCTGGTGACTGCCCGAGAAGGCGGTGAACACCAGTTCGCCGCCATAGGGATGCCGCTCCGGCACCTTCAATTGGTTGCAGTATTCGACCGTCTGGATGACCTCGTCGATGTCCGAGAAGTCCAGACCCGGATCGACGCCTTGCGTGTACATGTTGAGGCCGACCGTCACCAGGCAGCAGTTGCCGGTGCGCTCGCCGTTGCCGAACAGGCAGCCCTCGACGCGGTCGGCGCCGGCCATCAGTCCCAGCTCGGCCGCGGCGACGCCGGTGCCCCGGTCGTTGTGCGTGTGCAGGCTGATCACCGCGCTTTCGCGGTTGGGCAGGTTGCGGCAGAAGTACTCGATCTGGTCGGCATAGATATTGGGCGTCGCCGCCTCGACCGTCGCCGGCAGGTTGAGGATGATCGGGTGCTCGGGCGTGGGGCGCAGCACCTCCATCACCGCCTCGCAGCATTCCAGGCTGAAATCCAGCTCGGCGGTGGAGAAGGTCTCCGGCGAATATTCAAAATGCCAGTCGGTCTGCGGGAAGCGCGCCGCCTGGTCGCGCAGCACCTTGGCGCCGTTCACCGCGATCTGCTTGATCTCCGGCTGCTCCAGCCCGAACACCACCTGGCGCCACAGCGGCGAGACCGCGTTGTAGAGGTGGACGATCGCGGCGTGGACGCCGGCCAGGCTTTCGAACGAAGTCCTGATCAGATCCTCGCGCGATTGCGTGAGCACCTGCACCATGACGTCTTCGGGAATGCGGCCGGAATCGACCAGCCCGCGGATGAAGTCGAACTCGGTGGCGCCGGCGGCGGGAAAGCCGACTTCGATCTCCTTGAGACCGACTTTCACCAGCAGGTCGAAAAAGCGGTTCTTCTTCTCGGCGCCCATCGGGTCGATCAGCGCCTGGTTGCCGTCGCGCAGGTCGGTGGAGAGCCAGCGCGGCGCCCTGGTGATGGTGCGGCCGGGCCACTGGCGGTCGGGCAGGTTGATCGGCTGGAACGGCCGGTACTTGACCGAAGGGTCTTTCAGCATGGTCATGACGTGTCTCGCTTGGGATGTCTGCGGCTTAGGTCTGGTCAGGTCCCTTGGGCGCCGCCAGCGCCGCGGATGCGACGCGTCAACTCACGCCCAAGGGCGGATAAGTCGCAGGGTAAGGCCAAGCCGGATTATCATGCCTGAAGCTATGGGGATCGGCACGCCGATTGTAAAGGGGGGAGGAGCGGCCGGGCCCGCCGGTTTGAACACGTGATCAGCTTGACAGGACGGGCGCTACCGCGAAGTGTCCGCAGCGAAACAAGGGAGAGATTTGCATGACGGATCATGGCATGCGCGCCGACTGGTCGCGCCCTTATCGTGTCGTCCAGTGGGCCACAGGCAACGTCGGCGCGCGCGCCATGCAGCGCGTGATCGAGCATCCGGGGATGGAACTGGTCGGCGTCTGGGTGAGCAATCCGGACAAGGTGGGGCGCGACGCCGGCGAACTGTGCGGGCTCGATCCGGTGGGCGTCGAGGCAACCAACGCCATCGAAGACATCATCGCGCTCAAGCCGGATTGCGTGCTCTACATGCCGCATGTGAACCGCGTCGACGAAGTTTGCCGCATCCTTGCATCGGGGGCGAACATCGTCTCGACGCGGATGGAGTACCAGAACCCCGCCGGGCTCGATCCGGCCGACCGCGCCGCGATAGAGGAGGCCTGCCGCAAGGGCGGGACATCGATCCATGCGACCGGCTCCAGCCCGGGCTTCATCAGCGAGGCGGTGCCGATCGTGCTGACCTCGATCGCGCGGCGGGTGGACAAGCTGACGATCAGCGAATTCGCCGACACCTCGTCGCGCAATTCGCCCGAGATGCTGTTCGGGCCGATGATGGGCTTCGGCGCCGAGCCGGGCAAGATGAACGAGGCGATGCTCCACCACATGAAGCATTCGTTCTCGCCTTCGCTCAACCTCATCGCCGAGGCCTGGGGCATGCCGTTCGACGACGTGCAGACGCGCCAGGCGCAGGGCATCGCGCGCAACGACGTCGTCATCCCGGCAGGCACGGCCAGGGCGGGCACCGTCGCGGCGACCCGGACCGTCGTGGCGGGCCTGCACAAGGGCCGGCCGCTGATCGAGTTCGAGGCGATCTGGTACATCTCCAGTGATGTCGACACGACCGACGGCGAGAACTGGAACTTCCGCAAGTCGGGCTGGCGCGTGCTGGTCGAAGGCGATACCCCGCTCGACGTGACGATCGGCTATCCGGTGGCGGACGCGGACTATCCCGCCTTCACTCCGAACCTGACCGCGCACCGCCCGGTCAACTGCGTGCCCTATGTCTGCGCGGCCAAGCCGGGGTTCGTGACCACGCCGGACCTGCCGCAGGTGATCACGCGGCTGGCATAGCGCGTCCCGGCCCGGCGCGGGGACGACATGGGGGCTTGATCGCCGGCGGGCATGCGTCAAACTGGCGGCATGACCGCGATCCGCCCTTTCACCCTCGCCATCCCGCAGGAACAGCTCGACGACCTTCACCGCCGGCTCGACGCCGCGCGCTGGCCCGAGAGAGAAACGGTCGACGACTGGTCGCAGGGGACGCCACTTGCCGTGCTGCAGGATCTCGCCGCCTATTGGCGCGAGCGCTACGACTGGCGGGCCTGCGAGGCGCGGCTGAACGGGCTCGGGCAGTGGCTCACCGAGATCGACGGGCTCGACATCCATTTCCTCCATGTCCGCTCGCCCGAGCCCGACGCGC
Source organism: Novosphingobium sp. (assembly GCA_041677785.1). GTDB lineage: Bacteria > Pseudomonadota > Alphaproteobacteria > Sphingomonadales > Sphingomonadaceae > Novosphingobium. Next base: position 3,196 of record JBAYPJ010000022.1, on the reverse strand, counting down.
TGCCGCTGGTGCTGACGCACGGCTGGCCGGGATCGGTGATCGAGTTCCTCGGCGTGATCGGGCCGCTGTCCGATCCGGTGGCGCACGGCGGGCGGGCCGAGGATGCGTTCCACCTGGTGATACCCTCGCTGCCGGGCTACGGCTTTTCGGCGAAGCCGGCGCGCACGGGCTGGGGCGTCGAGCGCATCGCGCAGGGATGGGCGGAACTGATGCGCCGGCTGGGCTATGCGCGCTGGGCGGCGCAGGGCGGCGACTGGGGCGCTTTCGTCACCAACAGGATCGGCGAGCAGGCGCCCGCCGGATGCATCGGCATCCACGTCAACATGCCGATCGCGCGGCGGACCAAGGCGGCGCGGGACAATCCCACCGAGGAGGACCGGCGCGCGATCGAGCGGATCGCGCTCTATAACGCACAGGATTCGGCCTATGCGCGCCAGCAGGCGACACGGCCGCAGTCGCTGGGTTACGGCCTGGTCGATTCGCCTCTCGGTCTCGCCGGGTGGATCTACGAGAAGCTGCAGGTCTGGAGCGACAATTCCGGCCACGCCTGGGACGTGCTGGGGCGCGATGCGGTGCTCGACAACATCATGCTCTACTGGCTGACCGGCAGCGGCGCCTCGGCCGCGCGGCTCTATTGGGAGAGCTTCGGCGGCGGCAACGACGGGGTGGTCAGCCTGCCCGCGGGCGCCAGCGCTTTTCCGAAGGACATCATGCCGGTGCCGCGCGCCTGGATGGCGCGGCGCTATCCCAACATGGTCTACTGGAACGAACCCGAGCGCGGCGGTCACTTCGCCGCGTGGGAACAGCCGGAACTGTTCGTCGACGAACTGCGCAAATGCTTTGCGCTGATGCGCTGATCAGCCGCAGCCGCCGAGCGTCAGCGCGGCGACTGCGGCAGGCAGTATGAAAGGCCGGCGCATGGCGCCGCTTATTGCTTGGTGAAGGCCGCGACGATTTCCAGATCGACCTCGTCCGAGACCATGGGAATGACCGTGGTGATGCCGAAGTCGCTGCGCTTGATCTGTGAGGTGGCCTCGAAGCCGATCATCTCTACCCCGCCCATTTCCGGCGAGGTTTTGCCGGCGCCATAGAAGCTGGCGTCGAGCGTCACCGGCCGGGTAACGCCGTTCACGGTGAGGTTGCCGGTGATCCTGGCCTTGCCGGCGGCCGTATCGGGCACCACGGCGGTCGAGACGAAGCGCGCGTCGGCGGGGTTGGCGCCGAAGAAATCGGGCTTGCCGTCGGGCTGCTCGGGCGCCTTCAGCAGGTGCTCGGTCAGCCCGGGGCTCGCCGTGGTGACCTTGGCGACGGGAATCGTCACGTCGACTTTGGCCGCCGCGGGGTTCTTCGGATCAAGCGTCAGGCTGCCGGTGACTTGGCCGAAGATGCCGAAATAGGGGGTGATGCCGAAGTGATCGACCCGCCAGCGGACCAGCGTGTGTTCGTTGTCCACCGCATAGGTGCCGCCGGTGATGCGGGCCGCGTCGCGCGCGCCGGGCTTCTCCGGCGCCATCTGGGCGGTGAGCGGGGCGGCGAGGGCGAGCGCGGTAGCTGCGCCGATCAGGCCGAGGTGCTTGCGGGATAGGGGCATTGGCGGCTCTCCTCCGGTACGTTTCCCCGGCATTAACGCGCGGAAACGCCAATCGGGCAAGCCCGCCGCAGGAATTTGTTTGCCGTCCCGGACGCCACGCCGGCGGTCCGGGACGGCGCAAGCGTCAGTTCTTCGCCTTGTCGACGAGCTGGTTGGCCTTGATCCAGGGCATCATGGCGCGCAGCTTGGCGCCGGTTTCCTCGATCGGGTGCGCCGCGGCGGCCTTGCGGGCGGCCTTGAGTTCGGGCTGGCCGGCGCGGTTGTCGAGCACGAAGCTCTTGACGAAGCGGCCCGACTGGATGTCGGCCAGAACGCGCTTCATCTCGGCCTTGGTCTCGGGCGTGATGATGCGCGGGCCGGAGGTGATGTCGCCGTATTCGGCAGTGTTCGAGATCGAGTAGCGCATGTTGGCGATGCCGCCTTCATAGAGCAGGTCGACGATCAGCTTCATCTCGTGCAGGCACTCGAAATAGGCCATCTCGGGGGCATAGCCCGCCTCGGTCAGCGTCTCGAAGCCGGCCTGGATCAGCGCGGTGACGCCGCCGCAAAGCACGGCCTGCTCGCCGAACAGGTCGGTCTCGCACTCTTCCTTGAAGTTGGTCTCGATGATGCCCGAACGGCCGCCGCCGACGCCCGAGGCGTAGGCGAGGGAGATGTCATGGGCGTTGCCGGTGGCGTCCTGCGCGATGGCGATCAGGCAGGGCACGCCGCCGCCGCGGACGTATTCGGAGCGGACGGTGTGGCCCGGGCCCTTGGGCGCGATCATGATCACGTCGACGTCCGGGCGCGCCTCGATCAGGCCGAAGTGGACGTTGAGGCCGTGCGCGAAGGCCAGCGCCGAGCCGGGGCGCAGGTTGGCATGGATGTCGTCGGCATAGATCGCCGCCTGGTGCTCTTCGGGAGCCAGGATCATCAGGATGTCGGCCCACTTGGCCGCTTCCTTGTTCGACAGGACCTTGAAGCCGGCGGCTTCGGCCTTCTTCGCGGTGGCCGAGCCCTCGCGCAGCGCGATGGCGACTTCCTTCACGCCTGAATCGCGCAGGTTCTGCGCGTGCGCGTGGCCCTGGCTGCCGTAGCCGAGAACGGCGATCTTCTTGCCGGTGATCAGGTTGATGTCGCAATCGGCGTCGTAATAAACTTTCATCTTGGTTTCCCTTCGTCGCCCCCGCGTAGGCGGAGGCCTGGATAAGCGTGCGTCTGGACGCACCGTTAGATGGGCCCCTGCCTTCGCAGGGGCGACGGACAACTTTGCGCTAGGCCCCTTCGGGTCCGCGGATCATGCCGACCACGCCGGTGCGGCCGACCTCGACGAGGCCAAGCCCGCGCATCAGCACGACGAAGCTGTCGATCTTGGCGGGCGGTCCGGTCAGCTCGAAGACGAAACTTTTGGTCGAGGTGTCGACCACCTTGGCGCGGAAGATGTCGGCCACGCGCAGCGCCTCGACGCGGGCCTCGCCGACGCCGGCCACCTTGATCAGCGCCAGCTCGCGCTCGACGTAGGGGCCGATCTCGGTGAGGTCGGTCACCTTGTGCACCGGCACCAGCCGTTCGAGCTGTGCGCGGATCTGGTCGATCTGCGTCGGCGGGCCGTGGGTGACGATGGTG
>JBAYPJ010000021.1:0-45552 GCA_041677785.1 Novosphingobium sp. | reverse complement strand
CGACCTGGAAGAAATCGAGGGCAAGCGCCATGCCGAACAGCGCACCGCCGAACGCAAGCAAGGGCATGGCGACCGCCGCCACGAGGCGCGCCGCCACGGCGCCGAGCACGCCCGGGCTGGATGCGAGCATGCCGGCCGAGGTGAGAGTTTCGCCGGCCGCATAGGCGATGGTGGATGCCAGCGGCGGCGCCCCCACCCGGAAGAAGCCGATCGCCGCGACGAGAGCGGCGAAAAAGCCCAGATCCATGCTGCGGGCGACAGAACCTTTCTCCCGCGCCCGCCTGAGCTTGAACGGCGTGGCCTGCTCGCTCTTGTCGAGTTCCGTTTCCTCCATGGTCAGACGGCCCCCATGCTCAGACGAACCGCGGCATGGCTTCGAGCGCGACCGCGACAAGCCGCACGAACAGGGCGCCGGACACGCCCAGCACCAGCGGCACCACCACCAGCATGACGGCGACCTTGACCTGGATGCCCAGAAGCAGGGCATTCATCTGCGGCACCGTTCGCGACAGCATCGCGATCACGAGATCGCACATCAGCAGGGTCGCGATCGCCGCGCCGCCGACACCCAGGGCGACGAGCGAGACGGTGGTGGCGTAAGTCGCCAGCGCGGCGACCCCGCTGATCTCGATCGCCCCGCCCAGCGGCACGGCCTTGAGCGAGGCGGCGAAGAAGCGCAGCAGATCGAACTGGCCGCCCATGGCAAAGAACGTGGCGGCCAAGGCATAGGCGAAGATCGTGCCGGCAAGCGGCATCTGCCCCCGCGTCATCGGATCGATCAGCAAGGCCAGGCCGAAACCGGCCTGAACGTCGATCGTGCGACCGACGATATAGAGGCTGCCGAACATGAGCTGGAGCACCACGACCGGCACCAGCCCCACGAAGAATTCGCGCAGGCCGCCCAGCATCAGAACGGCAGCGTCGACATGCGGCAGCCGGTCTGCTTCGGGCATCGCCGAAATCAGGACTGCGGCAAATCCCAGAGACATGATCACGAGGAACGGGCGGGGTACGCGCAGCAGGCTGAATGGCGGTGCAAAGACGAAAACCGGCATGACGCGCAAGCCGAGCAGGAAACCGGACGCCACCCAGATTTCGAAACGGTCGCCATCCATCGCTTCACCCCAGACTGGGAACGATCCGGACCAGGCCGATGGCGAACTGCATGATGCGGCCGATCATCCAAGGGCCCAGAAAGATCAGCAGCAGACCCGAAACGAACATCTTGGGCACATAGCTCAGCGTCATTTCCTGCAACTGCGTCGTCGCCTGGAATATCGAGATGAGCAGGCCGACCATGAGAACCGCCGCGAGCAAGGGGCCGGCGATGATCATCGCCTCCCACATCAGCCGGTTGAGCATGTCGATCGCCTGCCCCTGGCTCAATTCAGCCGCCCCCCGCTTCTCGCACCGGCGATCCCCGAAATGGTCTGGAGGAGCGTCTTGCCTTCCACGCCGACCGGCAGTTCCAGGGCGCGCCGCCGAACGCGTTCGGCCAAAGCGGGCCTGCCTTCCGTCTCGAGCAGGAGCGCGCGCGCCAGCGCGCCCCCGAAGCAAGTCCGGTCGAGCTTCAACGCGACCTCGGACCGCCGGCGCGCGCTGTCGAACTTGCCCTCGGCGAGATCGAGCACCGCGAGCGCGCCGTGCGTCTCCGCGAAATTTTCGTCATGCGTCATAGCGCGCTCGAAATCGCGCCGGGCGGCCGCAAGATCGCGCCGAATGAACTGGGCCCAGCCGGCGGCGATCCACGACCCCAGGTGATCGTCGAAAATCCGCGCGCCTTCTTCCAGACAGGGCGCCGCGGCATCGGCATCGCCCATCGCGAGCAAGCCCAGCCCCTTGCCGAGCCACGCGCGCGGGGCGTGGGGATGCTCGACCAGGGCGCGGTCGAACAACTCCAGGGCCTGCCGGGGCTCGCCGCCGTCGAGGGCGAAAAGCCCGCGGGTGGTCAGCGCATCGGCGCCGCCGCCGGCCCGCCCGGCCATCTCGGCGGCAAGGGCAAGATCGTCGACGTCCATCGCGGCCACGGATAGGGCGCCGAGCAAGGCGTCGTCGTGGGGAAGGCGCTCGACTAGCCGCCGGCCCAGTTCCACGGCGCCATCGACATCGCCCAGATGGTGCATCGCCTGAACCTTGAGCGCGGCGGCACGCGGCACGCCCCCGATCACGGCGTCGTCGACCAGTTCGGGAATGTCGGCGAAGCGGCCTTCGAGCGCGCTCAGCCAGGCGAGGTTGAAGCGGACCACGGGATGGTCATGCCCCGCATCCCGCAGCGAAACGAAGGCGGCGCGGGCGGTCGCGTAATCGCCCGACCGCATGGCCACCATACCTTCCGCGTTGACCAGTCCCGGCGGAAGCGCCGCCAGCGCGCGATAGCGGGCGATGAGGTCCGCCGCGACCTCCAGCGCCGACTCGTCCAGCGCGGCAGTGGCGGCGTCCTCGATCAGCGCAAGATTGTGCGGGTCGGCCTCCAGATAGCCGCGCAGCCGTTCGAGCCGGGATGCCGCCATTATCGCCTGCCCTTCCGCGAGAGTTGAAGCCGGGCGCGCGACGCGCCGGTCATCCGATATCCCAGGTCAGCGCATGAAGCGCTGCATGAATCGCATCCGCCGATGCCGCGCCGACCCCGTATTCGTCGGCCCCCGTTGCCGGGCTACGGACGATCGCTGGTCGCACGTGCGGCGTCGTACGCCCGCAGCCGCACCTGCCCCAGTCCATCTCGACGATGTCCGCCGAGACGATGCCACCCCAGTAGCTTGTCGGCAAAAGATCCATAAACGCCGCGCGCCCCTTCCGGACACCCTCGCGCGGCATGGGTGCGCCGCTCGCAGGATCGAGCACCATGGGGACAACCCAGGGAGGAACGTGGAAGTTGCCTTCGACGCAGGCGTTGAACGGCGAGATCACCTCGGTCATGCCATAGGCCGCACCGATGCCATCGACGCCCGCAAAACGCTTGATCGTGGCTTCCATGCCTTCCGGCTCGGGAAAACCCTTCAGCCCTCCGAAAGTGCGCACGATGCTGCCCGGCGCGAACGCCGGCTCCATTCCCCTGGCAAGGCCCTCGGCGGCCAGCCGATGCAGGTTGCCGGGGCCGCCCGCGATGACAACAGGGGTCGCGGCAAGCCCGAAGCGGATGGTGTCGAGCAGGTGATGCAGGCGATCGTCGTAAGTACGCTGGATCTCCTCCGCCTCGTCCATCTTCCGGCGCACATATTCGCTCGGCGCCGGCGGCGGCGCGCCCCTGGCGCGCGCCTGCTCCGCCTCCAGCACGTAGATCTGCCAATCCGAACTCATCGGGGCCGGCAGCAAGGCATGGAACATCGCGGGATCGGATGCGACCGCGTCGCGGAACATGCCCGCCCCTTTCAGGATCGCGGAACGGCCGCCGGGGTAGCTCGGCCAGACGACCGCATAGTCCGTCGCATGATCCGCCTTCCGCCGAGAGAGATCGATTGGATCGAGCCATTCGGCCACGACCATGTGATACATGCCGGCCTGCAGCGCCCTTTCCCGCTTGCCGCGCGGATAGAGCGAAAGCGCCCCCGTCGTCCCGGAACTGTGCGTTATCTCCAATTCGGTCTCGTTATCCAGCGCGTCCATCCAGCCATCGATCGATTCGAAAGACCGGCCGGCCAGCGCGCCGAGGTCGTTGACCGAAAGGCGGCTCAACCACGCGCCCAGCGCATCGAAATCCCGCGTGTGGATCAGGTGCTGCGGAAAGCTCTTGTAGAAGCCGTGCGGAAACAGGACGGGGGCCACATCCTCGATCTTCCGGATCTCGTCGACGCCCATGGCATCAGCCAGCGCCTCGAGCGGCGGTATTTCGCCACGCAGCTCGCCGAAACGCTGCCGTACCGCCGCAAGCTGCAACTCCGCCTGTTCCTCGATCGGGAGATGATGGGCGATGCTCGACCGATCCCGAAAGAAATCAGCAGGATCGTCGGCAAAGCACTCCATGTGATTATTGCCCCCATGCACGGCCGCAACTGATGCGCTGCCGCCTCCGATCGGTCACCTGTTCCGATTGCGGCGGAATGTCCAGTGTACGGCCCGCCGATCGGAGGGGATTTGGGACCATAATGGAGTTTGTTTCTGGTTCTCATCCCTATTTTCGGAGATTTTACTTGTTTCGAACCGGAGGCAGTCCATCATCGTCCCGGGTCGGGCCCGGACGACGATTTCGCACGCCCCGCATCTCAAATCCGATAGATCTGCTCCGCCGTGCCGCGAAACAGGCGATCCTTCTCGTCCTCCGAAAGACCGGTGGCGATGATCTTGAAGGCGTTCCACACGGCGCCATAGCTGCCGGCGGCCTTGTCGGGCGGGAAGTTGCTCTCGAACATGGCGCGCGCGGGAGTGAAGGCCTCGATGCAGGTCTCGACGCAGGGCCGCCATCGCGCGGCGAGCTGCGCCGAGCTGCCGCGCCCGGTTTCAGCCGGGATCGGGGCCGCAAGGTCCATGCCCATGCCGCCGATCTTGACGACGACGTTGGGCCGCCTTGCCAGTTCGCCTAGCCGCGCCGCCCACTGCGCTCGCGCCTCTTCCTGGCGATCCACCCAGCGGCCCTGCGTCTCGGGCGTGCCAATGTGGTCGAGCACGATGGTCAGGTCAGGCACCGCGTCGGCGAGCTGCGCCAGTTCGTCGACCTGGGAGTGCAGGCACCACAAGTCCAGGCTCAGCCCCAACTCGGCCAGCACCTGCGCGCCCGCGCGGAAGCGCGGATCCCCCATGATCCCGCGCAGCTCTGGCGCGCACGGGAAGCCGAACAGCCCGTCCTCGCTGTAGGCGACGGGCATGCGGACGCCGCGGAACCGCTCGCCGCCGCGCGCGACGTGCGCCTCGAGCGCCGGCCGCACGAGGTCGCCCAGGCGAAGATCGACGCTGCCGACGATGCGGTGGGCGACGCGGCAGCGGCCATAGATGCCGCTGGCGCTCATCGCCGCGACACCGCCCGCGAACTCGGTCTCGCCCAGCGAGCGCAAGTGCTCGGGCGCGTCGGGCCGATACATCTGGCCGCATTCGACGAAGACCGTGTGCGTCACGTTGTGGCCGCTGGCCGCGACCATCGCCAGAAGCTCTGGCAGCAGGAAGCGCTGCGCTTCCTGGAGCGAGCCCTCCCGGCGCGGGATGTCCCAGAGATGGAGGTGCGGATCGATGATCGCCCGCTCCGGATCAAGCGCCTGTTCCTCGCCGGTCATGTCCGCCCTCCCCTGGTTCGCCTTGGCGATAAGTGGCCCGCGGCGGCGGCGCAAGCGCGCCTCGCGCGCGCCCGCGGTTGAGGCACCGGCCGCGCTGTGGCACAGTCCGCCCGACCAGCAGATGGCCAACTCTCCCATTGCTTCGCTTCGGGGGTGTTGTACATATGTTCAGCAGAACACGAATCCAAAAATGAGGTGTGGGAGTGCTCAAATCAGCAGACACCGGCCTGCGGGCTGTTCCGTTCCCTATCGAAGACCCGGAACGCATCCCGGTCCAGCGCTACTTCGACCAGGAATTCTACGACCTGGAGGTTGAGCACCTCTGGCCGCACGTCTGGCAGATGGCCTGCCGGCTTGAGCAGATCCCCGACGAGGGCGACTGGATCGAATACAACAACGTCGGCAAGTCGGTGATCGTCGTCAACACCGGCGCGGGCGGCATCAAGGCCTGGCACAACGCCTGCCGCCACCGCGGCGTGCCGATCGCCGGCCACCCGCGCAAGGACGAACTGGGCAAGGGCGACCATGGCAACTGCAAGCAGTCCGGCTTCGTCTGCCCCTTCCACGGCTGGCGGTTCGACATGCATGGCGAATGCACCTTCGTCTACGGCAAGCAGCTCTTTTCCGAGCGTCAGCTCGAACATGCCGAACTCAACCTGATCCCCTGTCGGGTCGAGACGGCGATCGGCGCCGCCTGGATCAACTTCGACGACGACGCGCCTTCGGTGCGCGAATGCATGGGTCCGCTGCTCGACCGGCTCGACGCGCACCACGTCGACAAACTGCGCATGGAATGGTGCTTCGGCACCGTTCTTCCCGCGAACTGGAAGCTCGCCATGGAAGCCTTCATGGAAGGCTACCACGTGATGAAAACGCACCCGCAGCTCTACGCCGCGACCAACGGCCTCTACGATGACCGCTACGGTTCGGAAACCGGCGCGCCGGCGGGCGGCGACCCGCGCGTGCGCAGCGCGGCCGAGGGCGTCACGCTGCGCCAGGCGCTGGACGCGCAGATGCTCTCCATGGAGCGCCTGAGCGAAGGCATGGCCGGCATGCTGCACGCCAAGGAGGTGGAGATCGCCCGCGGCCTGCTGGATGTCGAGGGGCTGCCCGAGGATCTGAGCCAGGCGGTGCCGATGTGGTACGGCATGGTCGCCGACCAGATCACCAAGCAACTCCAGGCCAAGGGCGAGCCGGTGCCGAACCTGTGCGAGGTCAACGTCTCGCACCCGATCAACGCGGTCGAGTTCCTGTTCCCGCACTACTTCCTGCTGCCCTACTTCACCAGCTTCTCGGCCTACCGCATCCGGCCGCTGGGCCCGGAAAGCTGCTTCTTCGAGATCTACTCCCTGACCATGTTCCCCGAAGGGGAGGAGCCCGATCCGGTCATGGGCGCGACGATCCTGCCCTTCGACAGCCCGGAATTCCCGCCGATCCCGCGGCAGGACTACTCGAACATCCCGATCCAGCAGATCGGCCTTCACGCCGAGGGCTTCGAGTTCATGCGCCTGGGGAAGGACATCGAAGGGCTGATCAGCAACTATCAGCGGATCATCGACGGCTACCTTGCCGGCGTGCCGCAGGAGAAGCTTGCCAAGGCCAACCACCTGCTGGGCGGCAACTTCGATGGTCCGATCCACGAATTCGACTTCTGATCGCAGGCGAACGTCTGCCAGGAAGGGGCTCCGGGACTTCGGTTCCGGAGCCCCTTTCCTTTGGCGACGAGCGCATTCGCGGCGTAGTCGTCCCGGCGGAAGCGGGGATTGCCGCCCTCGTCGCGGGAACTTTCAGCGAGGCCGCCGGCGATCCCGGCTTTCGCCGGGACCACGCGTCACCACAAGGGCCGTTCCTGCAGCGCCCGCCGGCGCTCGCGGACCATGTCCTGCCGCTGCGCGGGCGTGACAGTGGCGACGCCCCCGGGCATCGCCTTCGGCACATCCGCGACCTTCACCTTCCGCACCGTCGGGACCGGCTGGGTATCGCAGCCCACCCAGCGGCCCTGGATCACGCCGATCGGATAGCCGGCCGTGTCGAGCCAGTTCCGCACGCCCGGATCGCGCGCCGACACGACGATGCGCAGCTTGCCGTCAGGGTCCGGCCCCGCCTGCGCGCCGTTGAGGCTGGAGTGGTTGTTGTACCAGTCGGTCGTTTCGTACAACTCGTTGGTGAGGATCAGCGAACGATAGGCGCACTTGGCCGGAATGTCCGATTCGACGATCAGCGCCTCGTCGTCCTTCAGGTCGTAGACGCCCTCGTAATAGAACTGGCCCTGGACGGTGCTGAAAGGCGGGTTGACGATCTTGAGCGCGTTGACGAACCCGTCCTGCCGCAGCTTTTCCACGTGACCGACGAAGAGCTGCGCGATGAAGTCGATCTTCCGCGGCAGCGCGCGCAGCCGCTGCTCCAGCAACGCGGCCGGCGGGCGCGGGCGCGCGACCGGCTTGTCGACGCGCTCGATCGAGACGGTGGGATCGGTTTCCCTGCTCCAGTCGGAACTGACCATGCGGATCATCAGTCCCGTCGCGTCCGGCTTCAGTTCCCACCAGTCGCCCGTATAGCCATCGGGCCTCGTCGGGCTGAGCAGCACGTCATAGCGGTCCTGCGCGTCCACCCGCAGCGTCGTGAGGTCGAGCTGCGCCGCCGCACCGCGGCCGGGATCGGTGGGGGGCAGCACCTGCTGGATGATCGCCAGGGTCACGTTGCCGCGCTGCCCGCGCAGGCGGTAGCTGCCGCCGGACGTAATATTGGCGCTGCGATAGATCGTATCGGCGTTGGGCTGGCCGACGTTCAGCATCTGCCCGATCGACGGCACGAACTGCGGCGCGTCGCCGTCACCCGCGATGGCATCGAGCGTCTGCGAGGCAAGCGCCTCGAGCGCGAGGCGGGCGACTTCCTGCCGAATCTGCGGATCGTTGCGCATGGGCTCGGGAAGCCTGGCCAGCATCCGGTCGGGCAGCGTCCGCAGGCTTTCGACGAACTCCGACCAGCCGGCGACCGCGCCCTGCGCCGAAGGGGGCACCGCAGGAGGCGTCGCCGGCTCGGCGGGCGCTGCGCCCGCCCGCGCTGTCCAGGACGTCGCGGCGAGCACGATGGCGGCAAGGCCCAACGGCCAGAAACGTCGGCTTTTCATGGTTCGCCCCTCCCAAGGAAACATGTCGCGTCATTCTGGCTGCAATCGGCGGAGGTGGCAATGCACAGCCCGCCGACCAGGAGGCGCGCGCGCTATTGCCCGGTAAGGAACGCGACCAGTGCCTTGACCTTCTTCTGGCGCCACTGCGGCAGGGGCGCGACCAGCCAGTAAGCGTGCCGGCTGCTTTCCGGCAGCCCCTTGGCCGCGACGCGGCCTTCGTCGATCCAGTTCTGCGCCAGGAGGGCCGGCACGCGCGCGCGGCCCAGCCCCGCCGCCGCCGCCGCGATGGCCTGCCCCGCATCGCCGACGATCAGCGGCGCCTGTTCCTGCCCCTCTATATGCGCAAGGTCGCCGGGCCAGGCGATCCATTCGCCCTCGCCCACCACCACGCGCTCGCCCGGCCCCAGGGCCACGCCCTCCAGGTCACCCGGCCCCTCGGCCCAGCGCACGGCGAGGTCGAGATTGGCCTCGGTGAAATCGGTCGCCTCGCCGTCGACCAGCACGTAGCGGACTTGCGGGTTTGCCGCGCGGAACGCCGCGAGCCGCTGCGCCAGCCAGGCGACGAAGAAGTCCCGCGGCGCGGCGATCGTGTAAACGTGGCTTGACTGGCCGGCCTGCATGGCCTGCACGGCATCCTCGAAATGGAAGAAACCGGTGCGCAGCGCTTCCAGCCCCGCGCTCGCCTCGTCGGTCAGTTCCAGCCCCTTGCCGGTGCGGCGGAACAGGACCACGCCGAGCAAATCCTCCAGCGCGCGGATCTGCTGGCCGACCGCTGCCGGCGTCACCGCCAGTTCGTCGGCCGCGCGGGTGAACGACAGGTGCCGCGCCGCAGCGTCGAACACGCGCAAGGCGTTCAAAGGCAGATGGGTGCGCTTCATGCGTCGGTCACTATGGCAAAGGCCGGTGGGTTACAATGCGTGCCGATGGAACGCGTCGTCCGGGCTCAACCCGAGGCCGTCGGCCCCACCTTTCGCCGCGACGACAATGCGTATAGCCGTTTCAACCCGCGGTGGCGGGGGCGGCGAGCGGGAAGAAGGGAATGGCCGCCTGGAATTCCGAACCGTCGGCGCGGCGGAAGGTATAGTGCCCTTCCATGCTGCCATGCGGCGTCGTCAGCGGACAGCCCGAGACATAGTCGTGGCTCTGGCCGGGACGCAGCACCGGCTGTTCCCCCACCACGCCGTCGCCGTCGACGAAATTCACCAGCCCGCGCCCGTCGGTGATTCGCCAGTGGCGCGTCATCAACTGGACGGTCTCGTCCGAATCGTTCTCGATGCGGATGTGATAGACCCAGAACCATTTTCCGGCGTCGATCCGCGACTGCTCCGGCAGGAAATTCACCGCCACGCGGACGGTGATGCCGCCGCTGGACGACGTCTGCGCCGCGTCGCTCGCGTCGACGATGCTGACCGGCGTGATCGCGGCATGCTGGAAAAGCTCCTTCATGACGCGTGCCAGACTAGCGATTGAATCGGCAGCGGACAATCGCCCGCGTGCGGCAACCCGGCGAATGGTCTGCGGACGAGACCCCGCCTATCAGAGGCCGGCCTTGCGCAACGCCTGATCGAGATCCTCGATCAGGTCGTCCGGGTCCTCGAGACCGACGCTCATCCGCACCATGCCTTCATAGACGCCCATCGCCTCGCGGCCCTCGTGGCCGACCGAGTGGTGCGTCGTGGTCGCGGGATGGCACATCAGCGAGCGTGCATCGCCGATGTTGTTCGAGATATCGATCAGCTCCAGCGCGTCGAGCAGCGCCCAGGCCTGCTCGCGGCCGCCATCGAGGATCAGCGAGAAGATGGTGCCGCCGGACCTCATCTGCTTGCGCGCCAGCTCGTACTGCGGATGGCTGGGCAGGCCCGGATGGAGCAGGCGCGGCACGCGGCTTTCGAGGAAGCAGCCGATCGTGAGCGCGCTCTCGCTCTGCCGCTGCGCGCGCAGGTCCAGCGTCTCCAGCCCCTTGAGCACGACCCAGGCGTTGAACGGCGCCAGCGTCGGGCCGGTATTGCGCTGGAAGGGCAGCAGCTTGTCGTTGACGAACTGCGCCGATCCGCAGACCGCGCCGGCAAGCACCCGGCCCTGCCCGTCCATCAGCTTGGTGGCCGAATAGGCGACGACGTCGGCGCCGAATTCCAGCGGCCGCTGCAGCGCGCTGGTGCAGAAGGCGTTGTCGACCACCGTGGTGATCCCGTGCGCCCTGGCCAGGCCGCAGATATATTCGATGTCGGCGATATCCATCGTCGGGTTCGCCGGCGTCTCGAAGAAGAAGACCTTGGTATTTTTCTTGATCGCGGCTTCCCACGCATTGTTGTCGCGCGAGTCGACCAGCGTGTGGGTGATGCCGAAGCGCGCCAGCACGTTGTCGAGCACCCAGCGGCACGGACCGAATAGCGCGCGCGCGGAGACGAGATGATCGCCCGCGCTGAGCTGGCAGAGCAGCGCCGCGGTCATCGCCGCCATGCCCGACGCCTGGGTCCGGCAGGCTTCCGCCCCCTCCATCATGGCGATGCGCTCTTCGAGCATCTGCACGCCGGGGTTCTGCGTGCGCGAATAGGTCATCCCCCGCTCGGTCCCGGCGAAGCGCGCCGCGGCCTGCGCCGAGCTGTCGTAGCAGTAGCCCGAGTTGAGGAACATCGCCTCGCTCGTCTCGCCCTGTTCCGAACGCCAGGTGCCAGCGCGCACGGCGTGGGTGGCGGGGCGCCATTTCGAGGTGATCGAGCGGTCCTGTCCGGTAGAGCGTTTCATGTCGGCGCTTTAGGAGTCGTGCCCCGACGACGCAAGCGGTCGTCGCCTCCAACTTCGGCCGTGACAACGATCGAGCCCGCTTGCGCTTGCCTTCCCCGCCAACTATCCGCTCGACCATGGAAGCCGCAGCCAGCCGCGAGAAAGACCCCCTCGTCTGGACCGCCCTGATCGCCATCGCGTTCCTGGCGCTCGCCTGGCACCGGCTGGACATCCCCTCGAAGATCATGTTCGACGAGGTTCACTACGTTCCCGCCGCGCGCAAGCTACTGGAACTGGTCCAGGTCAATCCCGAGCATCCGATGCTGGGCAAGGAGATCATCGCCGCGTCGCTAACCCTGCTCGGCGACCGGCCGCTCGCCTGGCGGCTGCCCTCGGCGCTGTTCGGCGCTCTCGGCCTGTTCGCCTTCGGCCGGCTGATGTGGTGGGCGAGCCTGCGCCGGTTCGCCACGCTATCGGCGATGTTCCTGCTCGCCACCAGCTTCCTCTGGTACATCCAGAGCCGGATCGCCATGCTCGACATGTTCATGGCCGGCTTCGGCATGATTGCGCTGTGGCAGTTCGCAGCGGCGCTGCGCCTCCCCGCCCGGCAGGCGCGCTGGCGGCTGGCGGCAACGGGCATCTGCCTGGGCCTGGCGATGGGCGCCAAATGGAACATCGCGCCCGCCGCCATGCTGCCCGGTCTGGCGTTCCTGGCGCTGCGTCTGCGCGACCACGGATTCCGACTGTTCAGCCGCAGCGACACGCGACCGATCCCCGGCATCTCGCTGATCGAAGCCGCCTTCTGGCTCGGCGGCGTGCCGCTGGTCGTCTATTGGCTGACCTACCTGCCAACTTTCTTCTACGCCGAAAACCCGGTCGCCTGGTGGGACTTCGTCGGCCGCCATCGCTACATGCTCGAGCTGCAGGGCAGCGTCCGCAAGCTGCACCCCTACCGCAGCGTCTGGTACGAATGGGTGCTCAACTGGCGTTCCATCTGGTATCTCTATGAGGTGGTCGACGGCTCCCAGCGCGGGGTGCTGACGATCGGCAATCCCTTCACCATGCTGGCGGGCCTGCCGGCCCTGGCCTGGTGCATCTGGGCAGGCATATGGCGTGGCCGCGCCGATGCGCTGGCCTTCGCGCTGCTCTACTTCGCCAGCCTCGGCATGTGGATCGTCTCGAGCAAGCCGATCCAGTTCTACTACCACTACCTGCTGCCCGGCACGTTCCTGATGGGCTGCCTGGCGCTGGCGCTCGACGCGCTGTGGAAGAAAGGCGGTCGGTGGCCATGGTTGCCCGTGATCTCGCTGACGCTGGCGGGGGCGATGTTCGTCTGGTTCTATCCAATCATCTCAGCGGCCAAGCTGCACGAAGGAGGCCGATCCTACATCCAGTGGATGTGGCTGCGAAGCTGGCGATAGAGTTCTTCCGAGAACCCCGCACAACCTCCCCCGGCCGCCGAGCATGACGATCGTAATGCAATCCCCAGAGGGATCGAAAGTCAGTACCGCCCCCACACGAAGCGCGAGCTGAGCGCGAAGTTCCACACCGAGCCGACGATGATCCCGGTGATCGCCGCGGGATATTCGTGCACCCCGAAGCGCACCAGGATCGCCGCGACGCCGACGTTGGCGGTGAGGCCCACCGAGCAGGTCAGCGCGAACTTGCACCAGCCCTTCAGCAGCGGGACAAAGCCCATCAGCCGCTTGTCGGCATAGGTCAGCGCGTTGTTGAGCACGAAGTTGAAGGTCATCGCGACCATGGCCGCGGTCGTCTGGCCGACCTCGAAGGCGGAGACGAGTTGCCCCTTCACCGGAGGCCCGCCGAAAATCTGCAGGAAAGTCGCCAGCACCGCCATGTGGACGACCACGCCCGCCGCGCCGATCGTACCGAACAGAGCAAAGCGCGTCGGGATGATCCGGCCGAGCCAGCGATCGTAGAGGCCGACGAGGAACTCGAAGACGACCGTACGGTCGAGCTTGCTCTCTCCCGCCGCGCGCGCGGCGAAATGCAGCGGAAACTCCCGGACGCGCAAGGGCTTGTCCACCGTCGCCAGGATGTCGAGCAGGATCTTGAAGCCGACGCCCGAGAGGCGGTGCGCGTCGGCGCGCACGGTTTCAGCCCGGAGCATGAAGTAGCCGCTCATCGGGTCGGTCAGCTCGACGCCGGTGAGCTTGCGGGCGATGGCGTTGGCGATGCCGGAGGCCCTGACCCGGTCGGGCCGCCCCCAGGCATCGGTGCTGGCACCCTCGGCGAAGCGCGACGCGACCGCCACGTCGCACTCGCCGCTTTCGAGCGCGGCGAGCATCTGGGGCAGCAGCTTGGGATCGTGCTGGTGATCGGCGTCCATCACAGCGACGATCGGTGCGGCAGTGGCCAACATGCCCTCGATCGCCGCCGAGGCGAGGCCGCGGCGGCCGATACGCTGGATCACGCGGATGCGCGGATCGTGCTGACTGATCGTCCTAGCCTCGTCGGCGGTGCCGTCCGGGCTGTTGTCGTCGACGATGATCGCTTCCCAGGCAATGCCGCCCAGCGCGCCCTCCAGCCGCTCCACCAGCGAGCCGAGGTTGGCCCGCTCGTTGAGCGTCGGCAGGACGACCGCGAGTTGCAGGGGCATGGCGGCTCAGAGCCTTGCGAGCACCGCATCGCCGATCGCGGCCGTGCCGTGACTACCGCCGAGGTCGCCGCCCTTGATGCCGTCGGCCAGCGCCCTGGCGACCGCATCCTCGATGCGCTTCGCCTCGATCTCGCGCCCGAAGCTGTGGCGCAGCAGCATGGCGACCGAAAGGATCGTCGCCATCGGGTTGGCCAGGTCCTTGCCGGCGATGTCCGGCGCGGAGCCGTGGATCGGCTCGTAAAGCCCCAGCGTGCCTTCCGAGAGCGAGGCCGAGGCGAGCAAGCCGATCGAGCCGACACACATGCTCGCCTGGTCGGACAGGATATCGCCGAACAGATTGCCGGTGACGATCACGTCGAAAGCGCCGGGGTTCTTGACGAGCTGCATCGCCGCGTTGTCGACGTACATATGGGAAAGCTCGACGTCGGGATAATCCTTCGCCACCTCGATCACCACGTCACGCCAGAGCTGCGAGGTCTCGAGCACGTTGGCCTTGTCGACCGAGCACAGCTTCTTCTGCCGGCCCTGCGCCGCGCGGAAGGCGACGTGGGCGATGCGGCGCACCTCGTCCTCGGCATAGGACATGATGTCGTAACCCTGGCGGCGGCCGTCGGGGAGAGTGCGCGTGCCTTTTTCGCCGAAGTAGACGTCGCCGTTCAGTTCGCGGACGATCAGCAGATCGATCGCGCGCGCCACTTCGGGGCGTAGCGTCGTCAGGTCCTCCAGCCCCTCGAACACCCGCGCCGGGCGCAGGTTGGCGAACAGGCCCAGTTCCTTGCGCAGGCCGAGGATCGCCTGCTCGGGGCGCAGGTGGCGTTCGAGGCCGTCGAGGCTGAAATCGCCGACCGCGCCGAACAGGATCGCGCCGGCGGACTTCGCGATCTCCAGGGTCTCGGGCGGCAGCGGATGGCCATGCTTGCGATAGGCCGCGCCGCCGACATCGCCCTCTACCAGTTCCAGCCCGGGCAGATTGAGCGCTTCGAGCACGCACACCGCTTCGCGCGTCACTTCCGGCCCGATGCCGTCACCTGCGAAAACCGCGATCTTCATCCAGCGAAATTCCCGTTATATTCCGTCAATCCGGGCCAGCCGCTCGCGCAGCATGGTGCGGGCCGCCATAACATCGGCACGGCGATGGGCAAGCGGATAGCGTTGCAGATCGCGGCCCAACCGGTCGAAGGCGCCGAGCAGCGCGGTCCAGTCCCCGGTTTCGGGAGGCGCGAGCGGGCCGCCATAACCCAGTTCGCGCATCAGCAGCACCTCGTAGGACAACAGCGGCATGGCCCAGCCGCGCGCGGAAGGGGCGAGGCAGATCGCGTCGAGCAGCGCGGTCAGCGCCTCGTGCAGCGCGGGGTACGGCTGGCGCTCGGGCAGCGCGGCGGCGGTGAGCGCGGTGACCCAGGCGATGGCGGCCGACTGCAGCGGCTCGGTCAGCCACGGTCCGCGACTGGCGAGCAGTTCGATCCGGGCATAGGGGAGCTGGCTGTCCGAGCGCGCCTTCAGCTCCGCCTCCACGAGATTGCCGGGGATGAGCACGGGCCGCAACTCGCGCCCGCGCCCGCCCGCGACATAGCCCGCGACGAGGCCGTGGCCGGAGGTCAGCAGCCGGACCACTACGGCCGTCTCGCCATGCGGGCGACTGGCGCAGACGACAGCGGGCGCGCGGATGTGCATGGGCGTGGCTGTGGGCGCAGGCGGCTATGAATTCAACCGTATCCCCGCCTTCGCGCGGGAAGCCATCACTTCCCTTCGAGCGCGGTGAGCTTCACTTCCAGCGCGGTGAGGCGCGCCTTGAGTTCTTCCGCCTCCTCACGCGCCCTGGCGGCCATGGCCTTCACCGCGTCGAACTCTTCGCGGCTGACGAAGTCGAGGCCGCCAATCGCCTCGCGGGCGCGTTCGCGTGCGCTTTCGCGCGCTTCGCGGGTCATGCCCGCGAGCGTGCCGGCGGCGCTGTTCATCAGCTTGACGAAGTCGGCGATCAGGTGGTTTTCGCTCTGCATGGCGCCTAGATGGGAAGATCGCGGGCCGGAGGCAAGCTAGATTTCGATCCGCGTCACCGCGCCCGAAACGTCCTGCCCATCGACGCCCGGATTGGCCACGAGGAACTGCCAGTTCAGCACGGTCGCGAAAAGCAGCCAGCCGAGATAGGGCAGCAACAGCAGCGCCGCGACCGGCCGCACCAGCCGGACGAGCAGAATCGCCGCGATCGCCGCCACATCGAGCACGACGATGAGAACCAGCGCCGCGAGGATCCGGTGTGCGCCGAAGAACACCGCCGGCCAGGCGAGGCAGAGCGCAAACTGCACCGCGAAGGCCACCAGCGCAGCCGTCCGCCACCGCGCGCCGCGCGCCGCCGCGACCATCGCCAGCGACAGGCCCATGAGGATGTAGAGCGCGATCCAGACGAGCCCAAAGACCGTCGGGTCAGGATAGAGCGGCGGCTTGGCCAGGTCGGCGAGCCAGGGATTATCGGCCCCGCTGCCCGCCAGCCGTCCCGACAGGATACCGAGAAGCAGCACGCCCGGCACGAGAACGAGCGCCCATCGCAACAGGCTGCCACGCAACTGGTTCCTTGAGGCAAGCTCGGCCATCGACAGCGACACCCCCGAATCACTACGCAGAATGCCGGCTTTGTGACGGGCGCGGGAAGCCATGACAACGGCATTAGGCGTTCTTTTCCGGCCCCGCGGCAGCTCTGCCGAACGATCTCTACCGCCGCTGTGCCGAAATGAGAAATTCCACGTTGCCCTCGGGGCCGGTGATCGGGCTTTCGGTAATCCCCTGCACGTCCCAGCCTTCGCCTTCCAGCCAGTTTCGCACCTCCGCGCAGACGCGCGCGTGCAGCGCCGGATCGCGGACTACGCCGCCCTTGCCCACCTCGGCCCGGCCGACCTCGAACTGCGGCTTGATCAGCGCGACGAGCCGGCATTCGCGCGCCGCGAGGCGCAGCGGCACCTCGAGCACCTTGGCCAGCGAGATGAAACTGGCGTCGCACACCACCCAGTCACACGGCGCGTCGATCATCGCCGGCGTCAGCACGCGCGCGCTGGTCTGCTCGAGCACCGTGACGCACGGATTCTGCCTGAGCTTCCAGGCAAGCTGGTTGGTCCCCGAATCCACCGCGAAGACACGGGCCGCGCCGCGGCTGAGCAGCACGTCGGTGAAGCCCCCGGTCGAACTGCCGACATCCATGACGACCGCGCCCGCCGGATCGAGCCCGAAATGGTCGAGCGCATGGGCGAGCTTGATGCCGCCGCGCGAGACCCAGGGATGGTCACGCCCGCGCACCTGGAGCGGGGCGTCGGCCGGCAGCGTCTGCCCCGGCTTCGCCAGCTTGCTCTCGCCCGAGAAGACGAGGCCGGCCAGCACCAGCGCCTGCGCGCGCGCGCGGCTTTCGGCAAGGCCCCGTTCGACCAGCAACTGGTCGACACGGCTCTTGGGCGGGCGCGCTTTTGCGGCAGGACGGGGCTTGGGCTGGGTATTCACGATGGTCCGGGGTTGTGGCGCGGGTCGACAGATTCCATACGTCGGGGATGAAGGCAAATCGTCGCTTGCGCCCGCTCCTCGTCGCCGCCGGAGCGATGCTCGCCACACTGGCGGCGTCCTGCTCCGAAACGCGCATCATTCCGCCCCCGGCGTCCGCGCCCGCACCCCGCCCCCAGCCCGCGCCACCCTCACCGCCGCCGGCGCCCGCACGCGACTGGCGCGAAGCGCCGATCACGCCCGGCAACTGGACCTGGGGCATAGAAGGCGGGCGGTCGGTGGCACGCTTCGCCGGCGGCGCGCTCGTGCTGCGCTGCGAACGCGCCGGCGCGATCACGCTGCAGGCCGCCGGCCGGGCGTCCGGTCCGCGGCCGATGACGATCACCACGACCAGCACCGTGCGCGCACTTTCGGCCGCGCCGCTGCCCGGCCCCGAAGCAGCATTGGGCGTAACGCTGCCAGCCCGCGATCCGCTGTTCGACGCGATGATCTTCAGCCGCGGCCGCTTCGCGGTGGAAGCGCCGGGCCTGGCGCCGCTCTATGTTCCGAGCTGGCCCGAAATCAGCCGCGTCGTCGAGGATTGCCGCTGAAGCGAAACTGGGGATAATTGGCGGAAGGGTTGATAATGACGCCAAACAAATTGAACGCAAGTCTTGTTGTCCGGTGCGGAAACCGCCAAATATAGAAGCAGGACGGGACGGGCTCCGGTCTGAACCGCCCCTGCCGCAATAGCGGCGCTTTTGGCTCAACAGCGCGAAAGGAGGTGATCCGATGTCTCATGGTCCAGCAGAGAGGTCGGCAATTTCCGTCGCGAGGCATTATCGCTGATACCGAATAAGCGATAGAGGCTTCGTAGGCGGCACTTCCGGCCGCTGACCATGCGAAGGGCCGTACCCGGGACCGGGTGCGGCCCTTCTCATTTCGACACCTTGCCGCTTTGCGACTCTTTCGGATCCGATCCGACCGCCTTTCGGTTCGCCCCTTCCCTCGCGGCGCGTTTCCCCCTATCCGGAATTGCAGAAAGTACACTTATCAATTATGTCTTTTCAATTGCCGTTCGCGTAATTTTCAATCAAATCGCCAACGCGTAACCTGAGGGGATTCCTGCCCATGGCGTCGTCCGCCGCATCCGAAGTCACGTTCACCCGCCTGCCCCACCCTGCGCCGACTCCCGCGGATCAGCGGGCCGAGGTGCTGGCGAACCCCGGTTTCGGCACGAACTTCACCGATCACATGGTGTCCATCGACTGGATCGAGGGGCCCGATGGGGTTGGGAAATGGCACGACGCCACCGTGGGGCCGCGCCAGCCGATCCCGCTCGATCCGGCGACGGCGGTACTGCACTACGCGCAGGAGATATTCGAGGGGCTCAAGGCCTACAAGCAGGCCGATGGCGGCATCGCGCTGTTCCGGCCCGAAGCCAACGCAGCACGGTTCAACCAGTCCGCGCGCCGGCTGGCCATGCCCGAACTGCCCGAGGAAACCTTCATCGAATCGGTCCGCCAGCTCGTCGCCGTCGACCGCGACTGGATCCCGGCGGCGGAAGGCGCGTCGCTGTACCTGCGGCCCTTCATGTTCGCCTCGGAGGCCTTCCTCGGCGTGCGCCCGGCCAAGCGCTACAAATATCTCGTCATCGCCAGTCCGGCCGGCAACTACTTCAAGTCGGGCGCGCCGGCGGTGTCGATCTGGGTGTCCGACTACACGCGCGCCGCGCCCGGCGGCACCGGCGCGGCCAAGTGCGGCGGCAACTACGCCGCCAGCCTCGTCCCCCAGGCCGAGGCGATCGAACGCGGGCACGATCAGGTCGTTTTCCTCGACGCCGCCGAGCACAAGTGGATCGAGGAGCTGGGCGGCATGAACCTCTATTTCGTGTTCGCCGACGGCACCTTGCTAACGCCGGCGCTCACCGGCACGATCCTGCCCGGCATCACCCGCGACAGCCTGCTGTCGCTCGCCCGCGACGAGGGGCTGACGGTGCGCGAGGAGCGCTACAGCCTCGACCAGTGGCGCGCCGACGCCGAGGCGGGCAAGCTCGTCGAGACGTTCGCCTGCGGCACCGCCGCGGTGGTGACGCCGGTCGGCAAGGTCGCGGGCCGGCAGGGGGAATTCACCATCGGCACCGGCGGCCCGGGCCAACTCACCCAGAAGCTCAAGAGCCGCCTGGTCGCGATCCAGCGCGGCGAGGCGCCCGATCCGCATGGCTGGGTGATGCGCCTGTAATTCCTCCCCGGCACGGGCAGGAATAGTTCAATATTCCCCTTCCTCCACCGTGTTGAACTGCGGATGGACCTGCTTCCAGCGGTACATCCAGTCCATCCCTTCCTTCGCGCGCTTGAGGTCATCCTCGCGCGGGGCGAGCGCGTCGGCGGCCGCCCTGGCGACGGCGGGAAGCACCGAGGTGTCCCAGCCCTGCTCCTCGACCTCCTGGGCCAGCTTCCCTGCGTTCGCCCGACGCAACAGCGCCGGCAGGCGATCGCGCAGCGCCGCGATCACCCAGGGGATCATCGGACCGTTGGTATCCGGATCGTAGCCCCAGAGGATGTTGTGGTTCACGTCGTTCAGGATGTAGTGGTAGTGGAGCACCGCTCCGAACACGTCGAAGCGCAGATATTCGTCGGTATGCGTCGCGTCGAACACGTGGATGCTGGGGCCGCGCACCATCCTTTCCGAACTGTCGCCGAGCGCGCGCGCCTCGACCGCGATCGAGATCGGGCCGGCATCGAACCAGGTCGAATGCGTCTCGATCATCGGGATCAGGGCAAACTTGTGATACTGGCCGCGGACGGTATCGACCTGGCGGTTGCTGAGCGGCGCGCTGGCCGGCGGCGGGTTCTCCATCGTGGCGCCCATGATCCGTTCTCCCATGCGGATTTCCGTTCAATTGCGGACATTGCAACTTTCTATGGACGGCCTGTCAATTCTCCTTGCTTGATCGCGCGTCCAACTGGACTGATCCTTCCGCCTTTACCGTTCTAGGAGACCATGATGGCCGAGGAATATACACCGCCCGAAGTCTGGACCTGGGATCCGGACGCGCCGACCGCGTTCCGCGGCAACCGCCCGATCGCCGGCGCGACGCACGAGCGCGAGCTGCCGCGCGGCGTGCATCCGTTCCAGCTCTATTCGCTGGGCACGCCCAACGGCCAGAAGGTGACGATCCTGTTCGAGGAACTGCTCGCCGCCGGCCATGCCGGCGCCGAATACGACGCCTGGCTGGTCAGCATCATGGACGGCGAGCAGTTCGGCTCGGGCTTCGTCTCGGTGAACCCCAATTCCAAGATCCCGGCGCTGCTCGATCTGTCGGGATCGGAGCCGGTGCGCGTCTTCGAATCGGGCGCGATCCTGCTGCACCTGGCCGAGAAGTTCGGCGCCTTCCTGCCCACCGGCGGCCAGGCTCGCGCCGAGTGCCTGTCGTGGCTGTTCTGGCAGATGTCGAACGCGCCTTCGATGGGCGGCGGGTTCGGCCACTTCTACCGGGCGGCACCGGTGAAGATCGAATACGCGATCAACCGCTATGCGATGGAGGTGAAGCGACTGTTCGACGTTGCCGACAGACGGCTGGCCGAGGCCCGCTATTTCGCCGGCGACGAATACACGATCGCCGACATCGCCATCTTCGGCTGGTTCCGCTATTTCCACAGCGCCAACGCCTATGACGGCGGCACGACGTTCCTCGACATCCCGAGCTACAGGAACGTCGACCGCTGGGTCCGCGAAATCGACGCGCGCGAACCGGTGCGCCGCGGCCGCATCGTCAACCTGACCGCCGAGGGCACGGTGCGCGAACGGCACAGCGCCGCCGATATCGACGCGGTGCTGGCCGAAAATGCCTGACAGCAAGCCCCTCCCCGCAACGGGGAGGGACCGCTTACCTGATCGCCGCCGAACCGGGCCTGCAGGTACACGCCGTCCATCCGGGGATCGCCAGCCGTCGCGGTTTCGAAGCCCAGGCCGATGAGGCCGTTGATCGAGGTGTAGCAATTCTTGCACTGGAAAAAAAAACGGCGTTCCCCAGACGGAACTATCCGGCCCCTGATCGCAACAACCCTTCACAGGCGCGCGAACAGCCGCTAAGCGCGCGCCTTCTGCTGGGGCGTCGCCAAGTGGTAAGGCACCGGTTTTTGGTACCGGCATTCGCAGGTTCGAATCCTGCCGCCCCAGCCAGATTATTAAAAATCCTAGAATTCAACGGGTTATCTCGACACTTGGGTCGAAATCGTAACACAATGTCCATGACCTGGCCGTGGCAGCGCTCCAGGACTTCATGAAAACAGGCTCACCATGAAGAACGTCGGGGAACAAGCAGGCCGAGCCGTCCCCACCGCAACGCATTAGAACATGCCGCGACCCAGCCCCAGACAAGCGGCCTTCATCGTCAATTATCCGAAGGAAACGTCGAGGAACATCATCAACACAAAACCGATCGCCATGCCTGTGGTCGCCTGGCGTTGAAATCCCCGGCTATGCGTCTCCGGGATGATCTCGTGGCTGACGATATGGAGCATGGTGCCTGCGGCAAAGGCGAGCGCCCAGGGCAGAAGCGGCTCGGCTAGCGAGACGAGCGAGACGCCCACCAGGCCCCCGATCGGTTCGAGCAGGCCGGTTGCCGATGCGATCAGAAAGGCTTTCCATTTCGACACGCCATTTGCCCGCAAGGCCAATGCGACCGCCAAGCCTTCCGGCAGGTTCTGGATACCGATCCCCACCGACAAAGCTGCCGCCTTGTCAATGGCCCCACTGCCGAAACCCACGCCCATGGCAAGCCCCTCGGGGAAATTGTGGATCGTGATCGCAGCCACGAAGAGCAGGATCTTGTCCATTTTCGCGCTGACCGGGCCTTGATCGCCCTGGACGAAGTGGCGGTGCGGAATCAGGGCGTTGGCGCCCACCATCGCCCCAGCCCCCATCAGCAATCCCAGCGCGGCAATGCTTCCCGGCGCAAATCTCCATGCAAACAGGGATGAGGCGCTTTCGATCGCGGGCAGCAGCAGAGAGAAGAAGCTCGCCGCCAGCATGACTCCGGCGGCAAAACCGAGCAGCGAATCTTCCTGTCGCGCCGACATCGCCCGTCCGAAAAGGACCGGAAGCGCTCCCACCAGCGTCATGAAACCGGCCGCCGTGCTCCCCAGCACCCCGAGAAGGACTACATCCATGTCATTCATATCGAGGGCGCTCCCCAGGCGCGTGACATTCGCCGATCCTGCAATGCGCCCTTAGCGACCGTCGGAGCTGTCGTCATCGACAGAAGCCAATGGAGTCCTCCGCGCGTGCGCAATGGGCAGATGCCACCCCCGACGGATCGCCATCATCCGCAACCCGAAACGGATCGCGGATGGCCACCCACGACGATCGCCGCGCCGGCCAGCGCCACCATCACCGGGCTGAGGCCAAAGGCCAGCGCTTTTCCGTTCCCGCGACGCCGCGCGTGCCGCGACCACTTCTGGAACTGGACAGCAAAGGCCGTATCCGTCAGCATGGCGGCATGACGGAAACCGTCGCCCGCCTGCACATCGCGCTTGCCGATACCGACCCGCCCATCTGGCGCAGGGTCGATTTTCCGGTCGATGCCAACCTCAAGATGCTGCACGACGTGATCCAGGCCGCGATGGGCTGGCTCGATTACCACTTGTGGGAGTTCGAGGCGGGTGACAGGCGCTACGGCGTGCCCGATCCGGGCTGGGACGGCGAAAACCTGCTGGCCGCCAGGAACACTAGGCTCAAAAGCCTGCTCGACCGCGGCGTTCACCAATTCCTGTATACCTACGACATGGGCGACAACTGGGAGCATGTCGTCACCCTTGAGACCGTCGGAGAGCGTGAACCCGGCACCAGATATCCGCGCTATGTCGCGGGCGAACGCCGCGCCCCGCCCGAAGACTGCGGGGGCACGCCCGGCTTCGAGGCCTTTCGCGAAGCCAACGCCGACCCCAGGCACCCCCGGCACGATGAAGTCACCGGATGGTATCACGAATGCTACGGAGACGACTTCGATCCCGAGGGAATCGACGAGCGCGATGCGACGCGCAGGATCGGCGCCATCGCCAGGCGCCGCGCGGCGGGCAAAGCCGCGATCGCCAAAAAATCACGCTGACGGGACGCTGCCGGACCGGTAACGCACGCTGCGTCCCGGCGAATGGGCGGGGCGAGCGCTCAACCGCCCGCCCTGCTTCGCCTTACCGCCCTTCGCCGAACCGGTACTTCAGCCTGAAGCCCCACATACGCGGTTCGTTGACGTGACCGCCATCGGTGCCGATCTGGTGCACGGACTGCAGCGGATAGAGGATCAGCCCCTCGTTCGTGACGTTGGTCATGAAAAACGCCAGGTCGAAGTTCGATCCGAGGACCGAGTACCAGTTGGCGTTGAGGTTCAGCAGGTTCGACTCCTTGACGAGATAGACCGGCGTGGCGGCCGGCGATGTCGCCTGATGGGCGTCGGTGTGGACGTAAGTGGCGCCGAACGAGATCCGACCGACGCTTTCGTCCAGCGGCAGCGTGTAGGTGCCCGTGACCGTGACCCTGTTCTTGGGCGACAGGGGCAGAGGCCCACCCTCGGCCGTCGATGAGAACACGTCCTTGTAGTATACCGGCGTGGGCGGCGGCGTGAACTTCAGCAGCTTGGTATCGAGATAGGTATAGGATGCATCGAGCTGGAAGCCGGCGAAGGGCCGGATCGAGGCGTCGGCCTCTATGCCCCACATCCGCGACTTGCCGGCGTTCACGTTAGGTGACGCGGGCGTGATCCGACTCAGGTATGCGTCCGCAACGACGGTGCCCACCGTCAGCTGCTGGTCGCGGAAGTCGTTATAGAAGCCCGTGACGTTGAAATAGCCCGAGATCGCACCCCGGAAGCTCGTCTTGGCGCCGATTTCATAGGTGTCGACTTTCTCCGGTCCGACCGTCTCGTAGCCGATGCTGTTGGAGGTGATCGCCCCCATGCGATAGCCGCGAGACCATTTGGCGAACAGCATCACGTCGTCCATCGGACGATATTCGGCTCCGACGATCCAGGTCGGCCGGTTGGACTTGATCGTGCGCGTGACGTCGCAGACCGTGGGATCGGTGACGACGCCCGAATCCGTGAGATTGCCGGTGACAGGGTCCACCGTGGGCTGGCAGACCGACGCCCAGGTCCCCGAGCCCGCCGGCATCTCGATGACGCTCAGGCGCCGGGCCACGTCCCGCTGCCGGTCCATTGTATAGCGAAAGCCGCCGGTCACGCTGAACTGGTCCGACAGCTTGTAGGTCGCCTGGGCATAGAGGCCCTTGTTGTTGAAATAGTCCTTGGTGCTGTCGTCCGAAATCTGGCCGATGCCGAGGGGATTGGTGCAGACCGTGTTCTTGACGTCGCTGCAGCTGGCGAAGATGTCGACGAGCTGACTATTCCAGCCCAGCGGCTTGCTGATTTCCAGATAGGCGCCCGCCTGCCAGTTCAGGCGGCCCTCCAAAGCGCGACCCTGGAGCTGCAGTTCCTCGGTGAAGGTCCACTGGTCGGTCGTGTGGCCCAGGCGGCCCCGCTCGAGGTTGAGCGTTTTGGTGAAGAGATGCCCTTCGCCGGGAAAGCCGGGCGGAATGATGAAATTGTCGCCCCAGAGGGTGAAGCTCGCGTCCTCGGTATATTGCGAATAGGACATGATGTTCTTGATCGTCAGCGCGTCGCTGGCCTGCCAGGTCGTGGTGTTGATCGCCTGCCATTGCGTGATGCGCTGGAGGGGATTGGCAAGGTTGCTTTCGACATCCCACAGGCCGTCGCCGCGAGCTTCCTGCCGGGCGACCTGCGCGCAGCCCAGGAAGGAGAGAAACTTGGTCTGATCGCCCTGGAGGAAGTCGGCCGTCCCCTGCTGGTCGCAGATCGTCACCTTGGGCGAATCGCCGTTCGTATCGGAACGGCTGTAGCTGAATATCGTGTAATTCTCGAGGTCGGGCGTCAGGTCGGCGACCAGGCTCAGGCGCGCGGCGATATAGTCGGTATCGCGATAATTCCGGGGGCCGACGCCGCTGTGGTTGGTGATGTAGCCGTCGCGCGTATTGCGGTCGACGCCGAGCCGGACCCGGAAGGTGTCGCTCAGCGGTACGTTGAGCACGGCCTCAACCCGGCGCATGTCGTAATTGCCCAGCGTGCCTTCGACGTAACCTTCGAGCCGGTCCTTGGGCTTGGTCGGGACCAGAAGGATCGCGCCGCCGGTGGTGTTGCGGCCGAACAGCGTGCCCTGCGGGCCCTTGAGCACCTGGATGTTCTCGAGATCGAACATGCTGCCGACACCGGCGCCGTTGCCCGCAGTCGTCGGGCCGTTGGCGCGGGGCGCGATCACGTCCGCGAAATAGACGCCCACGGTGGGCGCCGTGTGGTAGGATTGCGTGAAGCCCCGGATCACGAAGCTGGCCTTCTCGGGGCCGAACTGCTGGTTCACGGCGAGCGAGGGAACGTAGTTGCCGAGGTCGGCCGTGCTGATGACGTTGCGCTTGGACAGTGCCTCGCGGTCCAGCACGGTGATCGAGATCGGCACGTCCTGCAGACTTTCTTCCGAACGCCGCGCCGTGACGATGATGACGTCGGAAGCCCCGTCGGCGGCACTTGCGCCCTGGCTTTGGGCTGCGACGGCCGGCGTGGCAAAGCCTGCCAGCAGGATCGTCGAGAGCGCCGTGACGGCGTACAGGTGCGAGCTTTTCATGTCATCCTCCCTCATTTTTCATTTGCCCACGAATGCATAAAACTTTGTATTAGAAAGTATACAAGTCAAGCTGGTTTGCGCCGCCGAACATGGAAGCCCTCCCGGGCTTCCCCGCAACGCAAAGCCACTATCCGTCCCTACTATCCCTCCCCGTGCCCGGCCCTCATCGCGCGCGCCTCGTCGCGACAATGCGATATGGCCGCCGAGCAACCCGGCGGCCATATCGCCAGGCCCTGATTTTGTCCGGATTTATGAAATGGGTGGAATTTCGCCTAGCTATTTCGCCGTCTCCATTCGCTGGGGGCCAGGCCGGTCATCCGGCGAAACGCGTAGGAAAAGCTCGCCTGGCTCGAAAAGCCGAGAATCGCGGCGATTTCCGCGAGCGGCAGGTGGCTTGTCGTCAGCAGCCGGAAGGCGCGGTCGACGGTGATCTCGTCGATGTGCTTGCCCAGCGTCTTGCCGGTCTCCTGCTTGAACGCGCGGCTGAGCTGCCGCACGGTCATGCCGCACAGCTCGGCAAGCTCGGCCAAGCGTGGCGCCGGGGCATCCGCATGGAACCGGTCCTGGAGAAGCCGCATCCGCCCGGGGGCCAAACCACCCTTGCGTCGGCGCTGCGGCGCATCGGCGGCCGCCCGGATCGCGCGCGCAAGCTCCACGCACAGGGCGGTCGCATAGCCGTCGACCGCCTCCTCGAAGCCGGGTGCAGCATCCCGCAGTTCCTCGTAAATGCGATTCAGCAGCAACTCGACGGTCTGGCCGTTCAGCCGGCTCTGAAGGTCCGCCCCTGCCCCATAGCCCGCCTCGGCCCCGTGAAACGCGGCGAGGCTGCCCGTCATCCGCTCGAGCCGGGCGCACTCGATGCCGCAATAGAGCGATCGGACATGCCCGGACGGCACGCTCAACCGGAACGTCGAGGCCGGATGGATCAGCAGGACCCTGCCGATGGTTTCCAGGGTCTCGTCACCGGTTTGGCCGGGCGGGGAAATGCGCGCGCGCGACGGCCGCTGCGACAGGGCCAGATTGAAGGCGAAGACGTCGTCCGGATGCTGCAGGACCAGTTCGACGGGCTGCGCCCAACTGAACCTCCCGAGTTCCGCGAGCCCCGATGTAAACCGGACCTGGCGGTCGAGTTCATAGCCGATGGGAGTCCCGGCAAGCGGTTCGTATGCCGGCGAGAAGAAATCCGGCCTCTCCACACCCATAGGCATGTCGCTCCCTCGGCACGCGGGACGATCCGGTAGGACACGCGCCTTATCATGCCGTTACAACCTACCGCAGCATTCCCGGCAGGATCTTACCTCGCCCAATAGAACACCGCGATCGTAGCCGGGCAAGGCCGTTTCTCCCCCCGGCGGCTCGTCATCCGGCGTCCCGCCGCGCAATGCCGGAGGCGCCCCGGTAACCGGGTTCAGCCCTTCCGGGTCCAGGCCAGAGGCAAGCTGTCCACATTGAAAGTCGATCCGGCGTGGTAGGAGTAGGCCTTGCCCTCGGGGATGTGGATGTCGCCGAAGCGGCAAAGGAAGCTTTCGATCGCGATCCGGAGCCCGCGCCGGGCAAGGTGCATGCCCAGGCACAGGTGCGGCCCGCTGGCAAAGGCCAGCAAGCTTTCCTTGCGGTCGAGATCGGCCTCGTGCGGATCGGGATAGGCCACCGGATCGCGGCAGGCGATGTAGATCGGCATGATGACGAGATCGTTCTCCTTCATCGGAACGCCGTGGAAGGTGAAGTCGCGCGTCACGCGGCGCTGGGTGGAGACGACGCTGAACATGCGCAGCATCTCGTCCACCGCCTTGGGCAGCATGTCCGGGTTGTCGCGCAGGAAGCGCTGGAAATCCGGACGGGTCGCGATGTAGCGCATCGCCCAGCTTACCGTCGCATAGACGGTATCGAGCCCGCCCAGGTAAAAGGTGTAGAACATGCCCAGGATCTCGCCGTCGGCGAGCGGCCTGCCGTCCTCGATCCGGGCGCCCATGATGTTCTCCATCAGCGGCGTCGCGGGCTTGCGCTTCTGCTGCTCCAGGTGGAACGTCAGACAGTCTAGGATTTCCCGCGCGGCCTTTACCCGGGCTTCCGGGGTGGTTCCGCGCAGCAGGTTCTGCTCCCAGGCGAAGAACTGGCGCATCATGTCCAGCGGCATGCCCATCAGGCGCAGGAAGATGAGGCTGGGAAAGGGAACGGCGAAGTCGGTCACGAAATCGCATCCGCCCTTGTCCTCGAACCCGGCGATGAGTTCGTCGCAGGTGGCGCGCACGGCCGCTTCCATGTGGCCGACCGCCTTGGGCGTGAAGAAGGGCGTCAGCACCTTGCGATAGGCCGTATGCATCGGCGGATCGACATTGACCGGATTGAGCTTCCAGTCGACGCCGAGCATGGCGGTCAGGTCCATGCCGCCTTCGCTGGAAAAGTGTTCCCAGTCGATGAAGGCTTCCCGCAGCAGCGCGTGGCGGGCGATCACCCAGCCGGGGCGGCCGTGCACCGCGTCGCGCGCCCAGAACAGCGGCGGCCCGTCCAGCAGCCGGCTCGCGGCCAGGAACGGGTCGTCGAGCTGCGAATTGTATTCGCTCAGCGACCCGTCCCATGCCAGCTCCGCCGGCACGTGCGCCGGAGCAAACGATATGTTCGTGGTTTCCGCCATGGCCGATCTCCCGAAGCCGCGCCGTTCCGAGCGGCACCTACAAACTTTGCAATACAAAGTACGTGGCCGTCAACAGCCAATCGGCCAGAACGCCCACGCCATCCGCCCCCGCCTCAGCGGCGGCCCAGCCCTGCGCCGTTGTTCGCCCCCAGGGTCAGCACGGGCGGCAGACTGCCGCCCGCGGGATTGGTGCAGGCTTCGAAATTCGACATGCCCACCCTGTCGCCGAAGCGCGCCGTTCCGATGCTTTCGATGGCGGTATAGCCGCGCACGTGCAGGACGATGCCGTCGCTCGGCTCATGGCGCACCAGCCCGCGCGCGCCATCCGGCAGGGCGAACGTCCCCTCGCCGCCGCGCGGCGTGATCGCATCCCAATCCAGCGTGGACAGGATACCGACATCCCGCAAGGTCTGCGGCTCGCCGTCGCGGATCATGTAGCCGTAGGCGCCGCTGCCCTCCTCGTGCACCGCGGCGGTGAGGAAAATCACCAGGTCGGGTCCGAATACGCAGGGCCACCAGCGCGTGGCGCGCAGCCCGTCCCAGGAGCGTTCGCCCCAGGAGCGGTCGCGATAGGCGAGCGCATCGACCGCGATCTCCCGCCCGCCGATCTCGATGCGGCCCTTCATCGTGCCCGCGTTTTCGAAATGATGCGAGGCGTGCCCCGGCCGGTCGAGCAGCGCGAACCAGTCGTAACGCGGGAAGAAGTCGGTGAAGGTCAGGTCCGCCTTGCAGTCCGGAAAATCGGCGCGGAGCCGCAGGCTGTCCAGATCGACACGCAGTTCCGGGCCATAGCCCATGTGGCTCTCTCCGCGATCGCCCGGCCGCATCGCCACGCCGGTAACGTTGGAGCGGAAGCGCTGCCCGTCAGCGGTGAAGACGCCGAAGCAGCTGTTGAGTTCGCCTTTCACCACTTCCTGGCCGAGCCGCCAGAAACCGCCCGTGCCGGCCTTCAGATCGTGCCAGACGAACAGGTTGCTTTCCTGGAACGTACGATCGGCCGTCGGCGCATGCGGCAGGTCGTGCACCGCGTCGATGATATCAAAGCCGCTCACGCCGCGTTGCCCTGCGACAGGACGAGCGCCAGTTCGTGATGGGGGGTGGAAGGCGTGGTGAAGCCGCGCGAGGTGTCGCCGATCTCGGCCCAGTGCTCCGCGATCTCCTCCACGCTGGCCGGCGTCTGGCGCTGCCCTTGCCAGCCGGTCGTCACGCCGACGAAAACCCGCGCCACCCGGCCCAGACACTGTGAATAGAGCGCATGGGTGCTGGTGCAGGCCTCGCTCGCCAGAAAGATGGCAAGCGGCGCGTTGAAGCCGGGGTCCATCGAATTGCCGATCTCCGGCGGCAGTTCGACGCTACCCGAAGAAGCATCGGCGCCGAGGTCCGCCATCATGCGATCGGCCATGCGGCCTTCGGCGTTGGGCATGATGCCGTTGCACAGGATGCCGTGCGCCTCGCCTTCGATCGCGGCGACGTTCATCAGGCCGGCCACGCCGGCCTTGGCCGCGGCGTAGTTCGCCAGGATCGGCGTGCCGAACAGCCCGGCGCTGGACGCGGTGAAGACGATGCGGCCGTAGCGCTGCGCCTTCATATGCGGCCAGACCGCGCGCGTGACCTTGAAGCTGCCGGTCAGGTGGGTGGCGATGACATCGTCCCAGTCCTGGTCGGAAATATCCTCGAGATAGGCGTTGCGCATGATCCCCGCGTTGTTGATCAGCACGTCGATCCTGCCGAAGGCATCAAGCGCCGCTGCCACGAGGCTGCCGGCGCCCTCGCTCGACGCCACGCTGTCGCCGTTGGCGATGGCCGTTCCGCCCGCCGCGCGGATTTCCTCCACGACGCGTTCCGCCATGATCCCGGAGCCACCGCGCCCGCCGACATCGCCGCCCAGGTCGTTGACCACCACCTTGCCGCCCCGCCGCGCGATTTCCAGCGCATGCGTGCGTCCGATACCGCCGCCCGCGCCGGTGACGATCGCCACCCTGTTCTCGAAGGAAATCGTCGCCATAGTCCTCTCCTTGCCCTTGTTGTCGTGATCGGTGCCGGCCGCGGCTATCCGCCGGTCAGCATTTCCAGCCGCCGCAGATGCGGCGCGGGCATGTCGGCCGGCATCCGATCGGCCTCGCCCCGCTGGCGCATGAGGAACCGCGCGCGGTCCGAGATCAGGCCGAAGCGCCAGGTGGCGAAGACCTCGTGCCAGGCCATGTTTTCCGCGCGGCGGCCGGCGTATTCCTCCCAGGCCGCCACCAGCGCCGGTCCATCGCCGATGCCTTCGAGACGCGGCACGCCCCAGCCTTCGGCCATCATCCAGTCGTAGAACATCCACCAGCCGAGGTCGCTTTCGGCGCCCGCCAGCGAGACGGTTTCCCAATCGAGCACGGCAACGCAGCGCTCCTCGCGGAACATCATGTTGGCGATGCGCGCATCGCCCCAGGCAAGGCCGTCCGCCTGGTAGGCGGGTCTATGGTCCTCGAGCCAGCGGCGGGCTCGCTCCTCCTCCGGCTGCATCGGTACGCCCGACCACCGGGCATATGCGTCCCACAGCGCGATTTCCTGATCGAGCCCGCCCGTCCCGTATTCGGGCCGGTCGAGGAAGCGAAAACGCTCGGCCGGCACGGCGTGGATCGCGGCCATGGTCCTCACCGCATCGCGCCACAGAGCCTCGCGCCGGGCGGGCGGAAGTTCGGCCAGCAATCCCTGCGAATGCACGAAGTCGCTGGGAACCTGCCCTTCCACACGTGCCATGACGAAGAATGGCGCGCCGAGGACGGCCGGATCGGGTTCATGCCAGAAGACGCCAGGCACGGGCACCGTGCCCAGCCGGCCGAGTTCTTCCATCACGCGGAACTGACGTTCCAGCGAAGGCAGCATGTAGATCTGCCGCGCCGTCGGCTCGATGCGCAAAACCCAGCGTGCTTCCCGCTCCCGGCCTTCCGATCGGATCACGGGATTCAGGAACAGCGTATCGCTCGAACCGCCGGCGTCCGGCCGCACCGGCTCGGGAATAGCGAGGAGTTCCGCCGGCGCCAGGCGTCGCTCCAGCCACGCGCGCAGGGCATTTTGTCTGTGCTGTGCGGTCATCGTTTTCCAGCCGGTTCGCGTGTGAAACTGGGGACGTCATCGCCGATGCCGCCAGAGGAACGGATAGCCGCCGGTCCGTCAAGAGGTGCTGCAGATCACGACGATCCGAGGCACGCCTTCCTGTCCTTTCGAGAGCTTCAACTTCATGGCAACTATTAGCTTTGTTATGCAAAGTATTTACCGGCACGCGCGGCGTCAAGCTTCCAGACTGCCGGACAGTCAGAGCGGCCCCGTGCAGCCCCCACATACAAAAAGGGAGGAGCGCCTGGCGGCGCCCCTCCCCTCGTCCGAGATTTTCAACCGTTCAGGCGGTCAGAGCACGCAGAGCCGTCGAACGCCGCGAGCGCATCGTTCCACCGATCAGACCGAAGCCGAGGATCAGCATGAGCCAGGTTGCCGGCTCAGGAACGGCAGCGGCAGGCGCCGCGGTGGGGTTGAAGTTGGCCGTCATAAGACCCTTCGAACCCATGTCGATCGACAGATTGTCGACCGCGCCAGCATAGCTTCCGTTCCATCCGCTGCCTACGCCGAGGCTCACCTTCCGGATCAGCGTGTCGTTGCCCAGAAGAACGCTCGTATCCTGGCCGTCCGAGAACGTGCCGCCGAGGTAATCGGTAATCGTCTTGTTATAAACGTCGACGGTCTTCCCACCGTAGAGGATGCCCATAAAGCTCTGGTAAGTACGCTGGTAGAAATTGTCTCCCGTCAGATCCGCGTGCAGCCAGACCCCTTCGGCGATGTTGCCACCACCATTATAGACCGACTCCCAGACGAGTTCCCCGTATTTTCCGCCCGCGGTGAGGAAGGAAAAGCGAAGGACCGGCGCGAAATGAGCCGTGGCAGTGGAACTGACATCGCGAAAGAAGTCGAACGAAACCCCGCTGCCCGAGGTCATGCCGGTGAGAAGATCGCCGAGCGTCAAGCCATTGGTGAAGCTGTAGATGAAAACGGCCTTGCTCGACGCGTTGGGCATATTCAGTTCCAGCGATCCGGTCTGGCCGGGGCCGGCCGGAATATAGGTCGACGTGATCGCGGCGCTTCCGCCTTGGGCGATATCGGTCGTCGTCCAACCCTGACTACTTCCGGGCGCCAGGATTTCAGCCGCCTGGGCGCTGACAGGCGTGATAGCGGCCAGACAGGCCGAAGCAGCGAGAATTACATACTTATTCACCGAACACCCCCAAAAAACCCAAATATTCCTTGCCGGTAGCGAAGATGTTAGTCGCGTCAAACGAATTATTAACTACCGTCCCATTGTAGGACAGATTGATCCCAAAGGAACAACAGGATGCCATCGGCCAGCAGTTGCGCCGGAACCCACGCTTGGCGCCGCCCCATTTTCCAGCCGGCATTAGGAAGTTATCAAAGCTTCAACCCTATCATTCAATCAGGAAGGCATGTGGGCGCCCTGCCATGGATGGGCGCGCAGATGGGATTGATCAGGCATGAGCGCATTTGGGCGACGCAATGGTATAGGCGGCATGGGACCGGGCGCACGCCCGGCTTTCGGTGTCGCCCGGCCGATGAAGGGCGGCATCGAGCCGCGCTCGGCCCCCCCAGCGCCCGGCACGCCGGCGGGCGGCGAGCAGTTTCCGCCGCTGCCCGGCGACGAGCCCGCCGCCGGCCGGCCGCTAGACAAGCAGGGCGACGCCATGGCCCGGCTCAGCGATCGGGCCAATGCCGTCAGCGAAGCGAGCACCTACGATCATTCGGGCTTCGAGGCCTCGATCCACAAGATCAAGGAGCAGGTGCTGCCGCGCCTGCTCGAACGCGTCGATCCCGAGGCGGCGGCCACGCTGACCAAGGAAGAGCTGTCGGAAGAGTTCCGGCCGATCATCATGGAAGTGCTGGCCGAACTCAAGGTCACCTTCAACCGGCGCGAGCAGTTCGCGCTGGAGAAAGTGCTGATCGACGAACTGCTCGGCTTCGGCCCGCTGGAAGAGCTGCTCAACGATCCCGACGTGTCCGACATCATGGTCAACGGGCCCGAGCAGACCTACATCGAAAAGAAGGGCAAGCTGCAGCTCGCGCCGATACGCTTCCGCGACGAATCGCACCTGTTCCAGATCGCCCAGCGCATCGTCAACCAGGTCGGCCGCCGCGTCGACCAGACCACGCCGCTGGCCGACGCCCGTCTCAAGGACGGCAGCCGCGTCAACGTGATCGTCCCGCCGCTCAGCTTGCGCGGCACCGCCATCTCGATCCGCAAGTTCTCCGAGAAGCCGATCACCATCGACATGCTGGCCGGCTTCGGCTCGATGAGCGAGAAGATGGCGACCGCGCTCAAGATCGCCGGCGCCTGCCGCATGAACATCGTCATCTCGGGCGGCACCGGCTCAGGCAAGACGACGATGCTCAATGCCCTGTCGAAGATGATCGACCCGGGCGAGCGCGTGCTGACCATCGAGGACGCGGCCGAGCTTCGCCTGCAGCAGCCGCACTGGCTGCCGCTGGAAACGCGCCCGCCGAACCTGGAAGGCCAGGGCGCGATCACCATCGGCGACCTCGTCAAGAACGCGCTGCGCATGCGGCCGGATCGCATCATCCTGGGCGAAATCCGCGGCGCCGAGTGCTTCGACCTGCTCGCCGCCATGAACACCGGCCACGACGGCTCGATGTGCACGCTGCACGCCAACAGCCCGCGCGAGTGTCTGGGCCGTATGGAAAACATGATCCTGATGGGCGACATCAAGATCCCGAAGGAAGCCATCAGCCGCCAGATCGCCGAATCCGTGGACCTCATCGTCCAGGTCAAACGCCTGCGCGACGGTTCGCGCCGCACCACCAACATCACCGAGGTGATCGGCATGGAAGGCGACGTCATCGTCACCCAGGAACTGTTCAAGTTCGAGTACCTGGACGAGACCGACGACGGCAAGATCATCGGCGAATTCCGCGCCTCGGGCCTCAGGCCATACACACTGGAGAAGGCGCGCCAGTTCGGCTTCGACCAGGCGTATCTGGAAGCGTGCCTGTAAATCGCCCGCCTTCGCGTAAACTTAGGGTGGAATAGACTTCCAGGCCGCGGCGAGCAGAAGCACGCCGCTGAACACGCTCCAGAAGAACAGCGTCGTCCAGGGCATGAAGCCCACGGCGTCGGGGGCGCTGCGCCGGGTCCGGCGGCGGTCGGCCAGCCAGGCGAATGCCGCGAGCGCGACTGCGGCGATGCCTGCGAGAAGAAGGTCGAAAGCCACATCGTCCATTCCCCGCCCTTGCCTCAGCGGCGGGCGCGGTTAAAGCCCGCGGCGTGAATCTCCCCGACCGTCCGTTCTTCGCTCTCGGCCTGCGCGTCATTTCGGCCTTCCTCTTCGCAACACTGCTGATGCTGGTAAAATATGCCGGCGAAAGCGGCGTCGCGCTGCCCGAGATCATGTTCTGGCGACAGGCGGTGTCGGTGCCGCTGATCCTCGGCTATCTCGCGCTGACCGGCGGGCTCGCCCGGCTGCGCACGAACCGGCTGGGCAGCCACGCCCGGCGTGCCACGCTCGGCATGACCAACATGGTGTTCAACTTCGGGGCGACGATCCTGCTGCCGCTGGCCGAAGCGACCGTACTCGGCTTCACCGCGCCGCTGTTCGCGGTGGTGCTGGCGGCGCTGGTCTGGCGCGAGCGGATCGGCCGCTACCGCTGGGTGGCGGTGGCCCTGGGCTTTCTCGGCGTGCTCGTCATCGCGCAGCCCGGCGGCGAGCCCATGCCCATGCTGGGGCTGGTGCTCGGCCTGCTGGCGGCGTTCTTCATCGCGGTGATCAATTACCAGATCCGCGATCTCGGCCGCACCGAGGAACCGCTGGCCATCGCCTTCTACTTCGCCGCGTTCGGCACACCGATGGCCGCGATCGCGCTGCCCTTCTTCATGACCCCGCACACCGGCGAACAGTGGCTGGTGCTGATCGCCATAGGCGTGATCGGCTCGGCCGCGCAGCTCATACTGGCCGCCTCGCTGCGCTTCGGTGCGGTGGTGAGCGTGATCGTGATGGACTACACCGCGCTGATCTGGGCGACGCTCTATGGCTGGCTGGTATGGGAACAGTTGCCGCCGGCAGCGACCTGGCTGGGCGCGCCGCTGATCGTCGCGGCCGGCATCGTCATCGCCCTGCGCGAGCACCGGCTGGGCCGCAAGCGCGCGCCGAAGGAAGACGCTCTCGCCGAGCCGAGGGCCTGAGGCGGAACCAGCCCGCCCGGCGCGGGTTACTTTCCTTCGAGCAGCCGGCAGCCTCGCCGGCCTGCGCTCCGCAAAGGACCACAAGCCATGCTCAGGAAACTCATCCTCGCACTCGCGGCAGGCGGCATCGCCCTCGGCGCGTCGGCCTGCAACACCGTCAAGGGCGCGGGCCAGGATATCGAATCGGTCGGCCAGGCTGGCCAGGACGCCATCGACGAAGCGAAGTAGCTCAGCTTCCCCCGCTCTCGCTGAGGCTGGGCGCGCCGGACGGCTGCGCGCGGCCTTGCCACGTCAGCACCGGCTTGCGCGCGGCCTGCGTCTCGTCGAGCCGGCGGCGCGGCGCGAAGTGCGGCGCGGCCTTCAGGCTCTCGTCACCGGCCAACGCCCGCTCGGCCACCGCGCGCAAGCTCGCGATCAGGCGGTCGAGTGCCTGCTTACTCTCCGTCTCTGTCGGTTCAACCAGCATCGCGCCATGGACGACGAGCGGGAAATAAACCGTCATCGGGTGGAAGCCCTCGTCGATCAGCCCCTTGGCGATGTCGAGCGTGGAGAAACCCTCCGGCAGGTTCGAATCGCTGAACAGCGCCTCGTGCATGCAGGGGCCGCTGGCGGCGAACGGCGCGTCGAGCACGCCTTCCAGGCTGCGCAGCACGTAGTTGGCGTTGAGCACGGCGTCCTCGGCAACCTGCTTGAGCCCGTCCGCGCCGTGGCTGAGGATATAAGTCAGCGCGCGGGTGAACATGCCCATCTGGCCGTGGAACGCCGTCATCCGGCCGAACGCCTGCGGCCCGTCCGCAGGTGCGTCCTCTTCCTCGACCAGCCGGACGGTGCCGTCCGCGTCGCGCGTGACGAAAGGCAACGGCGCGAAGGGCGCCAGCGCTTCCGACAGCACCACCGGACCAGAGCCGGGCCCGCCGCCGCCGTGCGGGGTGGAGAAGGTCTTGTGGAGGTTGATGTGCATGGCGTCGACGCCCAGGTCGCCCGGGCGGACCTTGCCGACGATCGCGTTGAAGTTCGCCCCATCGCAATAGACATAGCCGCCGACGGCATGCACCGCGTCCGAGATGGCCTTCATCTCGCGCTCGAACAGGCCGCAGGTGTTGGGATTGGTGATCATCACGCCGGCGATGTCCGGGCCCAGCCGCGCCTTGAAGGCGGCGAAATCCACCCGGCCGTCAGCGGTGCCGGGAATGCTCTCGACGCGGTAGCCGGCGAAGGCGGCGGTGGCGGGATTGGTGCCGTGGGCGCTTTCGGGCACCAGGATGACCTCGCGCTGCTCGCCCCTGGCCTCATGCGCGGCGCGGATGCAGAGCAGGCCGCACAGTTCGCCGTGCGCGCCTGCCTTGGGCGAAAGCGCGACGCTGGACATGCCGGTCAGCGCAGTCAGCCAGTGCGCGAGCTGATGCATCGCCTCATAGGCGCCGCGCACGGTCTGCTGCGGCTGCAGCGGGTGCACGTCGGCGAAACCGGGCAACCGCGCTGTCTTCTCGTTAAGCCGCGGGTTGTGCTTCATCGTGCACGAGCCGAGCGGAAACGGCCCGAGATCGATCGCATAGTTCTGCCGGGACAGCCGCGTGTAGTGCCGCACCACCTCGGGCTCGGTCAGGCCGGGCAGCGCGGGCGGGCTCTTGCGCAGGAAGCGCGCGAGCGCCGGCAGCGGCTCCGCGCCGGGCTCGTCCAGGTCCACGCCGCAGTTGCCGGCAGCGCCCAGTTCGAAGATCAGCGGTTCCTCGAGCATCAGCCCGCGATCGCCGCTGGCGGTCTCGGGCCCCTGGGCAGCGCCGGCCGGACCTAGCTCGGGTCGCCAGCCCGCGGTGTTGGGCGCGTTCATGCCGGCACTCCTTGCAGAACTTCCGTCAAGGCCGCGGCCAGCGCCGCGATGTCCTCATCGGTAACGGTTTCGGTGGCGGTGACGAGCAGGCCACGGTGCAGTTCGGACGCGCCCGGGTAGAGCCGGCCGAGCGAGACCCCGCCGAGCACCTGCCGGTCGGCCAGCGCGCGCACCACTTCGCGCGCATCGCATGGCAGGATCACGGTGAACTCGTTGAACCAGGCGTCGTTGAGCACGCTGACCCCCGGCACCTGCGCCAGCCGCGCCGCCAGCGCCTGCGCGCGGCCGTGGTTGGCCGCCGCCAGCCGTGCCAGTCCCTCGCCGCCGAGCAGGCTCATGTGGATGGAGAACGCGAGCGCGCAGAGGCCCGAGTTCGTGCAGATGTTGCTGGTCGCCTTCTCGCGGCGGATATGCTGCTCGCGGGTGGAGAGCGTCAGCACGAAACCGCGCCGGCCGTCGGCGTCCACCGTCTCGCCGCAGAGGCGCCCCGGCATCTGGCGGACGAACTTCTCGCGGCAGCCGAACAGGCCAAGGTAGGGCCCGCCGAACTGGAGGCCGACGCCGAGCGACTGCCCCTCGCCCACGACGATGTCCGCGCCGAGCTGGCCGGGCGCCTCAAGCAGGCCGAGCGCGACCGGCTCGGTCACCACCACCACCAGCAGCGCGCCCGCCGCCTGCGTGGCGGCGGCAATCGCGGCAAGATCGGGAATGCGGCCGAGGATATCGGGGTACTGCACCACCGCGCAGGCGGTCTCGCCATCGATCGCGGCGATGATCTCGGCATCGTCGGGCGCGGCGTCCAGCGTCGGCGTGCGCGCCGCGATGGCATCGCCGGTGAAGCGCGCCATGGTCTCGACGCAGGCAACGTAGTGGGGATGAAGCCCGCCGGAGAGCACCGCCTTTTTACGCCGCGTGACGCGACCGGCCATGGCGATCGCTTCCCAGCAGGCGGTCGAGCCGTCGTACATCGAGGCATTGGCGATATCGGTGCCCAGCAGCCGCGCCACTTGCGTCTGGAACTCGAACAGCACCTGCAGCGTGCCCTGCGCGATCTCGGGCTGGTAGGGCGTGTAGGCGGTCAGGAACTCGCCACGCTGGATCAGATGGTCGACCGAGGCCGGGATGTGGTGGCGATAGGCCCCCGCGCCGAGGAAGAACGGCGCGGCGCCAGCGCTGAGGTTCTTCGCCGCCAGCGCGGTCATGTGGCGTTCGACCGCCATCTCGCTGGCGTGCGCCGGCAAGCCGGCGATAGGCGCCGACAGCCGCACCTCGGCCGGCACATCGCTGAACAGTTCGTCGACCGAGCCAGCGCCGATGACGCCGAGCATGGCGGCCCGGTCGGCGGGGGTGAGCGGGAGGTAGCGCATCATTTGCTCCTGTCGTGATCCCGGCGAAGACCGGGATCGCGGGCCGGATAGCTCCAGCCCAGAGGCCAGCGGTCCCGGCCTTCGCCGGGACGACGATTACAGCCCCGCGACATATTCGTCGTAGGCGGCCTTATCCATCAGGCCGCTCAACTCGCCGGCGTCCGACAGCTTCACACGGAACAGCCAACCGCCAGTTTCGGCGTCGGTATTGACCAACTCGGGCGCGTCGGCCAGCGCCTCGTTTGCGTCGGTCACCTCGCCGCTGACCGGCGCGTAGACGTCCGACGCGGCCTTGACCGAGTCCACCACGGCGACCGAATCGCCCTTGCGCACCGCCTGGCCGGCGCCCGGCAGCTCGACGAAGGTGATGTCGCCGAGCTGGCCCTGCGCATAGTCGCTGATACCGATGGTGCCGATGTCGCCTTCGACTTCGATCCACTCGTGGTCTTGCGTGAAATAGCGGCTCATCTGGGGGCTCCTCAGCGGTAGTAGCGGTGTGGGACGAAAGGCATGGACACGACCGTGGCGGCGAGCCGCCGGCCGCGGTTGTCGACTTCCAGACGGGTGCCGGGCGCGGCGAGCGCGCGCTCGACATAGGCCATGGCGATCGGGTGCTGCAGGCTGGGCGAGAACCCGCCCGACGTGACGGCGCCGACAGGACGATCACCGGAAAGCACCTGCGCCCCCTCGCGCGCGGCCATGCGGCCTTCGAGCGCGAGGCCGACGCGGACGGTGGGAGTGCCCTCGGCCAGCAACCGCAGGATGCGCTCGACGCCGGGGAATCCGCCTTCCGCACGGCGGCGCTTGCCGATCGCGAAGCCGAGGCCGGCGGTGATCGGGTCGGTCTCCCGCGACACATCGTGGCCGTAAAGCGGCAGCCCCGCTTCCAGACGCAGCGAATCGCGCGCGCCGAGGCCGGCCGGCTTCACTTCCGGCTGGGCAAGGAGCGCGTCGGCCAGCGCGACGATGTCGGCCGCCGGCACCGAGATCTCGAAGCCGTCCTCGCCGGTATAGCCCGAGCGGCTGACGCCGAGCGGGCGGCCTTCCCAGAAGAACGGCGCGGCCTGCATGAACTTGAGATCGGCGAGCGCCGGCCCGCCCTCATCCGCCGGGGTCAGGCCCAGCCGGCCCAACGCCTCCGCAGCCCTCGGGCCCTGCAGCGCGAGCAGCCCATGCTCGTCTAGGTGGTTGAGCGTGACGGCGTCGGGCAGGTGTTCGCGCAAGTGGCCGATATCATCCCACTTGGTCGCGCCGTTGACGACGATATAGAAACGGTCGCCCTGATTAGTCACCATCAGGTCGTCGAGAACGCCGCCCTCCTCGCAC
Source organism: Novosphingobium sp. (assembly GCA_041677785.1). Classification (GTDB taxonomy): domain Bacteria; phylum Pseudomonadota; class Alphaproteobacteria; order Sphingomonadales; family Sphingomonadaceae; genus Novosphingobium. The sequence goes on along the minus strand of JBAYPJ010000021.1, from coordinate 5,326 downwards.
AGCAGCAGCGAATAGCGCATACGGCCCGCTTGCAGCGCCGCGATGTCGCCCGGCAGCAGCGCTTCAAGTGCCTCGACCGTCCCTTCCCCGCTGACCGTGAGCTGACCCATGTGGCTGACGTCGAACAACCCGGCACTGGTCCGCGTCCACTGGTGCTCGGCGATGATGCCTTCGTACTGCACCGGCATGGCATAGCCGGCGAACTCCACCATGCGCGCGCCCTGCGCGCGGTGCCAGGCGTCGAGCGGCAGCAGCAGCGGCTCGGCCCTGGTGTCGATGTCATCGTTGTCGTTCGTTTCGCTCAAGACATTGCTCCGCACAGAATTCAGCACACCGGTCAGGTGCCCCCTCTGTCACGGAAGCCTGAGAGCTTTCCCCCGTTCCCCCGCGAGACGGGCAGGAACGAAGTTACCCCTTCGGCGGCCCCACGACACAGCGGGACACTTTCCAGAGCATCGCTATCGACAAGGCGCGGTCCTTTGGCCTGAGAGATTCCGGGGCGGTTGCTCCTTCGGCGCCCTGCGACACACGGGAAGACCCCGCGAATCACAGGAACTCTCCCGCGCTGTCAGCGACCCCGCCCATGTGCGAAACCCGCTTCGGCGAGTCAATCGGGCTCTTGCCGCGCCGGCAGGTTATCCCCGAGCCCGGCGGATGGCGCGCAGCATCGCGTCGTATTCGTGGACGAAACGGCCGCCCGCCTTCTCCTTCGCCAGCGCGAGGATCGCCTGCGCTACCGTATCGGCGCGGATCGAGCGGAAGCGGCGCAGACGGCCGTGGAGAACAAGGTCCGCAGCCGGGCCGGCGAGCATGGCCAGCCGCTCTGCCGGCCGCCGCTCGGCCCGGGGCCCGCGCAGCAGGCCGGGGCGCAGGATATCGAGCCGCGTCAGGCCGAGCCTGGCCAGCGCATCTTCCATCTCGCCCTTGACGCGCAGGTAAAAGCTGCGGCTCGCCCGGTCCGCCCCGACCGAGGAGACCACGATCATGTGGCCGATCCCCGCCGCCTTCGCGGCGCGGCCGCAAGCGACGACAAGATCGTGGTCGATCGCGCGGAAGGCGTCGCGATCATGCCCTTCCGCGGCGATCGTGGTGCCGAGCGCGCAGGCAAGGACTTTCGCCCGCGACGCCGCGATCGCGTCGGGCCAGCCGGACGGATCAGCGACCAGCATCTCCATGCGCGCGCCCGGCGGCAGGCCGGCCTCGCGCCGGGCGACCCCGACGATGCGCACATCCGGCCGCCCCACCGCCTGCGCGATTACGCGCGCGCCGGTAAGGCCGGTGGCCCCGACAAGGCAGATCCGCACCGGCTTCATCGCGCGTCAGACATTGCGCAGCCCCTCGGGCGTGCGTCCGTAGATCTGCGCATGGCGCGATATGGCGAAGCGGTCGGTCATGCCGGCGATGAAATCGGCGATATGGCGGCTGCGCTGCGGCTCGTGTTCGGGCAGGCGCGCGTACCAGTCCTCGTCGAGGTACCGGGGTTCCTGCGAATAGGCGGCGAACAGTTCCGCCGTCACCGCCCGCGCACGCTCCGCGGTCGCGAGCTGTTCGGGGTGATGATAAAGCTTGTCGTACATAAAGCGCTTGAAGGCGCGTTCGCTCTCGGCGATCGCCGGCGAGAAGCAGGCGCTGGCCTGCCCGGCGGCGCGGACGTCGTCGGCACTCGTCATGCCCGCCGTGCGGCGGCGGGTCTCGGCGATGACGTCGTTGACCATCATGCCGATCTGCGAACGGATCAGCTCGCGAAGCTGGCGCTCGCGCGGGGCGTGCGGGTAGCGTGCCTCCACCGCGCGCCAGTGCTCGACGACGAAAGGCTGCGCCAGCAGTTCGTCGAGCGAGAGGAAGCCGGCGTACAGGCCGTCGTCGATGTCGTGGTTGTCATAGGCGATATCGTCGGAAATCGCCGCAACCTGCGCTTCGAGCGACGGCCAGGTGGCGAGCTGGAGCGGATAGGCGGCGTCCAGCTCGGCCAGCGCCCAGTTGACCTGACCCACCGGTCCGTTGTGCTTGGCTAGGCCTTCCAGCATCTCCCACGTGAGATTGAGCCCATCGTGCTCGCAATAGGGCGATTCGAGCCGCATCAGCACGCGCAGGCAGTGCGCGTTGTGGTCGAAGCCGCCATGGGCGTGGAGCGCGGCATGGAGCGCGTCCTCGCCGGCATGGCCGAACGGCGGGTGGCCGATGTCGTGCGCCAGCGCCAGCGCCTCGGTCAGGTCCTCGTCGATCCCCAGCGCGCGGGCGATGACGCGGGCGATCTGCGCAACCTCCAGGCTGTGGGTCAGACGCACCCGGTAATGATCGCCGTCGGGCGCGATGAACACCTGCGTCTTGTAGCGCAGCCGGCGGAACGCGATCGAATGGATGATCCGGTCGCGATCGCGCTGATAGGCGCTGCGCGGCCCCCGCGTCGCCGACGGATCCAGCCTGAACTGCCGCCCGCGCGAGTGGGTGGGGTCGGAAGCGAAGGGAGCGTGGGTCACAACGAATCCTCCCCCTCAGGGGGAGGTGGCAGACGCGAAGCGCCTGACGGAGGGGGCGCCCCCGTGCACAGCGCCGCGAGCGAGACCGCGACATCTTCCGGGTCGCGCAACACATCCCCGGCCGGAATCCTAACCACTTCCATTCCGCATTCCCGTAGCCATTCGTCGCGCCCGGCGTCCCTTTCCGGCCTGTCCCCCATATCGTGAGCAATTCCGTCGATTTCCACGATCAACTTTCGGCGATCGCAATAGAAATCGGCGACATAGCTGCCAATGGGGTGCTGCCGCCTGAACTTCACCCCCAGCGGCTTCGTTCGCAGGATACGCCACAACAGGATCTCAGGCAGCGACATCTCGGCGCGCAGCCGACGGGCTGCTTTCAGCGCTTTGGGCGTGTGATTCCGCATCAGAGCTCCGCCCCCATGCAACTGCCCCCCTTCCGTCAGCGCTTCGCGCTGCCACCTCCCCCGAATGGGGGAGGATCGATTTCAATCGCCGCCCAGTATCCATTCCACCGCCGCGTCGGCGTGAATGCGGGTGCAGTCGTAGATCGGCAGGACGTTGGCATCGACGTCCACCACCATTTCCAGCTCGGTGCAGCCCAGCACGATCGCCTCGGCGCCGTCCTGCTCCAGGCGGGTGATGATCGTCTTCAGCTCGCGCTCGGCCTGGCGCGAGGGTTTGCCGCCGATCAGTTCGTCGTAGATGATCCGGTCGAGCGTATCGACAAAGCCCATCTCGGGCGGCAGCAGCTCGATATCGTAGGCGATCAGCTTCTGGCGATAGAAGCTTTCCACCATGACGTTGCGCGTGCCCAGCAGCGCCGCCTTCCTCACCGCGTCGCACGCCATGCGCTGGCCGACGCATTCGGCGATGTGGAGCACGGGCACCGAGACGCCGCCGGCAACCACGTCGTACATCTTGTGCATCGAGTTCGCGCCGATCAGCAGCGCGGTCGCGCCCGCGGCTTCCAGCCGCCGCGCCGAATCGAGCAGCACGCCGCTGGCGCGCTGCCAGTCCGCGTCGTTCGACAGCCGCACGAGCCCCGAGAACTCAAGGCTCTCGATCAGCAGCGGCGCGCTGGTCTGCGTACCCATGCGCGCCTGCACGCCGCGGTTGATATGTTCGTAGTAGGTACGGGTCGAATACCAGCTCATGCCGCCGATGAGGCCGAGTTTGCGCAAGGGTGCCGATCCTTTTTTCCGGAAGAACTCGGGCCGGACCTAACCCAGGACCGCCGATTGCGTCCAGTTAGGCTTTGCTGAATCGGACACGGGAGCGGGCGGTGCCGTTTCCCACGAATGGACCGGACTCTAGCGGGCCAGCCCGGCGGCGCATAACCCAGCCGACGTCACGGTGACGGCCAGGACTTCCGGATCGTCGACGCGCCGGACCGCGAGGACATAGTCGGCGATCGAGCGCTTCCCGCCTTCCAGCTCTTCGAGCGCCTCCAGCTTGCGGAGCTGGGCGAGGGTCAGGCGGTCGACCATGCGGTGGGCCATGCAGTCGGCATGATCCTCCGCCAGCCCGGCGCGCATAAGCGCCGAGCGGACGCGGTTTTCGGCGACCTGTTCGGCGCAGCCGGCGATGAGCGCGCCGACTGCAAGGGCAAGGACAGCGAAACGCGGGCGCATCAGTGCTGCAACGCCTTCACGATGTCCTCGACCATCTTCTTGGCATCGGCCAGCAGCATCATCGTCTGGTCCATATAGAACACCTCGTTGTCCACCCCGGCATAGCCGACGCCGGACATGGAGCGCTTGATGAACATCACCGTCTTGGCCTTCTCCACGTCGAACACCGGCATGCCGTAGATCGGCGAGCCCTTGTTAGTCTTGGCGGCCGGGTTGACCACGTCGTTGGCGCCGATGACGAAGGCGACGTCGGTGTGGGCGAACTCGGCGTTGATGTCCTCCAGCTCGAAGACCTCGTCGTAGGGCACGTTGGCTTCGGCCAGCAGCACGTTCATATGCCCCGGCATGCGCCCCGCGACCGGGTGGATCGCGTACTTCACGCCCACGCCCCTGACCTTGAGCAAGTCGGCCATCTCGCGCAGCACGTGCTGCGCCTGGGCGACCGCCATGCCGTAGCCGGGGATGATGATCACCTGCTCGGCCTGCCCGAGCAGGAAGGCGGCGTCCTCGGCCGAGCCGCGCTTCCACGGCCGCTCGATCCGTTCGCCATTGGTGCCGCTGCCGATGTCGGTGCCGAAGCCCCCGGCGATCACCGAGATGAAGCTGCGGTTCATCGCCCGGCACATGATATAGGACAGGATCGCGCCCGACGAGCCGACCAGCGCGCCGGTGATGATCATCGCCGTGTTGTGCAGCGTGAAGCCCATCGCCGCCGCCGCCCAGCCTGAGTAGGAGTTGAGCATCGAGACGACGACCGGCATGTCCGCGCCGCCGATCGGGATGATGAGCAGGAAGCCCACCGCGAAGGCGAGCACGGTTATCGTCCAGAACACCCAGGGCGCCTGGACCTGCGTGAACCAGCCGATGAGCCCCAGGATCACCGCGACCATGCCCAGGTTGATCACGTGCCGCGCCGGCAGCAGGATCGGCGCGCCGCTCATGTTGCCGTTCAGCTTGGCGAAGGCGATGACCGAGCCCGAGAAGGTGATCGCGCCGATGGCGACGCCGAGCGCCATTTCCAGCCGGCTCAGCGGGTCGATCAGCCCGGCGGGACCGAGAATGCCGAAGGCCGCCGGATCGAGGTAGGCCGCCGCCCCCACCAGCACTGCGGCAAGCCCGACGAGGCTGTGGAACGCGGCAACGAGCTGCGGCATCGCCGTCATCTTGATCCGCCGCGCGATCGTGAGGCCGATGGCCGCGCCGATGGCGATG
>JBAYPJ010000020.1:0-46297 GCA_041677785.1 Novosphingobium sp. | reverse complement strand
GTATAGTCCGCGCCCAGCACTTCGATGTTGTAGCAGGAGCGAACCTGACAAGCATCGCCCTTACCGTTGCCATGCCGGTGGCCGTCAACGCTGAAATTGTTTATCATCTGCGCGAAGATGCCGACATTCGTCGTCCCGTCGTCGCGGGCGCGCGTCCTGACGTTCGACAGGTGAATGTTCTCCTTCATGTCGATCTTGCGGATGGTGCCGCCCAGCGTGGCGAAAGACGCCTTCTTCCAGCCGAGCGGCGCGCAGAGCCAGATGTTCTGGCCGGAAACCCCCGCGACGCGGTGGACCTCCATGTTGATATGGGTGCTGTCGGAGAGGCGCGCCGAATTGTCCTTCGCCAGCACGAAGTCGCCGGCGGCGATGTCGGTGATGGTCGTGAGAACGCGCAGGTTCTGGGCGTTGCGCTGATAGTTGAATTCCAGGCCGTATGTCGTCCCGGTCAACTGACCGCCGAACATAATGGACGGGAGAACAGTGTCTTCCGGCGTGATCAGCGTGTTGGCGAAGTCGATATCGACATTGCTGGCCAGATAGCGGCCATTGAACGTGCCGATGATTTCAGCTTCCGGCGGGAAAACGAGCCTGCCTGATCCTTCCTGCACCATCATGCCGATAGCTGCATCCATTCCGGCCGTGCTGTCGCCGGGGCCGTCGAGATCGAGAAGGTCGCGGAAGGCCTCGAGATAGATGGCAGGCGAGCGCCGGAGCAGATAGAAGTTGCCGGCCTTGTCCTCGACCTTGCCGGCATGAGCCGGCTCGGTCACGCTGTAGTCGTACATCTGGCCGTCGACCGAGATGGACGCCGGCGGAATAACCGGCTCGAAAAGGCCGGTAACGTCGGCCTTACTGGCGAAACCCGCCCTGCCATCCTCTCCCGCGAAATTTCTCCGGTCGAACGCATCAGCCCCGATGCTATTCGGGTCGTAAACGACCTTCTTCATACTGCCAGATGCCGCATTCTCAGCGCGGACAGCGGCGTCTTCTGCCTGCTCGGCGGCAACCTCGGCACGTTGCGCGTTCTCGATTACTTGGTCTATGGCGTGAGCGTCGGGGCCGGCCACCGCGAACCCTCCTTCGTCCGTGACGACGAAGCGGTTGGCGGCAAGAGGCGACGGCGGCACGTCTTCGGTTAGAGGCCGAGCGACCGCGCGATCAAGCCCTTCCTTCATCGACTGCATCCCGCGCGCCACCCTGTCCAGCGCGCGCTCGAACCGCTCGCCGAACTGGCCGCCCTGATCGACATCGCTCGGCTGGTTGATCGGGTAGTCGACCTTCAGCACCCATCGCACCGGCGACCAGCTTCCGGGGACGGCGATGACGACAGAGTAGCCGTCGGGGTCGCCGACGCCGTAGACGCTGTAATCGGTCCCGAGGACAAGCTGCACGTCGTCCGCGTAGACCGACAGATGCGTCACGTTCTCCAGCATGAAGGCGTGCGTCAGCGGGTTGGACCAGCCGGTGCCGTTGATGACCTTGCGGGAGTTCTGAACGGGTACGGTCATTGCATCGCCTTGACTATCGTTACGATGTCGCCGAGGAACGCATCGCCTCTGTCCGTTATTAGCCTATCCTGCACCTCGGGCCAATAGTCATTGACGGCCTCGAAGCTGTAGATTTTAGCCTTGGCGTATCGGCGCTCGTATTCCTCGGCCGCCAGCGCGTTGTGCGCGCGCAGCAGTTCGAGCGTCGGCCCGACCGGGAGCGGCTTCTTGTTCGCCCAGCCCGGTGCCTTGGTGGCAATCAACGTGTTGCGGACCTCGCGGCGCGCTATTTCGGACAGCGCCTCGTCAACCTTGGCCTTGACCGACGCCGACATCGTGATCTCGCTTCCGGCGAGCCCGGTGTCCTCCAGCCCGAGCGCGGTCGGAAGCTCGCGCCGCATACCGCTGATGACCGACGTTACCTGCCGGGCGCGGTACATCGGGTTCAGCCGTTTGGCGTCGGCCTTGAAATGCGCGTTGAGCAGCGCGTAAGCCTTGTGGTCCGCGTCCTGCGTGTCGAGGAAGGCGTCGGCCGCGTTCTGCCGGCCTTCGTCGACCAGTCGCCGATAGGACGTCTCGGCACGGCGAAGCGAACCGTTGACCGTCGAGGCGAACTTCCAGAAGTCCTGCGCCGACGCCGCGCCGCGCCGGGCGTCGCGGACAAAGCGGCGTGTCAGCGGCCAGTCGGTCGGGTCGGAGTTCGGACGGTTCGGGTCGAGAGAGTTGTAGATGGACACGGCGTCTCGGTAGGCAGACGCGCCCATGCCGGACAGGACGTGGTCGACGCGCAGCGGCGACCAGCCCATGAGGTCGCCGATGTCCTTGGCGAACTCGCTGGTGTAGTTGTTGTACTGTAGTTCTGGCGCAAGCGCCTGCATGTAGTCCGGCACGATCTCGCGACCGCCGAAGAAGTTGAAATTGGCAAGCTGCTCGACGCCGACCTGAACAAGCGGCGGCGCGGTCGGCGGTGACAGGTTCATCATCGCGCCGCGAAGGAAGCGTGCCTTGGCCTCGTCGTCGCCCGAAGCGTGCTCCAGTGCGCGCTCGACGAAGTTTGAAACGATTGCGAGTTCGAACGGCTTCGGGATGTAGGCGATCCGGCCTTCACCAATCGGGATGACCCAGCCGGTCGTGCGCAGATACTCGCTGGCGTCCTGATAGTCAGGATCGTCTTCGAAGATGAAATGCAACAGCGCGCCGATCAGGCCGAGCGACATCATCTTCACCCACGCCTTGCGGCCGGTGTTGAGCACGTTTCGCTCCGCGCGCGACAGCCCCATCCCGTTCAGGTCCTTGAAGTACGCCGTCAGGACGAATTTAAGCCCCCGCTGCCGGCGGACGTCGTCGCCGCCGAGCGTCCGCATCATCTTGTAGAGACCCTGAAGCTGCGCGTTCAGGAACGGGATCAGCCGCCGGTGCGCCAACATGCGGTTGCCGTGCAGGCCGAAGTTCATCATGTCGGTCGCGAGATACGCCGCTTCCACGTTGGCTTCCCAGTCGGTCAGCCCGTCCGCCTTGGCGCGTTCGTAGGCTTTCTTGAACACGCCGATCCGGGTGCCGGTCTCGGTCATCTCCGCAACCTTCGCCATCCCCTTGATCGCGCCTTTGAGACCGCCTTCAGAGAACGCCTGAACGAAATACCCCCGCTTGCGCAGGGACGAGACGTCACGGTCGACGCGAGCCTTGTGTAGCGCGGCCGAGTTCATGCCGCCCATGATGCCCATGGCGGCGTTGTACTGACGCGCCCACGACTTCTGCCTGATCTCGTTCGCCACGCCGCCGAAGCCGGTGACGAACGGGATGTAACCGACGCCGGTCAGGAGCCACGCTTGAAGCTGATCGCGGATGAAGTTGACGACGAGGAAGTCTGGCCACGACGTGATGGCCGAGCGGAAAGCCGACGAGGTATAGGCCACGGCGTCTGTGAACAGCGGCATGTTCTCGGTGCCGATGACGTTCAGCGTGTTCACCACGTCCGCGCCGACGCTTCCGTCCTTGATCTGGAGCGCCGACAGCTTGCCGTTCTCCCAAAAGAAGACGATGTTCTCGCCGCGCGCCTGCGCCTGCTGCGAACGGAAAAGCGCGATGCGGTTGCCTTCCTCTATGGACGCCTCCAGCATCGTCATCAAGTCCTGCGCGTCGACGTCGGACAGCGTGTCGTCCTTCGTCAGTTGCCGGGCGACCTCCTGCACGCTGTACTCTTGCCCGACCAGCGTGTGCGCGGGGATGCGCTCGACCAGCGCGCCGGCCTGCCCGACCCTATCGGCGAGAACGGCCAGCGCCTTCTTGACCTCGTTCTCTGCGATGACGCGCTCCAGCGCAAACGTCTTCGCCATGAGTGCATCCATCGGGTCGATGACGTTGCGGTCGGACCCTCGGAACCGTTTGACCGGCTTCGCAGCCGTCGTGCCCGCGATGTCCGACATCGACGGTCCCCGGTCGCTCATGTCGCGTTGGAGCGGAGCGTAGAACTGGCGGTCGAGCCCGTCGCGGTAGGTCTCTTTCGTCATGAGGCCGGCGTCGAACGCCTTCTGCCACAGCGCCATGCCGTATTCGTGGACGATCTGCGACGCCTCGGCGAAATCGGTTCCGTACTTGGTGTTCATCTCGGCTACCGTCACCTTCAGGTCGCCGAGCGTCGCGCCGAGCGGCGGCCGTTCGATCTTGCCCTCGGCAAACCGACGGTACTCGTCGATGCCGCGCAACGCGATAAGGTAGGCGGCGAAATCTGCTTGGCGCTCGGGGTCGATCTGGCCGAGGTTCTGGTCGCTGTCGAGACCGTGGTAGCGCAGCAGCGCGTCGCGCAGGCTGCGCGATGTCGGGACTGTCGAGCGGTGCCCCATGACGCCGTCGGAAAGCTGGACGATGCCCCGGTTCCCGCTGTTTACGGACAGCTTTATGAGCACGGCCGGGTTCTCGGCCGCCTTGATGTCCAGCGGAAGGCCCTCGCGCCGCGCGACGTTCTGCATGTCGGCAAGAAGGTCTTCCAGCGCCGCGTATTTGTTCGTCGTCGCCGAGACTGTCTGCCGGGCGACTTCGTGCATCCACGTCCCGAAGCCTTGGCTCTCGATCTCGGCCAGCGCCTCGTTAATCGGCCCGACACGCTCGCCCGACACGACCATGTTGCGCAGGAGTTGGGCGGACGGAAGCTGAAGCCACGCCGCGAACTGGTCTCCGATGGACTTCAGCCCGTCGCGCAGGCGAGGATCGGCGTCGAGGACGGCGGCGAACTCCGTCGACAGCTTCGGATACTTGCGCTCGGCGAAGGCGCGGTTGGTGACGTAGACGCGGAAGAACTCGGCGAAGCCCTCGGCGGTCTTGCCGGCGCTGTCCATCGTCGACACGTCGCCGCCGTAAAGCGCCTTGGCGACCTTGTGAAGATCGGTGATGTTGCCGTTGATGAAGGTTTGCAGCGGCCCGGTCGCGCGCGCCTGAAGCGCGTGACCGCCTTCATGGATCAGCGTCGACAGGTCGTGCGCCGAGCGCAGCCGGACAACGTCCTGCCGCGCCGCATACTGCCCCATCACGTTACCGCCGCGCAGCGTGAACCGGCCCTGCCGGACGGTCAGGTCCAGCAGCTTGGTGAAGTTGTCGGCGATCTTGGCCAGCCGGATGTCGGCGTCGGCCGCGCCCGGCTGGCCCGGTACGCCGGCGCGCGGTCGCTGCGGCTCGGCGCGGTAGCCGCCCCGGCCTTGGCTGGTTTGGGCGAGTATGTTCGTGTCGCCGGGGTCGAACGTGCCGCGATTGTGGACTGACTTGATCTGCGAAGCATCGAACGGGATGAACTGGCGAATAGCTTCGCCCATCATCGCGCCCTCATCGCTCCACGTCGCAATTCCGTCATAGCCTTGAGCGCGATACTTTTCGATATCAGCCGCGATACTTTCGTCAGTCGCGCCGAGACGGCGACCTAGCCGATTGCCTTCCATTGCAGAAAGCTCGACCGGGTTCTTGATCGAGAGATACACAGGAAAGACGCGACCACCGTCTCCCCCCGGAGAGACTTCGCTGACATACCTTTCGTAGTCGTCAACGACGCTTTGCGCGTCGTAAGCGCCCGCCTTGACCCCGATGTTCTCGCCGTCAAATTCGGAGTTATAGTCGACCTCTACGTCGCTAAAGACTTCCCACCGTCCACCCCCAAGGAAGCGCGCGACGCCGTTGTCCGTCGCGTACACGCCGCCAACAGACGGATCATCTATGTCAGACAGCGTGCCGTAATACGGCAGCGTTTCGCCGGCAAACCCAGCACCGCTGCCGACGACGTACTTTCCAGTTGCCCTCTCTCTGCGACGGAGATTGGACGCGAACGTGTATGCGCTGGCTTCCGCAGTGTCCGCAGTGAAATAGGAGCCGGGCTTGAACGCATCGAAGTCAGCGGCGTCGGTCCCATGATAAACCACCAGCGGGTCGCCGTTCTCGTCGACGACCTTGCTGTCGCCGAACCAGCGACCGAAATTCTCGGACGACGTGTCGACCGGCGCAAGCGATGCTAGGACTTCGCCGGGGCCATCCGCCCCGCCCGTTGGTTCAGCGTCTTGTTCACGGAGCGCGGCGAGTACCCAAGGGCCCTCGCCAGCGCGTTCAGCAGCCGCTGTTCCTTCTCCAGTCGCAGCGGCCCTTCCTGCGGCAAGCTGCCCGGCGATGACTTGAGCGAGTTGATCTGCGTCGAGTTCTCCGGCATTTTCGGCAAGCTCCCTTATCTCGGCCGCCAGCGGGTGCTGGCTCTCCGGGTTCGCCAGCGCCTCGGCCCAGCCGGCCAGCGTCTGCGAAAGCTCGGCCGGCGTCCACTGGTCGCCGGTGGCGGCGGTGGCGGCCTCGGCCGCCGGGTCGATCATGGCGTCGAAGTCCAGCCCCATGGAGAACGTCGTCCCGTCGGGCATGGTCGAGTAGAAATCAAGCTCGCGCGCCGCCGGCTCCGGCGCGACCGTCGCTGAAAGCTCCGGCATCACCAGTTCCGCCGCGTCTGTTTCCTTAGCAAAATCAACGACATAGCTGTCGAACGCGGCCTGCTCGGCGGTCAGGAACTCGTCAACCGCAGCCTCGCGCGCTGCGTCGTCGACCTCGACCGCCTCGGCCGGGTTGCCGGCCAGCGTCTGGACCTCGCCGACGGCGGCCGTCGCGCCGCCCATCATCGCGCCGAGGATGCCGCCGATGGTCGCGTTCTCGAACGCCTCGCCCCAGTCGATCTCCCTGTTCTCGTCGTAGATGCGCATGGCGACCACGTCGGAGCCGATGGACTGCCCGAGTTCCTGAAGAAATTCCTCCATCGACGACGCGACCGTGTTCTGAAGCAGCCGTGACACGACGCCGCCGGTTGACGTTTCCATCCGCATCAAAGCGTTGTTGATCGGGATAGCCTCGGACGCGCCGAGCCCCAAGCCGAAAAAGTAGGACAGCAGCTTCTGGACGCCGGAGGCGTTGAACCGCTCCGCGTCCTGATACTGCTCCGCGCCCCCGGTAAGAGCGCCGAGGATGAGCGTCCCGGTCGTGGCCGGCAACCCGACCGCGCTGACGGCCATCCCGCCGAGCATGAAGCCGAGCATGGAGCCGCCGCCGGCTGACAGCTTCGTCAGGAAGTCTCGTCCGCGCGCCTTGTCGCCGGGGATCATGCCTTCAATCGTGGCGTCAAGCGCGTCGATCCACTCGCGGACCTCGCTCTTGTCGCTCTCTCCGGCCAGCATTTCGAACGGGATAACCGCGCCGCGCGCCGCGTTCGTCGCGATGCCGGTCGTTCCCTTGTACGCGCTGCGTGCTGCGTTCAGCCACCATTTCTGCGTCGGCGCTGTCTCGCGCTGCTCCTGCGTTTCGCCCGCCGCCTTCTCGGCGCGGCGCGCGGCGAACGCCTGCCGGCGCTCGTTCTGCTCGTCAAGCTCGCGCACGGTCTCGGCGTCGAAAACACCGGGCGCAACCGGCAGGCCCAAGGACGCGGCCTGATCGTCGGTCAGATTGCGAAGCTGTTCGCGCGCGCTTTCGGCCGCGCGCGCCGCCTGCTCGCCCTGCTCGGCCTGCTGAACGCGCTCCTGCTGTTCGGCCTCGGCGACCTCCGGCGTCAGCGCGCCGAGCCGCCCAAGGATGCCGCCCTCGGCGATCATGCCGCCGAGAGGGGAGATAAAGTCTAGAGCGGCGCGGCCCAGCGCCTGCCGAACCGGCGACTGCTGCTCGGCCGGAGGCTGCGTCAACGCGGTAGACGCCGGCAGCGCCTCGCGCGTCTTGCGCATCGGGTTCAGGATGAAATCCTGCTCGATCTTCTGCGCCATGTCGGACGCCGACGACGGCGCGACAGCGCGCGCATTGTCGGTGCCCTGCTGCGCCAGCAGCTTAAGCTGTTCCTGAAGGGCGTCATCGTTGAGAAGCCCCGGCACGCGCACGGCGGGCGGTCGAATGGCCGGTGCGTTCATCAATCACCCCCTAGACGCGAAATCGCCGCATCATACACCTTATCACCGTAGCGCGCACGTAATTCCGCTTCGGCCGCCGGGTCGAGGTCGTCGCCGAGGTTCTGGATAGCGCGCGTCGCGCGAACGACGGCCTCGCGGTCGACTGCGTCGTCGCGCGCTTCGGGGCCGGGGTCCTCGCCGCCGTAGAAAGCCCTGTTCAGTCGTGACGCCACCTCGCCGCCCCCAAAATAGTCGTAATAGCCGAACCGCTCGACCTGATCGGCGTCTTCGGCTTGGCTGGTTGTCTGGCGCAGGCGGGCGAACGGGTCGCCGCCGGCCGCGATGGCGTTCATCATGCCGCCGATCAGCTTGGACGTGTTCGGCCCGACGCCCTTGTATTCGGATAGAGCATACAGGATCACCTCGTCGGTGTACTCGCCGAAGACCCTCTCCAGCGCGTCGTATTGAACCATGATCGCCGTTTGCACGTCCGCCGAGTTGCGCCCGGCAAGCTCCGGCAGGCGGCCGAGCGCGCGGCCGATCTCCATCGCCCATGTCCGGGGAACGGGTTCTTCCGAACCCGGCTTGATGCCGAAGTCCTTCTGCCGTCCCAGCGTCAGGCGGACGTATTCCTGAACCGCTCCGGGGTCCGGGTTCTCGAAGTCGATGGCGTCATAGGCTTCACGCACGTCAGGGAACTCGCGCGCGGCTTCTTCCGGCTTCTTCGCGCGCAGGTTCTGGACGCGGTTGATCTCTTTTTCCAGCGCGGCCTTCACCTGCTGGTCGGCGGCGAAGGTCGGCGAGCCGGCCTCCGGCTCGTAGTCCTGAAGCCGCTGATCCATGTCCTCCAGCGACATGGTCGGGATGCCGTCCTTGGCCTCGAAGGTCCGCAGCGCGCGGTCGCGGTCGGCGATGTAGCGCATGTAGTCGTCTTCGCCGAGCACGGTCGACACGGCGGTCTCGTCGACGAGGCCGGTCGACTGGCCGGTCGCGGTCAGCGACGCGATGTCGTTACGCACCGCCGTGCGCATCTCCTGCTTCTCGACGGCCGACGCTTTGGCCTGCGCGCCAAAGATTGAGGTGACGGCGCGGTCGGCTTCCGCGATGAAGGATTGCCGGTCGGAGTAGGGAAGCGAAGCGTAGCGACCGCTCGGCCCTTTGGTCCGCATAGCTGGCGCGGTCGCCCGGTTCTCCAGATGCTCGTCGATAGCCTCCTTAGCCCATGCGGGGACGGGCGCGCCGCCCGACGCCTTGGCGTAGCCCCAAGCCCGCCGCCCGCCGAGGTCGGCGTGAATGATGTTCGACCCGATGCCCAGCCCGGTGACGCCGTTCGCCGACAACGCCCGGATGATGTTGACGCGCTCGGCCCGGCTGTAGCCGGTCACATTGATGTCGAAGGCGTTTCCGTGCAGGTGTTGGCTCCCCGTCGCGCCGCCAGCCTTGCGGTTCGCCGTCGAGCTTCGGTGCCCGGAGTTGATCTGCACGCGGTCGATGCCGAGCGCGGCGAACGATGCCTGCACCCGCTTCACCAGATCGGGGTTGACGTTGTCGTCGACACGACGGCCACCACCCCGGCCTTCCGACCACTCGATCTTGACATTGGCCGGGTTCGACCGCGAACCGTCAGCAGTCGCGTCCGCGCCCATCGACTTGCCGAGCCCCGGCAGGCGTGCCAGAACTTCCTTGTAGTACTTCCTGCCTACAGGCCCGAGGACGTTGTCGTTAAACCCACTCTCGACCCACTTCTTGGCACGCTCCGGCCCGCTATGGTACGCGATCAACGCCGCCTCCAGCCCGCCGGTGCGGGCGAATGCCCTGATCTGCTGGCGCAGATAGTAGTCGCCGTAACGCTGGTTCGTGTCCGGGTTTGACAGGTATTCGGTGATCTGCGCCTTTGACCAGCTATGATCGAAGTCGGGGTCGCGAAGTCCTTTCGCGATGTCGCGCGCGGTGTCCGGCATGACTTGCATGAGGCCTACGGCCCCGCTTTCCGCGTTGACGACGCTCGCCCGGCCGCTGCTCTCCTGCTGGATAAGCGCGGAGCGAAGAAGCTCGTACTGCGACGACGGCGACAGGAGACGCGGGTCGGCCCCGAGGTCGCGAAGCACTTCCTCCGGCCGGGTTTCTATCATCCGCCGCAAGTGCGAAACCTGCGCCATGCGCTCCCATTGCTTGCGGTGCTCGACCTTCCTGTCGGTCGTCAGCCCCGAGCTTTCGATCTCCGACAGCCCCTGCTCCAGAAGCGCGTCGTAGGCCTCCGGGTCCATGGAAATGGCGGTGGCAAGCTGTTCCTTGCTGGCGTTCAACGTGTTGTCGTACCAGCTATAAAGGCGGTCTCGTTCGACCGTAGCCGACTTTATCGACCACGCCTCGGTGTCCGAGCCCTGATCGCCGAGCATGGTCTCGTACCGCTCGCGCAAGCGCGGCGGCAAGCCGGACAGGAACTCGTTTCGCGCCGGCGTGTACACCGACGCCATGAAATCCTTGTGGAAATCGGTGCCGTCCTCTGCCATGTTTTCGGCGACCGAGCGCATGTCGTCGTCGAGGCGAAGCTGGAGCCGCCGGTAGCCGTCCTGCGCCTTGAAGTCCTCCTTCTTCTCGTTCTGGTCGACGAAGGCGGCGGCGACATCGGACAAGGCCGAGCCGAGCCCCTGAAGCGCCGCCCCCTCGTAGCTGCGCACCGTGGTGTTCGGCAGGCTCGGGGCCTGAAGCCCCTGCTGCGCGGTGTATTTGACGATCTGCGCCACTTAACCCCCCAAGGAGCCGAAAGACTGCCCGAACTTGGCGACGCCGCTTAACACCGGCGTCAGGAAGGCGATGGGGGCGGATCGCTGCGCGCTCTTGGCGTTCATGTCCTCGACACGCGCATTGTACTCGTGCGTCTGCGCCTGCATCCCGCTCCCCCAGCGGATCGCAGCCACGTCGAGCGCGCCTTCGGTCGCGCTATCCTGTATGGTGTCCGCCGCGCCGCCAGTCAAGGCGATGCCGCCGCTGGCATAATCCGCACGTTGCTGACCGATGACGCGGTCGACCTGTTCCTGCTTGCGCTGGGACTGGTAGGAACCCGAGATGCGCTCGATGTCGGCCTGCCGCCGCTGCGCCTGCGCGGCCGCGCGATGGCTGGCGGCCTGCGCCGACGCACCCATGGCGGCCCCCACGCCGCTGACGACGGAGCCGATAAGACTTAGAGCGGCAATGCACATTACGGTTCGCCCTCAACGTCCAGCGAGACAGCCCGGATTGTAGCCGGGTACATGGAATTCCCTGTAATAACAAACACCGCGCTGTTTTGGAAGCTGTCCTCGACCGGCATGGCGATCATGCCCGTGACGAGGGGCGTCGGGTCGCCGGGGTCGACCTCGACATCGTCGTCACGCCACAGCGGATATTGCGCCAGCACGGAGCCGGCGCGAACGCCGGCGCTCTCGAACAGGTCGACGCGCGCCTTGACGACGCGGACCTTACGCCCGAGGCCGGCCCCGTCCTGCTGCCCGAAATTGGTGAGCCGCAGGCTCTCCAGATAGAAGTCGCGTCGCTCCCCGACAGAGATGCGCGACGCCGTCGTGTCGTGCGGCAGGACGAGCGTGCCGTCCATGGCCACTGTAGCATCGCCGATGTCGCGGCCGTCGGCCCATACGCCGACCTCTACGCCCTTCAGGGCATCCAGCCCTGTAAGACCAGTGGTCGGGGTGTCGTCATAGACATAGGAACACGCGCCGTATACCGGAATTTCCTGCTCGGCGTCGTCCTCGTCGATGCAGTTGCACCGCGTTTCCTCGTGGTAGCCGGCCAGAACCTCTATGAACTTCTCCGTACCGCCCGGCCGCTCGCGGCGGACGACGAGCCAAAGCTGCGGGTAGCCTTCGCCGCGCAAGACGCTGACATCCTCGACAAAGCCGCCGAGGTCGACGAGCGTGCCGCCGGCGATGCGCTGCTCGCGATCATAGGCAAAGAAGACGAGCTTGCCGTCCGACCGACGAACCACGAGAACCTTGTGGGGCGCGTCGACGAATACGATCTGCTCCACGCCGGACGAGAACAGGTGCCCGTTCAGTGTCGACACTTCGCGCGCCAGATACCCGTCGGCCTCGTAGGAGAACGCCGCTTCGAACAGCTTCTTTTTCATCCGGTCGATGAAAAGCACGACGTTCTCGACGATCTCGGGCTGCGCGTCGGACGCGCCGACATGCGTCTCGGCGCGCTGCTTGACGTTGTCGTGCGCCAGCGCGCTCTGCGTGCCGCGCGCGCCGACGGAGCGCAGCACGCTCGCCGTGCCCGCCAGAAGCTGGCCGCTTTCCGCCAGCCATTTGATGGCGTCGAGGGTGCCACCAGTTAGTCGGGCGGAGAAACCATCGTCGGCGACGAGGGGCTGCGACTGACGAAACAGGTCGTACGCGCCGCTCACCGAAAACCACAGGCCGACAGGATCGGCCGTACTTCCGGCCAGCACGAGCCGGTCTTCGTAGATCACGCCGGTCCTCGGCCCCGAGCCTGTCTTGAACACGCCCAGTGCCCACGAGGAAATCGAGCTTAGATCGGGCAAAGCGTGGCCGTGCAGGCGGACGGAGACGACTGTCGGGCTAGTATAGCCGACGATTTCCAGCCAGCGCCAGCGCCCATCCGATGCCAGAATGCGAACGGAGCGCCCCACGTCGTCCGCGTTGAACCCGGTGTCGTCGTTGATGCCTGTCGTCCCGGACGCGGTAAGCGTCAACGGCGTTTGGTCATCCGCCGCGACGTTGAACGCCAGTTCCGAGAAGCCTGTATAATTCTCCCCCGGCGGGGGGCCGTTATTCGCCCAAAATCGCAGACGGTAGCGATTGAATGCCTGTTTGTTCGACATCTGGTAGAAACGCCGTTCGCCTTCGTACCAGCTATATTGAGCGGTTTGCGTGTCGAGCACCGTCCAGTTCGTGCCGTCGTTGGACCCTTCGATCACCCACGCCGAGGGTGTGTTTTCCACCCGGCCGCCGACCGCCGACACAGCCGACGTCAGTGCGTAGGCGTCCGAGACCCGCTGCGTCGACCCCGGAAGCTGGTATTCGACCCACCCCTCGGTGTAGGGCCAGTACGCGGTCGTACTCTGGTTCTTGTCGAAAACGTGCCAAGAAGGGAAACCGCCCACTGCTGCCTCTTGGGATGTTACCGTGCCCGACGGCGTGGAGTTGTCGGTCATTGTCGGCGTCAGGCTGGCGTAATCGGACAGCTTCAACGTGGTCGCCGATGTGTTGAGGTCTCGATAAGGCCCGTCGCGAGCCTCATACCGCGACAGGGTCCAGTTCGTCTCGCCGGCTCGGCTTAGCTCGTACATATCCGCCGAGGCGCTGAACAGGTAGAGCTTGTCGCCCGACTGGACGGCGTGTAGCGTTACGAGGTCTTCGGCGTCGTACGGCGAGGCGACCTCGTAGGGGTTGCCGTTGTCGAAGACCTGCCCTGCCGGCGACCAGAAACGGATGTAGCCTTCGCCGAACTCCAGTTCGTAGGTTTGGCTCTCGCTGAATTCGAAAGGCAGCATCCTGACCGCGCCGCCTGCGGTCTTCGGTCGGCCGCGCGCAAGGGTTCCCGGAACCCGAACGAGCGGGCCGTAGCGCGAGACGACGACGTTCCGGGCTCGGGCGTAGGCGGACTGGTAGAATTCGGTGTCCACGCGGGACTGCATCAGCGGGTGAACTTCGCCGCGCGTCCCCGTCACCTGAAGCGTGGAAACCGTCACAGTGAGTTGCCCCAGTAATCGCCGCCGCGCACGCGGATGATGTCGTGCTGCTCGACGGGGTCGAGCGAACCTTCGAAGGCGTTGATCTCGGCGGCCGCGTCAAGCGCCTCCTGCGCCAGCACCCGGCACTGCTCGACGAACGAGTTCTTGCCAGTGAACCGATGCGCCATGCCGAGCGCCAGCCGCGCCGCGACAAGCTCGGCGAACAGCGGGTCCCACTGTCCGGGCTCCTGCACGTTGAAGACGATCTCGACCGGGCGTGCGCCGCCCTCGTTCATGAACAGACCGTCGCGCTTCACCTCGTAGTTCAGCGGCCGACCGTTGCGGTTGCCGTCCCACGTCGGCGGCAGGACACGAAGCCAGCCGGGCGGCAGGTCGTAACGATGCCGCCAGCGGTGCGCCGGCCTGTCGGGTGCGGCGTTGAGCGTCACCAGTTCGCAGGCGAAATTCCATGGCTGCTGCCGCAGCGACATCTCGACCGTGTGTGAGAAGTTCCGGTTCACCCAGCGCGCGTAGGGGCTTTCGTCCG
The DNA here is from genome assembly GCA_041677785.1 of Novosphingobium sp. GTDB lineage: Bacteria > Pseudomonadota > Alphaproteobacteria > Sphingomonadales > Sphingomonadaceae > Novosphingobium. The sequence goes on along the minus strand of JBAYPJ010000020.1, from coordinate 32,185 downwards.
CAAGCGTGCTGATCGGGAACTCCGATATGAAATCGAGCGCCCTGTTAGCGACTGTCACCAGCGTGTGAGAGGTCGGCATACGTCACCCTTCCGGCTCCGGGTCCGGCTCCGGGTCGGGGCCCGGCTCCGGGTCGGGCTCTTGTTCGCGCAGGCGCATCTTGCGGCGGCGCGCGTTCTGCATCGCCGCCCACTGCTCGGCCGTGTAGCGACCGAGGACACCCATCACTCGTCCGCCTTGGCTTCGTGCGCCGCCTGCCGCTCCTTGGCGCGCCTCATGCGCTCCTGCGCGTCGAGGACGCGGGCGTGACGGTTGACCTGCGCCCGCAAGCTCGGCGGGTTCAGGCTGGTCGCGACGTCGTAGACCGCCTTGCCGGCGGCGCTGGCAGCTTCGCGCGCCTTGTCGCGCGTCGCGTTGGAGACCTTCTGGGCGGCGGCGTTCAGGACGTGCAGCGGGACGCGCCCGCTGCGGTTACGGCCGAGGTAGTCGGTCGGGTCGGGCCTGTCCACCTTCATCGTGCGCGCCTGCCGCAGCACTTCGGCCTCGGCCTCGGCGCGCGCCGCGCGCTTGGCCTCGTGCCGGTCGATCTTGGGCTTAGGCGCGGCGGCCGCAGCTTCCTTGCGGGCTGCGGTTGCCGTCTCGGACAGCTTGGCCGTCTGCTCATGTGCGGTTTCGACCGCTGCCTCGCGCGCTGCCTTGCGCGCCTCGCGGCGGGCCGAAGCCTGCTTCACCTGTTCCATGTTCGGCACGGTCGAAATCTCCTGTGCGGTTCAAAAAAGGGTGGCCGGGGGCGGGAGGTGACACCGCCCCCGGCCAAGGCGTCAGAGGTGCGCCGGGACGCGCTGCGCCGCAAAGCCCAGCACGTGCAGGGTTGCGGTGTGCGCGGCCTCGACGCCGCCGTTCACGACGCCGAAGGTAGGCGACAGATTGCCGGCGGCGTCGGTCGACGCGCCGGTGCTGTCGCTGAACGCGGCTTCCAGCTTCGCGATGCGCTGCCGCCCCACGAAGAACTGAACGTGGTCGGTGCCGTCGTAGTAGACTTCCAGATCGACCTGCCCGTCGACGATGAAATCGTCGAGAACACGTGCGAGCGTGGCCGTCTTGGTCGCCCCCAGTTCGACGACGAAGCCGGTTCCCGGAACGTAGCGAAGCAGGCAGCGAGCCGCCTCGGCCTCGGGAGCGGCGGCCGCCGCAGCGAAACCGATGGCGAAGCCGAAGTCACCGAGGTCGGGCGACGAAATCGACGCAACGATATGCGCCTTGCGGCCCTTGCGAAGCTGGACCGGCGCGGACTTGGTCGCCGCCGATACGATGCCGCGCTGGATGAACGCCGTGTCGGCGGCGGCGGTCGTAGTGGTGACGGTCAGGCCGCTGGCGCTGGTGGCGAGCGCCGGCGTGCCGGTGCCGGTGGCGATCCACTTGTTCGCCGGCGTGTCGATGCCGAACTCCATGTCGGACAGGAAGTCCGCGCGCTGGCGGTATTTGTCGAATTTGCGGTAGGTGGACATTGGTCCGTTCCTTTCTGCCCTTCAGGGCTTACTGACCTACACCGTCACGCCTTCAGCGCGGCGATGATCTCGTTGATCTTGGCCTTGCAAGCGTTGGCCAGCGTCTGCGTGGTGCCTTCATCCGAGCCGTCCGGCGTCGAGATGACGGCCAGCGCGTCGATCTCCGGCTTGCCGGAGATGCCGCCGCCTTCCTCCAGTTCGTCGAGCCGGTCGTAAACGTCCGGGATCGAGCGCGGAAGGCCCTTGCTGTTCATGGTAGCCATTGCAGTTCTCCCTTCGCCCTCCCGGCGGGCTTGTCGGCCCGCCGGAGAGGTTCGATCATCAGCCGTTGGTGACGAGCAAAGCCATAGGGATTTGCTTGCGCTCCGGGTAGACACGACGCCAGTTCTGCGCCAGCGCCAGTTCGGCGTTGGTCGGGAACAGGCCGGACACCACGTCGTCCGCCCACTTGATCCCGTAGGGGTGCAGCGCGAACTGCCGGCGGGTCCACAGCGTCTCGACGCCCATGCCGTCGCCAGCCGCCGCGTCAGACTTCACTTCCACCGGCTTCTCGACATCGTGCTCGGCCCAGCCAAAGGCGTTCGCGCCGAAGATGTAGTTGTGGTAGCGGAAGTGGTTCGCCCCCGGAATGACCGGGACGCGGTCGGAAACGTGGATGCGGTAGCCTTGGAAGGTCTCGATCCACTGCGTGCCGTCCGCATCCGGGCGGAAGTCGATCAGTTGCAGGTTCGTCAGCCGGGTGTGGACGACGGAGTGCATCACGATCAGGTTAAGTTCGCGCTTGGCGTCGCCCATCGTCTGGACTGCGGCCGCAATGGCCTCGGTCGAGACGAGGTTGCTCGGCGACAGCGCGCCCGGCGTGTCGACCGACACGTCGTGGATCATGTCGCCGCCGTCATACGTCGCGTTCGAAGCGAACACGCCCTGCGCGGTGGAGATGGCCACGTCGTCGAACTGGCGTCCCCAGTATGCACCGGCGCGGCTGGATATGCGCTGCATCGGGTCGCTGCCGGAAAGCTCGGCCGTCAGGTTGGCCGTCGACCAGCCACGGGTGCGGACCTGCCGGAGCGCCACGTCCTTGGACGCGGTCACGTTGCCCGGCGTGGCGTAGCTGTCCGGGTCATCCGACGCGGTGTCGCTCTCGGTGTCGTCGAGGTCGCGCCAGAACGGCACGTTGAAGGTGCGGCCGCCGCCGGCCAGCTTGTTGGCGAGGTCGCCGTCCGGGCGCAGGACGCCGGCGTTGTAGAACGCCATCACCTGCTTCGTGTCCTTCGCCATGTAGCTGTTGAACACTTCCGGGACGATCACGTCGGAAATACGGGTCGTCATTTTCTCTGCTCCGAAGTTACGCCTTCAGACCGAAGTCTTCCGGCTTTTTCCCTGCGGCCGCGATCAGCGCAAAGGCATGTTCGCGGTCCTCTCGAATGATCTTCATTTGAGCAGTCATGTTGAAGCCGTCGCCCTCGGCGAAGGGGTTTCCGATACGGTCGGGACGACCACGGACGACCCCGTCTTCCTTGTAGAGCGCGGACCCGATCTTCGACAGCATCACGGCGATAGGGGCCGACATGATGACGGACCCCTCCGAACCGATCAGCCCGACACGCTTGAACTCGTTGAGGACGTCGTCCCCGCCGAGGTCTCGGATCACCTTGTCGGCAAACCCGAGATTGACGCGCATCGCGTCGCCGTTGAGCGGGCCCCACAGCTTTTCCAGCTTGGCGGTCTCGGCCTTGGCGACGGCCTCGTTCTGTTCGGCGTGCTGCGTGCTTAACCCGTTGAAATCGTTGACGGCGTTCTCGACCGCCCAATCATGGACGGCGGACGCCTGCGCTTTCGACAGGCCGAGCTTGTGCGCCAGCCCCGCGAAGGACTTGGCACGTTCCCCGTCATACGGGAGGTTCTCGGGCAGGCTTTCGGGCGGTTGGAAATCGTATTCGTCCGCCGTCTTGGGCCGGCCCAGCTTCTCGTAGAACGCCTCGACTTCTTCAGGCTTGGCGTCCTTGCCGGGAACTCGCACAGCATTGCCGAGCAGCTTCGACTGCTCATACGCGGTCTTGACGGCGTCTTCCACCGTCTTCGTTCCGCGCTTCGCGAGCCAGTCTCGGGTGTCCTCGTCGAGAGAGAGGGCCGAAAACGGGTCGCTGCCCTCGTCGGCCTCGGCCGGGTCGGGCGGGTTCGGGTTCGGGTTCACCGCTGCCGCATCGTCGACGTGTCCATCCTTGGGGTCGACGATTTCGGGGTTGGTTCCTTCGCCGGAATTGCTCATATCTCACCTTCCATCAAGTCAAGCTGCATCTCGTCGGACGCGGCTCGGCGCAGTTCATCCATATACGAGAACGGCAGGTCCAACAAGAATAAAATCCTAGCCATCATCTCGCGCTTGCCTTCCCGGCGCAAGAGCGCCGCGCCGTCGGCGGCCGGGTCGGCGATCAGGAAATATTCCGACTGCTTGGCGAGGTCGGCGAGGATGATGTCGGCGTCCTCTCTCGAAGCCGCACCGCGCTGGAAATTACGCCACGCCTCGGAAATGCGGACGTTGCGCGCCTCGGGGCCGCGCTGCGTCGGAGAGAGGACTGTCCGTGTCGTGTCCATGCCTTACCCCGCGAACGCCGGAGAGGCGGCCTGTCCGGCGGCCATGGCGGCCACCGGCCCGTTTTGCAGCGCGCCCGCCAGCGCCGGCGCGCCGGCGGCCGCTTCCGCTCCCTGCGCAAGTTGGGCCGCCCCCGCCCCCATGGACTGCGCAGCATCGCCGCCGCTTTGAAGCGCCTGAAGCGCCATCATCATTTGCGACGTCTGGTCCTGCTGGCCCCGGCTTTCGCCAGCGGCCTCGCGCGAGACCAGCGACGACGCCGGAGCGCCGAGGATCGACTGCGCCTTCTCCAGCATCTCGTCGACGTCGAACCGGGCCATGATCTTCGCGCCCTGATTGGGGTCGCCTCCGGCCAGCAGCATGGCGAACTCGACGAGACGCGACATGCCGACCATCTCGCCCATGCGGCGCAGGCGGTCGAGCGGGCTGGTGAACTTCGGCGCGACATCGGCGTCGGCCAAGCTGTCGGGCATGGCGAGCGGGCTGTCGTCGTCGAAGGCGCGCTTGCGGCCGAGGATCGCGACCTCGCGGTCGGTCATGTGGCTCAAACCTTCGTTGAGGCTGATGCCGACGGGGCCGAGAAGCTCGCCCTTCTCCTGCGCCCGGATCAGCGCCTCGGTCGCCGTCTCCGTCCGGTCCTGAATGATGATCTGCCACAGGTTCAGGTAGAGCATTTCGCGGACGGAGTTGCGCCGCGCTTCCATGACAGCCTGCGCGAAATCCGGCCGGACGCCGGTGTTCAGCGGCGCGAACAGCGGCCGCCCGTCGGCGCTGACCATGTTCGGGTTAACGGCCGCCGGGTTCAGGTTGAGCTTGACGTAGTTCTTGCCGGCGGTGCCGTATGCCGGCCGCACGGCCGTCTGGACGGCGATCAGTTCGTTCTTCGCCATCTCCTGAAGCGACTTTATCTCGCCGAGCGCGATGGCGACCGGACCCTCGCTGTACGGCGTCGAGCCGGTGTTCGTCCACGCATAGCGGACGAACGGAAACTCGTTGAAGCCGCCCTCGCCGACGAGGTGCTTGTCGTCCGGGAAGGCGTAATAGCTGGCGAAGGCCGAGCCGCGCATACCGATGCGGCCGCCGCGCTCCTGCTCGTCGCGCGGCTTGACGGCATGAAGGACGCGCACCGTGTTGTGCTTCTGCTTGTCGTCGTCGAGCATTCGCTTGACCGCCGCCGGCAGGTCGTCATAGCCGAACTTCGTCGCGCATTGCAGCGCCGAGTAGCGGAAGACGCGGAACATGCGGTCGGGCTGGCCGGCCGGATCGACGCCGGGGAACAGTTCGGGCAGAGGCAGGTAGCTGTAGCGGAACGGGACGCGCGCGCCGGGACCCGGAATTTCTTCAATGAACTGCCAGCCGTCGCCAAAGGCGCACATGGACCGGATGGCCGAGCGATGGCTCGCCCAAAAGCCGGTCTTCGGGTTGGCGCGCACGGCGAACAGGTAGTCGCGCAGACGCTCCAGCGCGACCTTTTCTTCGTGCGTTTCCTCGCCCCCGAAGATGTCGCCTTTCGACAGGTCGTGCCACGTCTGGCTTTCCGGCGTCTTCAGCGACAGCATACCGGCCGACAGGCGCTCGACCGCCCAAAGGCTGGTCAGGTCGTAAAGGTCCTTGGACCGCATCGACGCGACCGGCGCGTCGACGACGCTGCGGATCGCGGCCGAGGGATGGCGAGCCAGCAGGAACTCGTTCGTCTGCGTGCTTGGCAGGACGTACCGGGCGATGTCGCGCCAGTAGCTCTCCCACGGGCTGCGCATGTCGGCGAGCCCGCTCCATTCGTCAATGAGGTCTTGGACGATTGCCAATGTCAGACCCCCGCGCCGAGCGCCGCCACCTGCTGCCGGCGAGCCTGCTGGCCGTAGTTGCTGTCGCCGAGCACCGACGTGAAAATGTTGCCATATGTGCTCTGCTGGTCCGCCAGCCGGCGGCGCGTCGTCTGTGCCGCCGCCGTGGCGTCGCCCCGGTCAGGAGCCGGCGTCGGCTTCGGCAGTTCGGGCGTCTTTTGCTTGAAGCACATGGTCGTCACACTCCGATGTAGGAAAGGATCGCGGACGTGAAGCCCAGCGCGACGGACAGCGCGAACAGGAAGCCGGTTACAGCCGCGCCATTGGCCTGATAGTCGGCCTGCTGGAACGCCCACGTTGCCGCTGCCGTGCCGACAGCCGCCAGCGTCCCCAGTTCCGCGCCGCGCCACATGCCATAGGTGAACAGCCCGCACACGGCGAGAACACCCCACACAATGATCGCGACGATCTGGAAAGGCTGCACGTTCATGTCTGAACCCCGTATCGTTTCGCCGCGTCCGCCATCGCATCGGCGGTCCAGCGGTAGAGTAGGAATTTTTCCCCATTCCGTCCATACACGAACGGCGGGCCATGCACAACTGCGCCGGTGCTCTCCAGCCAGCCATGCGATTGCCGGTGATCGACATGCGTCCGGGCCTCCATCGACAGGTAGCCCTCGGCGACCTTGCCGGGCAGGTAGTCAGCTATCAGGAACCGCGTCGCCTCGACGAGAACGCGCCACGTCCGCCGCGTGCCGATGGCCCATGCCGACAGCGTGCAAACGTTGATCGGGTGCGCTCCGAAGAACAGGACCGGGCGGTCGTTGTCGAGCGCGACGAAAGCGTCGCCGCCCATGAGCAGCGCGTAGGCGATCTCGTGCCGCTTCATGCCTTCGGGAAGCTGACAAAGGATTTCTGCCTCGTCCTCCGGCCGCATGTTCGCCACGATGTAGCTGGCGTCCCGGAAGCACGCCGGGCGCACGGTCGTCACCATCCTTCCCTCGGATCGTAGTCGTCGGCCGCCGGCGTGCTCGTCCGCCCGTTCAACCTGTCGATCAGCGACGGCCGCATCGTCGTCGCGCGAATGATGGCGTGGTCGCGGTACTGCCACGCGCCGAGAACCGCGTCGGCCTCGTCCGTCGACGCCCCCATGAGCCGCTTGCGAAGCTCGTCCTTGCTCTCGACGAACAGTTCCTTGCCGCGCACGAACCAGTGCGGCGTCGTCAACTGCGTCATCAGGCGGTTGCTCGGCGGAAGGCAGATGCGGAAGCCGCTGGCCGGGTCGAGCGCGAGGCGGAACTCCCACCACATTTTCGCGCGCAGGTTGGCGTAGCGGTAGGTCCCTTCCGGCGTCGTCGAGCCGTCGGTCTTGCTGACCGTGTGAAGCTCGACGCAATCGGTCATCCGATAGCGTTCCTCCAGCACGGCGGCCGTTGCGCCCGCCCAGCCGCCGGTGGCGTCGAGCACGATCAGCGAACCGTCGAGCCGTTCGTCTAGGATCAGCTTAGCGACTTCCTTCCCGGTCGGCGTGTCGCGGCCGGGTCGCGAGACAAGCTCGTCGAAGTAGTCGGTCTCGCACAGCGGCGCGAGCACCGTCGTATCCGCGCCGCCCTGCGCCAGATCGCCGTAGAGGACAAGCTGCTTCAGTTCGATCACGTCGCGCTCGTCGCGCGCGTTCCAGCGTTCTTGCGCCGCCAGCACCCACTGCGTCGGTATGATCTGCTTGGGATGGTCCTCGCCGCGCACCGTGAAGTCACCCTTCAGCAGCATCGACTTCAGCGGCTCCGGCGTGCCCGACAGCTTCTCCGCGTAGCCCGTGCCGCGCAGGAAGACGTTGTCGGTCAGCAGCGAGCGGATGAACGTCCTCGACTTGGCGACCGACACGCGGCCCTTGTCGATGTCTTCCTGCGTCGCGTCGGGCAGATGCTGGCCGGTCAGCGTGTCGTAGCAGCCCGGCCCGTCGACCCATATCGTCACCTGCCGGTCGCCCTCGGCGCGCATGAAGCACCAGCGCAGTTCGCCGGGCTCGGCCGGGTGCGGATAGAGGTCGTCGATCCACGGCGCGAACCACCGCTTTAACCATTCGCCCAGCCCTCGGTCGACGAGGTTGCCGGCCTCGTCGAACTCGGGGATCGGCGGGTTGGTCGCGAAGACCGCGCGCTTGCGCTGCCCGGCCAGCGTCGAGCGCAGCCACTGGAGCACGAAGATAACGCGCATCTCGGCAAGCTGCGCCGCCTCGTCGAAGGCGATCAGATCGTGCGGCCGGCCCATCCACGCGCGCTCGCTGCCGGGTGCGTCGAGGTGACCGCCTTCAATCAACCTGTCGTCGTTCGTCACCATGCGCCGCTTGACGTCGTTCTTCGTCGCAATGTGTTCGTGCATCACCTCGTTGAGCCGGTCCCAAAACCCGTCGAGGTCCTTCGATTGGGCGCGGAAAATGAGGCTTCGCCGGTGCGCTGTAGTAGCAAGTCCTAATATAAGTTCCGATTTTCCGCCGCCAGCCGCGCCGCCGTAGAGCAGTTCGTCGGCCTCGCAGTAGAAGGCTTGTGTCTGCGGTCCCGGTTGCGGAAGCCACGGCAGGTCCAGCTTGGGCTTGGCGAGCGCGATCAGCCGTTCGCGCTCGTCCTTGCCGGCGTTGCGGACGATCTTCTCCAGCGCGTCTAGGTCGAGCGGCAGGTCTTCGAGGTTCATCCCTGCACGCGGCTCCAATCGTCGGTACGCTCGCCCGGCAGCACGTCGAGCACGGTCGCGAAGGTCGAGACCGTGCCTTCGTCGGCGTCAAGGATCATCATGAAATCGGACAGGCGGATGCCGTACAGGCGTTCCTGCCGCTCCCAATACGCCTTGCACCGAGCCGCCCATGTCGGGTCGTCCTGACCGACGACAGGCGACAGGATGGCGCGCCATGCCATGCTCCGAAGCTGGCCCTTGGCAATCGGGCCCTTCCGGGGAAGCCTGTAGACGGTCATCGGCGGAAATGCTCCGCGAACGCGAGGAACCCGCCGCCGGCAAGGAACAGCACCAGCAGGCTTGACAGGCCGAACGCGCGGAAAAACTCGACTGCGGTCACCATGGCGACGAGCAGTATCAGGAGCATGGCCGGCGTAACCACCAGCCACACGAACACGAAAAGCCCGGCCACTTTCAACACTTCGTTCACGGCATCACCTCTGTCGCGTCTTCTGCATCGGCGTCGATCATAGCAGGTTTCGCCTGTCCTGTCGCGTCGCGCAGCGCGGCAATGATCGCCATGGCGACCATGCGCGGGTCCTCGCTCTTGTCGTTGACCTCGACACGCGCGTCGACCGTGTGGTCGACGTTGTCGCGCCAGCGGTCGCGCTGCCGGTTCTTCAGCCAGAAAATTTGTGCCGTCACGTTGGGCTCGACGTGCTTGACGACAGGAACGCGAACGATCTTGTCCTTGATGACCTTGATTTCCTCGCTCACGAAGCTGTAGCCGACCGCCCGGTCGAACAGGCTCGCCTCGACGCGGCCGTCGCCGATAAGCTGGCCCCGCTTCAGCGCGGTGTCGAACTCGGCGTCTTTTGCACGCCACATGCGGATGGTGACGGGGTCGACGTCGAAGTGCTGTGCGATTTCGAACGTCGTGGCGCTGGCAAGCCCCAGCATCCGCGCCTCGTCGAGCATCTGAATACGATGCTCCGATAGCAAATCGCGATAGGTGCGGGAAGCCTTAGAGCGGATTTCTATATCTCGCGGCTCGTAGGCATACTCCCCCCTAGTACGCTCCGCCTTGCTTTTCAACGATTTACCCACTTTTCGCACCTCGCGATGAAAATTTCCCGGTTTTTAGCACAAGACCCCCTTGACTGCAAAAACGAAACAAGTGTAAAGATAACCGTAACACCGGCCTCGGCCACGCTCTTTGACATCGTAGAAACCACATGAAAGTCGAAACGGCCCGCTCGGGCCGTCGGCCGGCGGATAGTCTCCCGGCCCTGATGAGACAGATGAAAGGGAACCGAAATGTCAAGTTCTGCCGTCGAAATCGTGCGCGCCGCCGGGTGGGAAATCCACTTCATAGATGACGGGTACGGCCCGACCGGATGGTGGGCGTGCAAGGGCCTCTTCTCCGACCCCGAGTTGGAAACCGGCATCTTCGACACCGAAGAGGACGCGGCGACGGTCGCGCTCCAGACGTGGCCTCACCTCTTCGCCTAGCCGAAGGAAGAACCAGCCGAAACCGGGCGCTGAAGCCCGGTCGCCGTGGAACTGGCCCACCCACTGCCTGACGATGGCAGGGCCCCGAAAAGGAAAACACCGTGGCAAACCTCCGCTTCAATCGCCTCTCCGACATCGACTTCAGCCGCAAGGCAACCGTGACGGTCGGCCACAACCGCACCGTGACGAAAGTCGCCGACATTCACGCTGACATCTACTCGTTCCGCCTGCATGGTCACGAAGTCGCCCGCCTGCTCGTCGAGCACGGCGGCGCTCGTTCGATGCTGACGCTGAAGCACTGCGGCTACATGACCCGGACGACGGGCGCGGCGATAAAGGACGCGATCTCGCTGTTCGGGTTTTGGGGGAACGTCTCGTTCGCTGGCGGCGAGTTCCGGGCGGGCGTGCAGCACCGATACGAAGGCGATGCGCTGGAATGGTGCCCGCTCTACGCGAACAGCGGGTTCGATTTCGAGTTTGGCGACGCCGTGCAGCCGCTGCGAGTTACCGCATTCTAGCCGAAACCGGGCCGCTGGCCCGGTCGCCGTGGAACTGGCCCGCCCACTGCCTGACGATGGCAGGGCCCTGAAGGAAAATACCATGCACGCCTCGAACCCCCGCGCGAACGGTTTCAATTATGGTTCGCCGCTGCCGGAACCCGATTTCTGGTCCTATCGCCGGATCAAGGCTTTCGACGACCGCTACCGGCAACGCAATTCCGAGACCGCCCGCGAAAAGTCGTGGGAACTCGACATGCTGATCCGGGCGGTTCGCCACTCGGTCTACCCCTATGAGCAGCGCCTCGCGCTGGCGTCGCTTCTCGCCTTCGCGCAATCGGAGTTTAACCTGTGAGCAAGACAACAATCGTCCTCCTGCTGATCCTCGCGGCGATCCTGATCGCCGGCATCGGCGATAGCCCCTCCCTATAGCCGAAACCGGGCTTTGAGCCCGGTCGGCGCCGAATGATCCCGGCGGCCTGATGAGGCAGATCACCTCCTGAAAGGAAACCGACATGTCCATTTACACGCAAACCGCTCGCTTCGACACCGGCCGCGCGCTGACCGAGGACGAAATGCACCGCATGGCCCCCTCGATCTTCGCGGTCGACGCGCACGAAAGCCGCTCCGCCCGGTTCCGCCCGATCCCGACCATCGAAATCCTGCGAGGGTTGGAGAAGGAAGGCTTCGTCCCGGTCGGCGTTCGCCAGTCGGCGACGCGCGATCCGGGCAAGGCTCCCTTCACCAAGCACATGATCCGCCTGCGGCACGTCGACGCCATGCAGAAGCACGCGGTCGGCGACACCGTGCACGAGATGCTGCTGAAGAACGCCAATGACGGCACCAGCGCCTATGACCTCATGGCCGGCCTGTTCCGCATCGCTTGCCTGAACTCGCTGGTTTCGCAAACCGACACGGTCGACACTGTGAAGGTCCGCCATTCCGGCGACGCGGTCGGCAAGGTCATCGAAGGCACCTATACCGTGCTCAAGGCCGCCGAGACCGTCATGCGCGCGCCGCAGGACTGGTCGCAGATGAAGCTGAACCGCGACGAGGCGATGGCGCTGGCGGAAGCCGCGCACATGCTTCGCTTCGGCGACGCCGAGGGCGAAGTCTCGACGCCGGTCCAGCCGCTCCAGCTTCTCGCCCCGCGCCGTCGCGACGACGCGAACCGCGACGACCTGTGGATGAACTTCAACATCATTCAGGAAAACGTCATCAAGGGCGGGCTGCGCGGTGTCCGTGTCGACGCCGAGACCGGCCAGCGCCGGCGCATGTCGACGCGAGGCGTCAAGGGCATCGACCAAGACGTCAAGCTCAACAAGGCGCTGTGGCTGCTCGGCGAGCGCATGGCCCAACTGAAGGCCGCATGACATTGCCGAAACCGGGCTCCGGCCCGGTCGCGCGCAGGGTGGCTCCCTCGCGCCTGATGATGGCAAGCCCTAAGAGGACACCACGATGAACACGAAACGCACTGTGCGGCCGTCTGTGGCCCGCCTGTCGGCAATCTCGATCCGGTCGGGCGCTGGTCGCTCACCGTCAAACCCTGTCCGTCGTTTCGACGAGGCGCTGCCGGGGGAAATCGAGACCGGCGCGGTCTGGCGAGCGCCCGACCCTTGGGCGTCCCGCTACGCCGCCGCCATGATCGCCGCCGGCCACGTCGACAGCTTCCGATGACACAGAAAAAGCCCCGGCCTCGCGCCGGGGCTTTTTTCGTTCGGAGAGGATTTGTTGCATTGTTGTGTTGCAAACGCATTTTTCCCTTAGCCTCCTATATAATTACATAAGAGGTACACTATTTTATATATACACCTATCTATTTAATATACAACAATGCAACAATTATAAGGTAGTATATTGATTTTTAACGTCTTTCTCCTGTTGCACGTTTGTTGCAAAGCTGTTGCACTGTTGCGCCGCCGCGCCGCCCCCAAGCAGTTTAAGGCGAGAATGAGGCGACGACCGCCTCATTCTCGCCGCAATCCGTCCAGCGACAACAAAGCCGTTGTTGCATTTGCATCAGGATCGCCATTTTGCAACAACGTGTCCCGCAACAAAGACGCGTTTGCGCTCGTCCATTTCGCCGCGTCCTGATGCGTCCGGGCGAACACCGTGTAGCGCCTCCCGTTCACCATCGGCCACCAGTTTTGCCCCCTCGGCACGCCTATGCGGACGCACTCTTTTCGAAGCGCACGCTTCACCATGTTGGGTAGCTCGAACCCCTTCGGAAGCTCCGTGTCGGACGTCCTTTCCAGCGCCCGCATCTGCCTCTCTACCTGCGCCGCGACGAACACGGGACCGGGCAGGCTGTCGACCGCCGCCTCCAGCAGCCGGTCGAAATCGGACTTCGCTTCCTCTGTCATCGCCCTCTTGCCTTCGAACACCGGCGGCGTGTCGAATGGCGAGTAGCCCGACAGGTCGCGCTCGCCGAGCCATGCGTGGAACGCCGCGACGTTCTCCGGCCGGTAGAGCCAGTCGTTGACCTCCGTCCACCACGACAGCGGCTTCGTGCCGCCATTCCTGATGACGCAAAAGCGCCGGTCGGTGTCGGGTATCGGCAAGGCGTCGGCGTGGTTCGTCGCGATGATGAAGGACGTCGACGACATAGCCCTGTAGTTCGACCGCCCCTTGACCGAAATCTCGCGCACGGTCGGCCGCACCTCGACCGTTTCTTTCAGGTGCTCGTAGGTGTTCCGCTTGGTCCGGTAGGTCGACCCCTCGGTGTCTTCCGAACTCTCGTTCACCATGACGACGAGCGTGTCCGCCTGCCACTCGTTATATTGCGACTGATAGGTGCGCCCGGTGAACGCGGCGAAGGGGATCGACCGGACATAGCGTTCGCCGAACAGGCGCGACATGAGGACGCCGAGCGTGCCGCGCCCCGTGCCGAACGTCCGGTGCGCCACCATGACGACGGCCGGTCCCGGAATGTGCGGGTAGCGCGCCTTGAAAGCCAGCCAGTCGAGAAACCATTCCCGCTCGACCGCGTCAGGGATCAGGTGCTCCATGAACTCGATCCCGGCTGCTGCCGACCCGCCCTCGGCGATATGCAGCGGCGGGTCGTAGCAGTTGACGTAGAGCCGCCCGTCTTCCTCGAAGGTCGGGCGTGGCTTGTCCGGGCGCATTCGCAGCCCGGCGACGACCGTGCGGCGCTCGTGACGAAGCCACACGTCGACCGGGTTTATCAGCCGCCGCCCGCCGCGCGGCCCGACTTCCTCCATGGCGTTCGGCAGCATCTCCAGCCTGAATTTCGCCACCGGCTTGCCGTCCTCCGGTGACGAAGCCCATAGAGGCACGACGTCGTTCTGCTGGTGCGGGCAATAGGCGTAGACGTCGAGCATCTTCGCCACCGCCGTCGTCATGTCGTCGGCCGTCTTGATCTTCAGCCGCCGGCGCTCGGCCAGTTCCTTCAGCTTCTCGCCGATGCGGTCGATCTCCGGTCCGAAGTCGACCGGCGCGGCCTCGGCCTCGACATGCGTCACGCCGGTGGCGCTGTCCCAAATCGCCAGAAAACCGGCCCGCGTCAGCGAGACGAGGCAGCGGTCGGGCGACCGCTTGGGGTCCGGCCCTTCAAGCCACGACGCCGAGACGCGAACGCCTTCGTCCGACGCCGTGACGAGCGCCTTCAGCGCCTCCAGCGACACGCCCCTGTCCCCCTCGTGGACGTCGAACACCATGTCCCCGGCCAGATCGTAGACGCGCTCGGCGACGTTCTCACCGGCGGCCGTCAGCGCCACCGGCGACCAGCCGGCCTCCGACAGTATGCGCTCAGCCTCGTCGACCAGCGCGGCAAGCTGCTTCTTCGTCAGCACCGGCAACCGATCAAGCGGCACGTCGAGCGGTGACTGATCCCGCCACGCATAGGAGCGCAGCACTTCGCCGTTCGCCGCCAGCGTATGCGGGCCGAAAGCCCCCATCTGCCGCGACGACGCGCCGCCGAAGACCTCCAGAACGTGCGAGCCGTCGTCCAGCGTCTCACCCGGCCGCGTCCAGCGCCGCGAATGCAGCCGCCCGAAGGGTTCGTCCACCCGGAAGAACCAAGCCACCTTGGCGCGCCCTGACGACCGCTCCAGCCACGGCGCGGCCTCGTCCTGAAGCTCGGGCGCGATCTCCAGCAGCGCGTCGGCCAGCCGCTCGACGACGTCGCCGTCGTCGATGTCGATGTCGACCGCGACGAGCCCGTTCTCGACACGCAGGCCGGTCGCCAGATCGCGGCCGTGCCGCCGCGCCCATTCGTCGATCACCTCCGGCGTGATCTCCAGCGACGGCCAGTCCTTCAGATAGGTCGCCTTGTCGCGGTTTCGTATCGGCGAGTAGCCGTTCTCCAGCAGGCGCAGCCTGATCTGGCGGGCTTGTTCACGGTCCATGTCAGCACCTCAAAAGAGAAAGTCCTGCCCGTTATAGGGCAGGATGTCGATGACGACGCGGCGCAGCGCGCCATCGTCGGCCGTCACAAACGTGCATAGCGCCGCCGACGGGTCGGCGGCGTGCAGTCGAAGGAAGTCGCCGAGCATGTCGCGCCCGGCGTCGTGCAGCCCACGCTCGGACGCCTCGTCCTCGGCGTCCGACCAGTCGGCTATCTCATAGCCGACATAAACGTAGCCGGTCTCGGCGTAGCCGACAATCGGAAGAAGGACGCGGACCATGCGCGGAGCGTCGAAGGGCCGGGGCGGGAAAGGCCAGTTCATGCGCGGTTCCCCCTGCGCGAGAAGCGCCGGGGCACGCCGTGTGCGGCCGTCCACGCCTCTATGAAGGCCGCCAGCCGGCCGACGCGCTCGGCCCGGCCGTCGCCGTCCAGCGCCAGCCGGCACGACCACGACAGGAACGACATCGCACCCTGATCGGAGTTGCAACCGCGACAGGCCCACAGCCACACCTCCGCGTTACCGCCCATCGACACGGGAACGTCATGCGCGACCGACGCGCGGTCGCGGCGGTTCTGCGCCGTGGCGTTCTTCTTGCGCGGCCGGCCGTGAAGCATGGCGTCGCCGCAGCACGGGCAGCGCGTACCGAACTTGGCCGTCACCGCCTCGGCAAGCTCCTTGTGGAAAACCCGCAAGCCAATCGTCCCCTCGTCACCGCTTGGCATGTTCGACCCTCCGCAACTCGTAGATGGCCCAGTTCCCCAGCGCACCGCCACCCTCGGCCGGAGACACGCCACCGCCGCAGCGAGCTATGGTCCAGCCCAGCGGCTCCAGCTTGGCCCGCGCCCGCGATACGTGGACGCGGATCGCGCCGGTTCCGTACTCCGGCCACCCGCCGGCCTTGTAGGCGATAAGCAGGTCGAGCGACGAGGTTGGCCCCTCGTTCGCGAGGTGCGCGACGATGCGCCGCTCGTCCGGCGTCAGCATCGCGCCGTAGGTCTCGATCATGAAAGCTTCGCGCTCGTCCATCATCGGCTCGCCTTCCTCGTCAGGACGAACAGGCTTCCCTTATCCCTTGACGACACGCGCCACGGCAAACCCTCGTCGATCATCGTCGAGTTGATCTTATAGATCATGACGCGGATATTCTGCATCGGCACCGCCGGCTTGTGTCGCGTCGGCCAGATCGCCTCGACCACCACCTCACGCGGCACTGGTTTCGGATAGGCGTCGATCAGCCTGTCCATCATGCGCAGCTTGGCCCAGCCCGAGACGACGCCGTACAACTCCACGTAGATGGCCGCATTTCTGTGCAACTCGCTCATAACCCAATTCCTTGTTTCACCTTGCGAACCGTGTTTCGCGCGACACGCTCGACCTCGAACCTGTTCATCCAGCCGCCGTAACGTGCGCCGTAGACCTCGCCGCCTATCTCGACCGACAGGTCGGTCAGCAGGATCGGTTCGCCTCTCCACACGACCGTGCGCAGCTTGCACGTCACAAATCGGAAGTCGCCCGGCACGTCATCCATCGTCTTTCCTCCGCACTGGCGTCAGCGTCATGCCCAGCACATTGAAGCACGCCTCCAGACTGTCGATCTTCGGCGTCGAGCGCGTGCGCCAGTTCTTCAGCGTGTGCTCGCCGATCCCGGCCCGCTCGGCCATGTCGAGCACGCCGATCTGCTGCCGCGACATTTCGGAGAACAGGCGGCGCACAAGCGGATGCGCCGCGCTGGCGTCAGGCAGGCGGCGGAACTGCCTCATGTCCTGCCTCCGCTTGTGTCGCGGGCATGGCGGTCCGCGACTGCTGCCGCTTCCTCCAGCGCCTTACCCCGCGCAGCACGTTCCCGCTCCTCTACCTCTGCGGCAGGGAGGATGACGTAGCCGGCGGCGGTGAGAGCCTCTACTGCCTCGACAGAGATTGCGAGGATCGACAAATCTCGGTATGTTTGGCGGGGCATTGACGCCAGTCGTTCGTAGATCGCATCACGCGGGGTCATGGCTCGCCTCCTGTGCTGCGGTGAGCAGGTCTCTGGCAAGGTTCCTCATGTCGTCTTGCCGGCCTTGGAATTTTAAGCCGGTAGTTCCGTGATGAAACACAGGGAAACCTTGCGCCACGACGCTGCCCTTGCCCAGCCCTTCCCATGAATAGTTGAACCACGCAGTAATGTGGCGCGCGACAACTTCTACCTGCGCCTCCGTCACCGCCTGTTCTGAGGGGCGGGTGTAGAGGGGAATGTCATCTGGTAGTATTTTTACCTCCGACACTGCCTGAAATTGCCAGCCAACGGGGCGCGACGGCTTGTCTATTTTCATTACGTCGATGCCATCAAAGGCCCACCTTCGCATCCACGCCGCCTCCTGCTGGCCTTCCGGTGCGGCTGGCTCAAGGGCGGGGAGGCGGGTGTTCGCCCATCGGATTGCGGCGCGGGCGGTTCGCATCTTTTGCGCCGTCATCTCGCCCATGTGGAGGCGCATTTCCTGCGCGGGCATATCCGGGTCCAGCACCTTCACCGCGCCTGTGCGGGAGAGGGCTTCGGCTTCGGCTAGGTATTTTTCGCGCAGATCGGAATGATGATGATCGCGCTCATTCGCAAGCCGCTCTACCTCTGCCTCCAGTTCGGCAATGCGGGTTGCCGCTTGATGGCACAGTCCGTAAAGACGCCATGAGGGGCTTTCTCTATGCGCCTGTTGCAATGCCGTAAGCAGCTCAACCACCTTCCTGCCCTCCTGTCAGTGCGCGGCGGGCGGCGCGGAGATGGCCGACGTTCAGGCGATGCTCGCCGTCAAGTCGTTCTGTGTCGTGGAACACGAAACCGTCATTCTGGTCAGCATCCCATCCGTCCGCTTCGCGCGCAAACGGCTCCAGCGCCTTCCTTGCCTCGGCAAGCCGGGACCGAAGCGAATGAAGCTCGCTCGCGTATTCGGTTGCCGTCCTCTTCCAGCCTTCCATTTCCGCATCCTTCGCGGCGAGGGTGTCGAGTGCATCCGCCGCCATCTTCAGGCTTTGCCTGCGATACCCGTTGGCTTCCTCGCGAATGTCTTCCCGCAACCGGCCGGCAATCGCCCGCGCTTCTGTCAGTGCGTCACTCATATCTCCATCTCCTTTACCGCTTTCGAGTAGTACCAGTTCGACGAGATTTCCGCCGCCAGCGGCAGGCCAGCATCCCATCCGTCGTTCGTCACCATCTGATGTTTCAGCCACCGCGCCGCCTCGACCTCCATCCCCTCCATGACCTCCTGCACGACCTCGTCATGCGTGTGCATGACCGTATCGGACAGGCCGCGCCACGCAGCGTCACGGTCCAGCCGCTTCAGCGTCCGGCGCAGGACCGACGCCGCGCCCGCCTGCGTCACGTTTTCGCAGTTGTGGACGATAAACGGTCCACGTTCTCCCAAGACCATGAAGCGCCGCCGGGGTCCGGCGTTGACGAGGTCATAGACAGCCCGTGGTTCCAGCGATAGAGCAATGTCGAGTGTGCGATACCCGTTCGCCTCGCGACCTCGGCCATGTTCATCGGCAGCGAGTTCCGCTTGTTCGACGCCTGTTCGTGCCACGTCGCCCATATGCAGTTCTCTGGCGAGTAGTCGCCGTTCACGTCCTCCCGTTCCAGCGTCAAGCCTTCCCGGTACGTCGGCCCCATGTCCGCCGAGAAGTTCTCGAAGCGCGACCAGTGCGCGCAAACCTTGATACCCCGCCCGCCGTAGCGCGCCCACGCTTGGTGAGAAGGCAGGCGACAGCGGTCCAGCATAGAGCGCCAGACTGCATACAGCTTTGTTTTCGAGCCTCCGTGTGTCGAGTTCGCCAAACCAATGCGCGATCTCGTCTCGCACCCGCAAGATTGCGGCGAAGGTTTTCTGTTCGGCCTCGACCACCCTTCCGAGGAACATTCGAACAAGTTCCCGCACGCGCAACGGCAAACCCACCGTGCCGTCTTCCCGTGAGGCTGCGGCGGTCCCGGATGCAGAACCGTAAGGCTCCCGAAAACCTGCCCGGTGAAGTCCCGAACAATCCTGCGCTTGCTTCCACCCTGCATCGGTCAGCACCTCATGATCCGGTGTCATTCTTACACCGTCCACTGATATGGTAAGCTTCTTGCCTTTAAAACACAACCCATCATGCCCAACGAACTCGACGCCGTCGAAGACTTTGTCGCGAGTGGTTATGTCGCGTAGTTTTTTCCAGCCGTTGTCGGTTGCGACAAGCGCGCTGCCGTCGACGCACAGCTTTCCGTACCACGCCGCCGTGCGGCCGTAGCCCTTCAGATACGTCAACTGGTAGCGGTCGACGAGGCGGCCAGTCTGCTTGTCCTCGACCTCGCGCCACTCCCATTTGATCGCCGGGTAGGTCAGCAGCCGCCCGCACGGCAGGGCACAGAACAGCGTGCCCTTCAAGTAGGATCGGTCGTAGACATAGGCGACGCGGCCCGCCGGGAAGATCGTGTCCGGGTTCTCGATAGCCGAGTTGGCCGCGCCCCAAAGCCCGTAGGAGCCTTCGCGCCCGTGCGCGCCCCAAAAGGTCCGCGCCCATGCGTTGGCGTCGCGCCAGCGTCGTATCATCTCCATCGACTGTTTCTCGTCGAGGTAGACGCCGTAGGTCGTCGCCATGGCCTGAAGCGCGCCGAGCCCGCCGCCGAAGCCCAGCGCCAGTTCCGGCACCTTCCCGTGCGACTGGCGCAACGCCTTGGCTTCCTTGTCGCCTCGCCCTAGCGCCTCCCAAAGCTCGCCGGCGTCGCGCCCGACCAGATCGGCGGCCGTGCGTACATAGACGTCCGGCTCGTTCGGATCGGCGTCGACCGTGCGGAAGATGTCGAGCTTGGCGTCGGCGAGGCGCGACTGCGCCAGCCACGGCAGCACGCGCGCCTCGATGTTGCTGAAGTCCCCCCATACAAGGACTTTACCGCGCGGCGCTATGAACGTCGGGCGCAGCAAAAGAGACAGCTTTTTTGCAGGCGGCTCACCGTATTCGTGCCCGTCCTTCGCGCCGAGGCGATGGAACTCGTCGAGGAAGGCGTCGGAGACCTTGAAGCTCATGCCGACACCTCGGAGAAATCGCCGCGAGCGGCGCGAACCAGAAGGTCCGGCTTGGTGGGGTCGGTCCACCGGCGCTCATCAAAATAAAACCCCCCGCTCGCAAGCGACATCTCGGCCTCGACCAGACGGTCGATCTGCTTGCGCAGAACGCGCACACGCCAGCGCACGCGCTTTTTCCACGCCGCGACCGCCTCTTCGACCGTTAGGCACGCGTACGGGATCGCCCGGTCCTTGGACACCCAACGCCACGACCCGGCCCGCCAGCGCCGGTCCTCCGACACCCACCAGCCACGCGGCGTTTCCTTGAGCACCGGGATCATGTGCAAGCTCGCGTGCGTCGGACCGCCCGGCAGCGGGTAGCCGCTCTCGTCGACCCCCGTGCTATAGGTATGCTCTACCACGCGATACAGATAGTTCGGTGTCATTCGAAGTCCTCCCAATCCTCCGGCGCGGCACCTTGCAGGTGTTCCGGCACGCCGGCCTCGTCGAGCGAGCGCGTCGCGGTGCGGCTGACGTTGCGCAAGCTGTCTTTCAACCGCAAAGCGTCTGCCGACAAGTACTTGTCGGGCGCACCTACACGTAGCTCCGACAGCGACGCGGCTTTGGTCACGTTGCGCAGCATATCCTTAATCTCGACGTGTCGGCCGCCGCGCATGAACCCTGTGCCGTGCAGCATGGCATCCCGCAAGGCCTTGGCGGCCTCGGCCTCGCGCCGGACGTGCTCGCGCCGCGCCTTCTCCCTTGACCTCCCTCGCTTAGCCATTGTCCACGTCCTTTCCGGTCCAGCGCCTGAAAAGCTCGACGCCTAGCGCGCGGCTCCCTTCCGGGCCGGAGCACAGGATCAGCTTTCGCGCGGTTATGAACCAGCCGAAGCCGGCTTCCTCGAACTCGATCTCGTCAGCCGACAGGTCGAGCCGGCTGGCGAACTCCTGATCTTCGAGCGCCCGGCCGAACGCCGAGCGGATGACCTGCGCCTTCATGACCGGCCCTCCAGAAACAGCCGGCTTGCGGCGCAGCCGACGGAGGTCTTCGCCCCGTCAGCGTCGAGCGAGCAAAGCCGCCCGAGCGTGTCGCGGAACAGCGAGCCCGTCCATGACAGATGCACGATGCGGCATTTAGCCTTCGTCGTCGCACCGTCTGCGTAGAGCCTGACGAAGCCGGAGCCGAGCTTGCCGTAGAGATAGCCGTCGCGCGTGTAGACGTCGCATTGGCGGTAGACACCATTCTCGACGAGGACGCACGCCTCGCCTTCGACCTGCTTGAAGAAGCTCATTTCACCGGCTCCATAAACCCGCGAATGACACACATGCGCTCAAGGAAATCGACCAGCGCCAAGCTCTCGTCACCCAACTGCGTTCCACCGCGCGTCTCGTTCCAGTGCTTGCGAGCTTCGGCGAAAGTGAAATATCGGCACCCGGCGATGATGCGCGGCCCGTAAGGGGTCTGGACCGCGACGAAATTGTAATTGTCGGAGCGGGTAGCAAGGAGAACGACGCCGGAGACCCGCGCAGGGCCGGAGACCAGCGCACGGCCGGAGACCCGCGCGTCGCCGTAGACCTGCGCACGGCCGGAGACCCGCGCGTCGCCGTAGACCCGCGCATGGCCGGAGACCAGCGCATCGTAGTAGACCCGCGCATTGCCATAGACCACCGCGTCGCCGGAGACCCGCGCAACGCCGTAGACCACCGCGTCGCCGTAGACCTGCGCATTGCCGGAGACCTGCGCATGGCCGGAGACCTGCGCGTTGCCGTAGACCCGCGCATTGCCAGAGACCACCGCGTCGCCGTAGACCTGCGCATTGCCAGAGACCACCGCGTCGCCGTAGACCTGCGCATTGCCGAAGACCCACGCATTGCCGGAGACACCGAGGTTCTTTTCGCTCTCGACCCAGCCGACGACCGCTCCAGCCGCAACAGGACCGATGGCGATCTTCGCCCGGATGCGGTGGAGCGTGACACCAAGCCAGACTTTGGTCTCGCCGGTGCTCTCATATTTGGCGTTGCTTATAGCGGGGCGGCCCGTACCTTTTTCCATATCGTGTCACCTCTTGGAAAGAAAAAGCCAGCCGCCCGGTTTCGAGCGACTGGCGTAAACAGTATAGTAACAGCAGGACGCTGTCAAGCCATCCCAAGCGCGGCCTTGTAAAGCTCCAGCATCGCCTCGGCCTCCTGCCGCTCGGCCTGATCCATGTTGCGCAGCCGGATAAGCGTTCGCATCGTCTTCGTGTCGAAGCCGGTGCCCTTGGCCTCTGCGAACACCTCCTTGATGTCGTCGGCGATGGTCTTCTTTTCTTCCATCAGGCGCTCGACGCGCTCGATGTAGGAACGAAGCTGCGACGCTGCGACGGTCGTCCCTTCCTCGGTCGCCTCGGCGGGCGGGTTGTTATCGCCGATCTGGCCGCGTTGGCGGCGTTTGGGTTGGTCGTTCATTTCACCTTCTCCTGTTCAGGGTTTGAATTAGAGCGCCGCTCGCACGGCCGCGTCCTTGGCCTCCAGCAGCTTACGCAGAGCGACCGACAACTCGGGGCCCGGTACGGTCGTTCGCACCAGCTTCAGAGCAAGCGTGCAGAACGGGGCGCTGCGCTCCTGAAGCGTCGCCGGTAGGTGGCGGTAATGGAAGAACCGGAGGATCGGGTGCTCCAGCATTTCATGCTCGGCAGCTTCTTCCGGCGCGGGATGGATTTCGTCGTTCATGTCAGTCTCTCCATGATGAACTCGATTGCTTCTTCCTCGACGCCTGCGCCGAGGCTGTCCCGTTTCAAATTGTGCGTCTGGACCCCCTTGCTCGAAAATCGTCCTGTCTGCTGCGCGCCGTTGAAGACATACTGGCCTTTCAGTCGGCCGCCGTCGTGCTGGTCGATCATCTTGTCGAACTTGAACGGCGAGGACGAGCCGCCGAACTGGCGCGCCTGCACCACGTCGACGATCAGCCGGTCGACGCCGTCGAGGCCACCATGTTCTTCCTCGCGCGCAGCGTAGAAAGCGAGCAGAGCTTCGATACGGCCTTTCTCCAGCGACAGCTTTCCGACGGTCACGTCAGCGTCGTCGCCGTCCTCGGTCGAGGCGTTCTCGTTCCACTCCTTGACGAGAATTTCGCGCGCCTCCGAATAGCGCAGCCGGTCATAAACCCATTCGCCGATGCGCTTCGTCTGCGTCACCTTGGTGATCTGGCCGTTGGTCCAGCGCGTCAGTTCCTTGTTAAGCCGGGCGGCCTCGGCCGCCGCGACTGCCGAGGCGCGCTCGGCCAGCGCCACGTCGATGGCGACACCGCGCTCGTTGATGCGTTCGGAAACCCAGTAGTCCTCCCATTCGTCGAGAGGCAGCGGTCGCGTGTGCCGCCACACCTCGCGCATCTCGTCCGTGTCGCGAAGGCCGTAGCTCTTGAACCGTTCCCACGCCTCCGGCTCCGCCTGCGGCGTCGCACCGCCGCGCGAGCAGAACAGGTTTATCAGCGCCTTGCCGTCGTCCTGCTTGCCCTTACCCGTGATCGCCCGGCTGGCCCCCTCCAGCGACGCCGGCAGGTTCGACGCGATGGCTTGCGCCATCACGTCGATAATCATGTCGGGTTCCAGCAGCGGAAAGTCGTAGGTCCCGTTGTTCCAAGCGTTGCGGTCGAAGCCGGCGTTGAAGGCGGCATACCATGCTTCTCGCTGCTCGACGCGCTTGTGGAACTCTCGCAACTCGCTCGGCATCTCGTCCCAGCACAGCCAGTCGCCGTCGAAGCCCCGGTCGAGCGATACTTCGAACAGCGGCCCCGAGCCGATGGCCCATGTCGAGACGATCACGAAGCTCGACTTGGCGTAGCGGTATGTTCCGGCCGTCTTGACGTTGCCGTCGGACGCGCTGACGTGATCCTCGGCGCGCGTTTCGGTGTCGAAGAAGCAGATGTTGTCGATGTCGGCGAGGGGGTTGCCCACGGTTTCACCTCCGGGTCGGGCTGGTAAGGTCTCCTGCCGGCCGAAGCCGGCAGGAGGGTGTCGCTCGTCGGGTGCGGTCAGGCCCGGCGGCGGCGACGCGGCGCGTCGGCGGCCTGAGCCTCCGGCGCTTCTTCGGTCTCCGCGTTCTCGGCTTCCAGCCGCGCGATCTCGGCGAGCAGCGCGGCCTTGCGGTCGGCCGCCGTCGGCTCGACGGTCTCGGCCTTTTCCTCGGCCGGCTCCGCCGCCGGCGCTGCGCGGCGCGTCTGCGGCACCGACTGACGCTGGCGGGTCTCCTTCGCCGGCTCCGGGGCCGGTTCCGGCTCGTCGACCGTCGGCGCTTCGTCGGTCAGTTCTACCCACTTCGCGATGGCGAGCACCGGGTAGTAGACCTTGCCGTGCCGCCTGTGCTGGTAGCTGTCGTTTTCGAGCGCCACCAGCGGCACCGGGCGATCCGGGTCCGTGTCAAGCTGCTTCTGGATCGCGGCCAGCAGCGTCTTGATGGCGTTCATGCCGCCGACGCTCGTCGTCTTGTAGTTGACGACTTCGCCGTTGTCGGTCCCGTTGACGCACAGAAGCTCGACGGCAAGCTGCTGCCGCCATGCCGCCTGCTTGTCGCTGACGTCCGCGAGCGAGCTTTCCAGCGGCAGCGGCGAGCCCGCCGACACCATGATCTCGCCGACGATCTCATTCGGTGCGTTGCCGGGCTTGTCCGTCCACGCCACCCAACCGTGCTGGATCGAGAACAGGTTGACGGCCCAAAGCGAGCCTTCTTCCACCTCGACGTTCTCGGCCCCGTAGACCCAGTCGCCGTCCTTCAGGAGACGCAGGATCGGCAGGCCGCCCGGCGTGTGGATGGTCGACGAGACGTTCTGGAGCCCGGCCTTCAGCGAAGAAAGGGCGGCGACTGCGCCGCCGGTGGCGCGGTTTGCGATCTGGTTCATTGTGTCCTGCTTTCTGTTCAGGGTTTCGTAGGAGCGGTAGGTCGCCACCCTTCCGGGCCGAAGCCCGAACTCGGTCGCCTACAGGCTGTTCAGCTTGTCGGCAAGGTTCTTCAGAAGCGTCGGCGTCGGCGTGACATCGGGCCGGCCGTCGTCCTCCCGCGCCAGCGTCGTGCCGGACGACACTTCCTTGGTGAACTCGGCGATCTGGCGACGCGCCTCGGCGGTGCGGTCCTTCTTGGTCTTGCCTTCGACCAGCGGCTCCAGCACCGCGCCAAGCTGTGCCGGCGACTTGATCTCCGGTTCGGTCATGATGTCGGCCTCTGCCGCGCCCAGCCCGATGGCGTGGCGCTTCGCGCCGTCCTCGTCGACGTACTTCTCGGTCGCGCGCTTCGGCACCAGCTTCCACCCGTCAATGGTCTTGCCGGCCTCCAGATAGGAGTGCGCCTGCGCCCTGACCTCGGCGATGGTTTCCTCGGCCTGCTTGCACACGTCGAGATAGGCCGAAAATATTTCGCCCCAGTTGCCGCCGGCGACTGGCGTGTCGTTGACCGGGTCGTTCTTGCGGATCGCCTTCAGGTCGAGCTTGGACAGGTCGAGCACCGGCCCTGTGTGGTGCGGGCAGATCGACTTGCACGCGGCGAAGCGGCACCAGTCGCCACGCTTCGTGCGCGGATTTTTGCCTTGCGCTTCGGCCACGGCCGCCACCAGCCTGAAGCGAAATTCCTCCAGCGCGCCGACGGTCGTCTGGCAGTGCGAGAAAATCTCGCCGTCGCCATTCCGGGCTCGCGGCTGGACGATGTAGAGGTCGACCGGCCAGTCCTTGCCCTCGCCGAACATGTCCGGGAAGCTGAACAGCGCGGCGCGCGCGTAGAACATAAGCTGGCTGTTCGGCCGCTTGACGCCGTCGTCCTCGTACTCGGCCTTCACGGGCACGCCCGAGCCGAACTTCCAGTCGACGACGATGGTGCGCTTGTCGGTGCGGCAGAGCAGGTCGCCCGTGCCGAACGCGCCGGGGATACCCGGCATCTGGAACCGCTTCTCGACAAGGAACTGGAGCCCGCCTTCGTCTTCCGCCTCGGCGTCGAGCGCGTCGAAAAAGTCGAGCGCGGGGTCGACGGCGTCGTGCAGCAGCGTCTTGGTGATCTTGGTCGGGTTCGTGTCAGGACCGAAGCTCATGCCGAGCAGTTCGGACGTGTCGAGCACGTCGTTTTCGAGAACGTGCGTGATCGCCTCGTGCAGCGCGGTCCCTTCGTCGGCGTAGGACGAGGACTTGTTCTTCGCTTCCTCCGGCAGCTTGGCCAGAAGTTGATAGCTGCCGGGGCAGTTCAGGATGCGTTCGGCGGACGAGCCGCCGACCACGTCGGAGTGCTCGCGCGATGCATGGTCGATCTCAATCGTCGTTGTCATGGCCTGTTCCCTGTTTCACCTCTACGACGACAGGCAAGTGCGCCATGACGAGGTCTCGCACGATGAAAGACATCGACGCCTTGCGCGCGGCTGCTGCGGCGCGCAGTCGTTCCTGCGTTTCCGTGTCGAGATAAAAACTCGCTTGCGTTTTTCCGGTCATCCGTTGTACAGTACTGTTTATGGGTAGAAACTATGGCACAGAATACGCTGTCGAGCAGCACTTCGTCAAGAGGGTTAAAGAGCTTGGCGGCTTTTCTCTGAAGTCCGACCGGATCGACGGACGGAGGTTTCTCGACAGGATCGCCTTCCTGCCCGGCGGCAAGGTTTTGGTGGCCGAACTGAAGCGCCCCGTCGGCGGCCGGTTGTCGACGCACCAGACAGAAACAATGCGCGCCCTCACTGCGCGAGGTCACAACGTGGCGCTGCTGAAAACGAAAGAGGAAGTCGACCTATGCCTGATGAACGCAATGAATTCGAGAGACTGATCGAAGACGTGGACCGCGAGAAGCGGCGCTACACCATTCTCACACTCGTCACTGTCTCGCTGTTCTGGCTCGTCGCCATGGCTGCGCTCGTTTTCCTGACGTCCTGCGCGACGTCGGGCGGCGACATGACCGACCGCGAAGCGGCAGCGGTCGTCGAGATATTGCGGCGCTAGACGTCGCGCGGAGGCGAAGCATGAAACTTCTGGATTTGGTGCCCCGTGTCGGGCTGCACGACTGGGACGTATTTCTGGCGGACCGTGTCGCGGCGGTACGCGCCGCGCAGGAGCGCGAGCTACGTGACCGGATCGACGAGGAAGGCTGCTGCGCCGTCGTGGCGGCGTTGCGGTTCGGGGGGCCAGCGGGCTGTGCGTAGAAAACAGGACATGCACGGCTATCAGGATCGCGCCGTGACGCACTTCTACGAGAGCGACGCGGTGCAGGCGATCATGCCCATGGGCTCGGGCAAGACCGTTTCGGCGGCGACCGCCATCCGCGAACTGATCGACGACGGCGTCATCCGTGCGGCGATCATCAACGCGCCGAAGCGCGTCGCGAACATGGTGTGGCCGACCGAGTTCAGGAATTGGGAGCACCTTGCCGGGACGAAAGTATCGTGCGTTCTCGGCACGCCGGAGCAGCGCGCGGCCGCGCTCGCCGAGGACGCCGAGGTTTACGTCACCAGCCGCGACAACATAAAATGGCTGGTCGAGGAACTGAAGAAGCTGCCGCCCGACCACAAGCTGTTTGACCTCCTGTGCATCGACGAGCTTTCGCGGTTCAAGTCGCCCCGTTCGAAGCTGGCGAACAAGCATCTGATGGCGGTGCGGAAGCATTTCCGCATCATGTGGGGACTGACCGGCACGCCGCGCCCGAACGGCTACGAGGACCAGTTCCGGCCGCTCCAGATGCTATCGAACAACGGCCTGTTCCGACCGCGCACCTTCGACCAGTGGCGTCAGAAACGGTTCATGAAGGTCGACGCCGACGGCAAGCCGAGCGAGTACGGCCACCAGTGGGTTGTGCGACCGGAGCACGAGGCGCTTATCATCCGGCAGATCGCGTCGATGTCGTTCACCATCGACCCGGCCGAGATGCCCGAGCTTCCCGAACTGACCGTCGTGCCGCATTGGTTCGACATGCCGCCGGAGGCGCTGGCGCGCTACAAAAAGATGGAGCGCGATCTGCTCGGCCACGTCAACGGCCAGACCTACCTCGCCCCGTCCGCCGGCGTCGCCTCCGGCAAGCTGGAGCAGATGGTGCAGGGCTTCGTCTACGGCGAGGGCGGGAACGCCGAGGTCGAATGGCTGCACACGGTCAAGTTCGACGCGCTCGTCGACATGGTCGAGGATTTGAGTGACAGCCCGGCGATGATCGTCTACGGGTTCGTCGAGGAACTGCGCGCGCTTCGCGAGCAGTATCAGGGACTGGCCTATATGGGGGCCGGCGTCAGCGACAAGGCGGCCGAATGGCATGAAGAGGACTGGAACGCCGACCGCCTGCCGCTGCTGGCGCTGCACCCGGCGTCTGCCGGCCACGGCCTGAACCTGCAATACGGCTCGGGCAACCAGATGCTGATGCTCAACATGCCGTGGTCGGCCGAGCTTTACGACCAGACGATCAGGCGTATGCACCGGCAGGGCCAGAAGCGTCGTACATTCCTGCATCTGCTGCTGATGCGCGATACGCTCGACGAGGTGAAGTTCGACCGCGTCGTCGGCAAGATGACCGATCAGGAAGCGTTCAACAAATACATAAGGAAGGTGTGAAATGACCGATAAACGAGGCGACAACACGGACGTTTATGCTTTCGCGCGGCTGACCTCGGACGAGCAGATCGAGCGGCTGGGGCGCATGGAGACGAGAGAAGAGGCGTACGCCTTCGTAAACTCCCTCGCCAAAGCGACGCTCTACGAGGCGGCGAGACGCGCTACCTACGCGCTGACGACAGGCCCCCTCCGGCAACGCTGGGACAAGCCCGGCCCGGAGGCCACCAAAACGCTGGAGGACGAGTTGACCGAGAAACTGACCGCTAGCTTCCCGGCGAAGACGGAAGCCTTCGACGGCCCCCCCGATCCTCGCTTTCCGCTTACTGGTATCGGCCACGATATGTCTCGCGCGGCGTCGAGCGGACCGACCCCCGAAGGGTACGCCGATCTCGCGGCCGTCCTGAAGCTGGCGCTGCGGCAGTCTTCAGAAGGCAAGGGCAAGGATCGCCACGCCTCTGACGGCAAGCCGTTCGACCGCCAGCCGATTATGGAAATCGCCCGCATGACGCAAGGCATAGACTTCCATGTCGGGCAGGTAATGAAGAAGGTGCAGGAGGCGTCGACGATGGTCGCTCGCGGTCAGCACGACCGAGCGCGAGCCGAACTGCTGGGCGCTATCGTCTACGCGGCGGCGGCCTTCAAGCGCGCCGGCGAGCTTAAAGACCGAGCTTCGTCTTCAGCCAGCGGATGACGCCGTCGAAGAAATAGATCGCCCCCGCCCCGAAGGCGGTCCCCCCGAAGCCGAAGACGAGCAGCGCGCCCTTGCCCTGTTGCACGAGCCGCCGGTAATCGTCTCCGGCTTCCTTGGCGCTGACGGCGGTCCTCTCGACGTCGTCCAGCCGGTCGCGGACTTCGTGCAGTTCTACATCTACCTTCTTGTCCAGCCCCGCCACCTTGTCCTGAATGTCGTCGACCTTGGCGTAGAGCCGCCGGCGGCTCTCGTCGGCGTCCTCGGCTCGCTTCTCGGCTCGGGCTTCCATGCGTTCCTGCGCCGCTCGCATGGCGCGCAGGTTGTCGTCGAGGTTCTTCACAGCCTCGCCCAGCCCCCCTAGCCTGCCCGCCAGTTCAACGTCCACAGTACGCCGCCCGAGCAGCGTTCCCCGCGCGGACTTCGTCCTGCGTCTGCTGCGTGTCCCTACTTGAATATGTTATCGGCCGCCAAGCCCGACGGCAAGTGTCGTCGACGAGCGCCGCGACCGCGTCAGTCGCGGCGGTTGGGGTCGTCGGGATCGACTGGCACGCGGCCAGAAAGGACATCGTCGCGAGCGTCAGCGGCAGCGTCAACCTTGTGCCTGTGCAGGTTCTCGATCTCATTTTTAAGCGCCTTCTCGATGTCGCGGCGCTCGGCCTGCCGCGCGAAGAACGCGGCAAGCTCAAGCAAGAGGCGAAGGACCGCCAGTGCGGTCATTCGACCGGCGGCTGGTTCTTCACCAGCCCGGAAACGCCGTCGCGGGTGATATTGATCCCGAGCTTGATGATCTTGTCGGCCATGAGCACGACGCCGGCTACGATTGCCGCCGTCGACGCCGGGAGCCCGAGAAGGGTCCAGTCGTATGCGATCAGCGCGCCGATGACGAGACCGACGACGTTCAGGATGTTGTGGATGAGGTTGGTGTTCATTGCTCGTCTCCGAGGGTAGCTTCGATTTCGTCGATGAGGTTTCTTATAGCGGAGAGCTTCTGCCGCGTCGAGGACGGCTTCGCTCCCGTCTGCTCGTTGTCGACGACCCCCGCAAGCCGGAAGGCGGCGGCCTGCGCCCACACCTTGTAGCCGGCCGGCGTCTGGACGCGCACCTCGCCGCCTTCCTGCTCCAGCAACCCGACGAGCGTGCCGCGCGGTACGGAGCCCGATGCGGGACCGCCGGCGGTCGAGGCCGTCGCGACCGTGGCGAGCGCCTCCAGAACGGCCCCGGCCGGGAAGGGCTCCGCCTGCGCCACGGTCTCGGCGGCGCGCGGTACGGCCGCTGCGATACGGCTGCGCAACCAGTCGCCGATCTCGATAGCGCCCTTCAGGTCAGGGTAGGGCGGCAGGCGGGTGAAGTCCCATTTCTGGCGCTGCGCCACGCCCAGCGTCGGTTGCACCTCGGCATGGCTTAGGACTGTTTTCCTATTTACCGGGATGCCGTACTCGGCGCACAGGTCGGCTACGCCGACCACGAGGCTGTCGACCTGCGCCTTGGTGATCGGGTAGCGGCCGGCGTTGAACGGGCTCTCGACCGCGCCCGCCATTGACGCGAGGCTGACGCCGATGCTGTCGGTGTTCAGGTTGAGCGTGTGCGCCGCGTAGCCGGCCTTCAGCGAGCCGCTGTTCTTCGACACGTCGACGCCCTTGTGCCATTTTCCGTCGCCGTCAATGACGAAATGGTAGGCCTTCAGATCGACGCTGTTCGGCGCGTACGCGCCGGCGGTCCAGTGCATGATAATGCGTTTCATCGCAGCCACACTAACGCCCATGCCAGAGCGAACCGGACCACCAGAGCGACAGGGCTTCGCCCGAGACCAAGGTAACGCCACTCGCGCCTGTGCCTAGATTTCCGCCGGTGGCCATTGTCATCGTGGATGTCGGGCCGCCCTTGAGCAGGACGAGTTCCTGCCCGGTGAAAAAACCATTGTCCAACGAGATGGTGATTGAGCCCGATCCGGCGAGGCCGAGCATCTTGCCGCCGTTGCGCAGCATGTCCTGATGCGTGATCGTGTAAGCAGAAGAAAGGCCAGAGATCAGCCCGGTGTAGGGAGCCCATATGGTGCCCAGATCGCCCGTGCGATGGCCGGTGCCGAGCGGGTTTCCAACAAGCTCGAAATACCGATCTTCCTGCCGCTCATAGGTGGCTTCGTGAATGCCGAAATGGCGCAGGGCGGCGGTGGCGCCTCCCGTGACGTGGTGGTAGGCGGTGTTAACGGACCAACCGCCTTTCATCCGCCGGATATTGACGTGATCGGCGTAACGATGGTAGGTCGCGTAGTCCATGACGTCAGCGTCAATGTCCAGTTCAAGATTGTGCGCTCCATTCGTCGGCCCGTCATCGCTCTCATAGGCCATGAACCCTATACGGAACGCCCGCGAGAACAACTTGACGCGACCGCTGTTGCCACGCCCTCGCATGCGGATGCCGGCCGAGCCGCTTCCCCCCGTCCCCACGTCCATGGTGATGCCGTTGCCATAGATCGCGGTCAGGTCGATGTCGCAATTACTGAACGTGGCCATCGAAAGCAGCCCGATGGACGCATTGTCGCGCGCTTCGCGAATGTGAACATCGCCACGCAGACGGATGTTGTGGAGCGGCCATCCGCCGCTGCTGCCTTCGCCTGTTATGGTGTGATAATCTTGCGCATTGAACCCGACATTGGTCGCGACGCTGACCAACGTGGCCTGCATGTCGATGTCGCCGCCCGCGCCGTTGTGCGGCCCGATTGGGATGGAGCCTTCTTCGCCCTCGCTCCACACAGTCACCTTGCCGTGATAGGAGCTATCCCAATCGAACGTGTGCCGCATCCCTCGACCACGCACATCGACCCTGTAGTTTCGACAGCCTTCGATAATGCCGACGCCATAGCCTTGGCCGCTGCCGAGAACCGTTGGCGGCTCGTCCGTATAGTCCGCGCCCAGCACTTCGATGTTGTAGCAGGAGCGAACCTGACAAGCATCGCCCTTACCGTTGCCATGCCGGTGGCCGTCAACGCTGAAATTGTTTATCATCTGCGCGAAGATGCCG